>CAZOLN010000080.1:0-3815 GCA_964580565.1 uncultured Anaerolineales bacterium
GAATCGATTCTATTCAAATGTCAAAGTGCCTATTGACTTTCTACCGCATGTCTTAAGTGGCATGCTTTAATCCCATCACCTGGCACTTTCATTGTAACCGCAAAAGACGCCTAGACAAGTGCCTAACATAGATATGAGCGTCTCAACCGTCATCGTTCGCACTTGACCCGACGTCAACTCGATAGTATTCTGATGCTGGCTTTGGTGCATCTTGCCCCCTCCTGGTGAGGATTTTGGGGACAATCATGCACCAAAGCCGTCACTTTTCTCAAGTGCTGATTGTCGGCCAGCCAGGTCGTGAAGTCGTGGGCCTCGTTGGGCCAAATATCGTGCAGGGGGACCTTCTCCAGCCTCCCGACCCAATTGTCCGTGTCCTTCCGACATCTCTACCTTTGGGCGATCGAGGCCGCGTACAATTGAATCCGCAGGGACAGGAAGGCCGCGCCCTTCCTCCTCACCCTTATCCCACCGTCCAGTCCTCCATCCGGAAGTTCTCAGCAAACGGGTTGACGAACCGGACCCCCTCCGTCACCTGCCCCGCGTTGAAGTCCTCCGTGAAGACAACGGGGATCTGGTTCAGGCGAGCAGTGGCCCAGATCTGCGCGTCCCAATAGTTGAATTGGTGATCGCGCACGCCCCGCGCTGCCTCGAGGACGATCATCCCGGTCAGGTCGACGACGGTCCAACTCTGGAGATAATTCTTCACCCGCTCGTAGGCTTCGACGGTGGAGAGCGGCGCGGCGATCTTGTGGGTGACGGCGACGAAGAACTCCGCCAGCACCTGTGTGCTGATCACGCCGGCTCCGCTGACCGCCAGGTGGTCCAGGACCTCCAGGGCCCGTTGCTGCTTTTCCGGCTCGGAGCGGTCGTAGGCGTAGACCAGGACGTTCGTATCCACGAAGACCCTACCGCTCATACAGGTCCCCCCGCCGCCAGGTGCGCCGGCCGGATACAGGCCCTTGCCGGATCAAGTTCTGGATGAAGGCCCGCTCTGCTTCCCACGCCCTCAAGTCGCGCCGGGGCAGACGGAGGGCGCTGGTGTGCTCTTCGATGGCCTGGCGGATGATTTCGGCCTCGGTGATGCCCCGCTCTCTAGAGAGTCGCTTAAGGATGGCCTCGTGGTGAGGCTCGATGTAGACCTGCTTACGTACTTTCGTCGCCATATTCCTCCCCCTAGGCCGCCAGAATGTACATCATATTATACATCACCGCCTTCCCTACGTCAAGGTTGCGGTGACCAGCGGCAGAGGCTGGTGATTGCTTGATCTGGGACCTGTTTTGGGGCCGGGCTCACTCGAGGTCGATTTCTAACACTGTGCAATTGTCCGTCGGGTAGATTGGACCGTCGGCCGGCAGGCGCAGGCCGCCGGCCGCGCGGGAGGGCTTCACCCTCAATGGGAACAACTTGGCGCCCATCTCCCGCCCGCCACGTCTGGGGCAACCCAGGAAGGCCCACTTGAGATCGACCCAGATGTTGACCGGGGTGAGGGCCATGCCCACGTAGAGCAAGCGCAGGCCGGGGCTGGGGTAACTGCTGCGTTGCCTTCTGGACCTGCGGCGCACGGTGCCCCCGGACGCGTTGGCCAACACGTTGCATTTCGTGTAGGAGCGCAACGGTCTCCTGCTCTCTCCTCGGGCACGTGGGCCAGCACGTTGTGCATAAAGTGCGCACGGCATCGCTGTCAGGGCGCGCCCGCCGGTACAGGGCGATAGCCTGACCGTGTTTTTGGTGTATAATAACTACGCACCATCGAGTGGTTTCACGCATAGATTGGTTGGCACTGTGGAGATCCTATGGTGACCGAAAGGATGTCCCTCAAGGTCTTCTTGGAAGCCGTGGAGCGGCGGCTGGCGGAGTGCTCGGCCGACGAACTGCGCGACATCCTACGCGCGATGGCCCAGCGGGTCCCCCCTGCTGAGCGTCAGGCTTTCCTGGCCCAACTCGGCGTCGGCGAGGTGTCCGTCCCTCCGCCTCAGACCGTCTGGGAGCATCTCCTTTCCGACATCGACGACCTGGCCCTGGAGATCCGGCGTGCGATGGATTCGGCCGATGAGTGGGAGGATTGGCACGGTTGGGACTACGACTATGAGGAAACGGACCTGGGGCCATACGAACGGTTTGTGGAGCCGCTGACCCTCCTGTTTGAGCGGGCAGCGGTGGCCTTCGACAGCGGAGAGGTCGGTCTCGCCCTGGAGGCCTATGACAAACTGTTCGATCTGTTGGGCTTGGAGGACGACTACGGGCGGGGGATCCGGTTGTCCGACCTGCCCGGTGTGGACGGTCGGGAGGCCGTCGGCCGGTACCTGCGCGCTATCTATGAGACCGTGCCGCTTGATCGTCGACCGCAGGCGCTCTACGCTCAGATGCGCGAGGCCCGCTTCTGGCTGGACCCCTTCGAGCGGCCGATGCTGGACGACCTGGTGCAGATCTCTCCCTTCCCTCTCCCTGACCTGGAGGCCTTCCTGGCCGACTGGATCGATTTCCTGCGGGCCCAGAGCGGGGCGGACGCCGATGCCTGGCTGCGGGAGGCGGTGCGGATGGCGGGAGGGGTGGCAGGGTTGGAGGCCCTGGCGCGAGCCGAGGGCCGGGCCCATCCCCGTGCCTATCTGGACTGGTTTGCTGCGCTGGAGGAGGAGGGGAGGTACGCCGAGGTGTTGCGCGCTGCCCAGGAGGCTCTGGAGAGCCTGCTGCCCGACCTTCCCATTCGTGCCGCCATCGCCGACCATCTGTGCTCCGCCGCTGCAGCGCTGGGCGATCCGGAGCGGTTCCTTTTCGGCCGCTGGGAGGCCTTTCAGGCCAAGCCCACCCTCGCTCGCCTGCTGGACCTGTGGGAGGCGGTTCCGGCCACCGGGGAACGGATCGCCTGGATGGAACGGGCCGCTGGACACATCAAGAGCGCAAGTAGACGGCGCTCTTCCTCCTCTGCCGTTCCGTTCCTCCATGTGGAGCCAGACGGGCTTGAACGGCCTGCCGATCCCGATCACAACCTGCTCGCCCACGCCCGACTGCTGGCGTGTGACCTGGAGGCCGCGCGTCGGCCGGTGATCAACAAGCCGGTGTTGGGGTGGTCCAGTCGAAGCAGCGATCAGGCCCTGATCGTCTCTTTTCTCCTGATTCTGCTCTCCCATCGGTCGCTGGAGGAACTTCCTCCTAACCTGGCCTCCCTGTGGTCGTGGAGTCTCCTGGCCACTAGCCTTGGCTTTTGGGGCTACGGTGAACCGGGGGAGGGAGAGGAGGAACTCCCCGGGCGGTTGAACGCGGCCTATGCGGAGTGCCTGGCCTGGGGGCGGGAGAGCGGGCGGCTGGATCTCGACGAAGGGCAGGAGCGGGTGTATCTGGATTGGTGCCTGGACGTAGCCCACCGGCGGGTGACGGCCATCGTGGGCAATCAACACCGGCGCAGTTATGGGAAGGCGGCGGTGCTGACGGTGGCGTGTGCTGAGGTGCTGCGGTTGCGGGGGGAGGAGGCGGCGGCGAGGCAGTGGGTGGAGGGGATTCGCGACCGCTTCCCGCGCCATCGGGCTTTCCAGGCTCAGTTGAAAAGCGCCCTTTGGTAGTTTGATTGGTACTACAACCGCACTTGTGCAATGTCCTCCTCCCTGGCACGCCGGAGCCGGGCGTTACCGATCTGATCCTGCTGTGGGGCATCTACTCTCTGATGGCCTACATCTTGCTGACGCTCATCCGCCGCTACCGCGTGGGGAGCATCCCGGCGCTGCTGGTGGTCGGTGCGGCCTACGGCTGGATGCTGGAGGGCGGCATCGTCGCGACCGTCTACGAAGAACTGCCGTTCTCGCTCAGTTTCACCGCGCTG
>CAZOLN010000080.1:3915-12750 GCA_964580565.1 uncultured Anaerolineales bacterium
GCGCTGCACTGCAACGACCGCGCGGATACCGCGCCCGATTTGCTGCAGAGGCTCTCAGCCCGCCCGCGGGGTAGGAATCTTCTCGCCTGGCTGGCCTTCCCGCCGGTCGCTGCGGGGGAATACGCCCTATGGGCCGCCACCGACCAGCCGATCCCCAGTAACGTGGTCGGCTATCTGATAACCGTTCCGCTGGGGTTTGGGCTGTTCGGCTGGGCACTGTGGAGGACCCTTTGCTCGTCTCGCCGTTCCCTTTCAGGCAGCCAGGATCGGTGAGCGGCGGCGCGTTCCGGAGAGGCGCCGTCCGCGGGGGCAAGAGAGTCCGTCGGGTGCCTTGGGTCCCGCCCGGTAGGGTGTACAGGAGGTGGCGATGAAGAGATGGTATCAAGAGGACTGGCGTTTCCGCATCGAAGTGATGCGGGTTGGTGAAAGGAACCAGCCCGAAGCGTGCCGGCTCGGCTTGGAGCCTGGGGACACCTTTGAATGCACATATGGGACACCCGCCGGATGGTGACCCGCGCGTCGGGCTCCAGACAGGTGGTCCACGCAAGAAGAGCAAAACTATGGGGAAAGTCGATTGCTGGCCCCCCAGGTCGGCGGCGGCCGTGCTGGTGCAGCCCTGGGGCCGCTCCGTCGGCCTCCAGGTGCGGATGACCGCCACCGACCCGATGGGCCGGGGTCGGATCGGGTTGGAGGTGGAGGCGTGCCCGCCCGGCGCGCCCTTTGGAGACGCCCGTTGCCGTACGCATACCCGGCCTCCTGGACCGACGTGACCACCTCCGTCGCTGGCGTCATCCTGACCGCGACGGTCCACGGCCCAACTCCAGACACCCTCTACTGCTGGCGGGTGCGGGTGCTGTACGCACCGTACAGCACCTCGGTTCCTGCTGCTTGTCCTTCCCCCCGTACCGGTTACAATAGATACAGGAGTGTCCGGCGATGCACCAGGGAAGATGGGTCCTCCGGGCCAAGCGGAGCACCTTCATTCCTCCCTCTTCCTGGTCCTGGACGACGTCCATCTCCTGGGCGAGGCGTCGGAGCCTATTCGGATCCTGGATTGGCTTATCGGCCGCGCCCCGCCCGACCTCCACGTCGTTCTCTCCACCCGCTATCCTCCCTCTTTGCCCTCCCTGGTCACCTGGCGCGTCCGCGGAGAGGTCCTGGAGATCGGCGAGCGGGAACTGGCCTTCACGCCCGACGAGATCGCCAGCCTCTTTCGGGATCTCTACGGGCTCCCCCTCTCCCCCCAGGAGATCGAACAGTTGACCGGCCGGACCGAGGGCTGGGCCATCGCCCTCCAATTGGTCTGGCAGGGGTTGCGCAGTGGGGCCGTCCCTACCCTCTCGCAGTCCCTGGAACGGCTGTCGAGCCCCCGCCAGGATCTCTTCCCCCCCAGCAAGGCCGAGCACTTGCTGCAGGAGGCGCTCCGATTGGCCGACGGTCAGGAGGACCGGGAGACCCGGGCCCGGCTGCTGGAGCTCCTGGCCGAGAACCGGCTCAACCTGGGCCGTCCGGAAGAGGCGGAGCGGCTGCGCGCCCAGGCCCGCGAACTGCGGGAGGAGGGGCCCGGCGAGGCCGAGTTGGCCGTGCGGGTCCTCCTGCGCACCGGGCGGCTGGCGGAGGCGCAGCGGTTGCTTGAGGAGCGGGCGGAGGCCGAGCGCAAGGCGCCGGTCCTTCGCCCCCGCGCCCATCGGGAGACCCTGCTCCTCCTCTCCCTTATCTTGAGCCTTCAGGGCCACGGGGAGGAGGCCCACCGCTGCGCCGTGGAGGGCACCCAGCGCGGCCGGGTCCTCCACTCCCCCTTCGTCATCGCCGTGGGGTATATGCGGCAGGGCCACGCCTGGCTCCTGCGGGACGTCCCCGAGGCGACGGAGCAGGCCTGCCGCTGCTACCGAGAGGCGATCGCCCTGGGCGATCAACTGGCAGTGCCGCGTCTGAAGGTGGAGGCCTACTGGGGCCTGTGCAGGGCGCGCGGGTTCCAGGGCGACCTGGCGTCGGCCCGTGAGGCCGCCGAGCAAGGGATCGAGATCGCCCAGCGGGCGGGCGACGAGTGGATCGCTGCCCTCATCCGCGTCTCGATGGGCGCGGGGTTCGTCCTCGCCGGTCGACACGACGAGGCGGCGAGGTGGCTCGACCGGGCGTGGACCGCGTTCCGCGAGTGCAGCGACACCTTCGGGGAGGCGGTTGCCCGCCTGTGGCAGTGCCTCCTGTGGCGGGAGCGGGGGGAATGGGCCCGGTTGGAGCGAGGGATCGGCGACCTGTTAGGGCTGGTGCGCCGGCACGGATACGGGTTCCTCTTCGAGCGGCGCACCCTTTTGGGCCCGCCCGACCCCCGTCGGCTGGTGCCGCTGCTCCTGTTCGCCCGCGAGACGGGCCGCGAGGCGGCCACGGCGGAGGCCATCCTGGCCCGCCTGGGCCTCGCCGACGCGGAGATCCACCCCGGCTATCAACTGCGCGTCCAGACGCTGGGTCCCTTCCGCGTCTGGCGGGGGGAGCAGGAGGTCGCTCCGCACGATTGGCAGCGGGAGAAGGCCCGGCAGTTGCTGGTATGTGGTTCGCCGCCGCTTTCCGCCTTGTGTTTTTGCCGTTTTCGGGCCATATTTTCTCCATCGCGTATCCTCGCACCAGGGTCCACGTTCGTTCTCCCCTGAATCCCTCGTTGTGCCTGCCTTAGGCTATGTCCGTGCCACAGAGTTTCACAAGTTACAAGGAGAGGTGCGATGCGGATCAAGAGGCTTTTCGGAATCATCGTCCTCAGCCTGCTGTCGACCTTAGGCCTGATGTGGCTGTTGGTCGCCAGCCCTGCCTCCCCCGTCCGCGCAGCGACCTTCACCGTGAATATCACGACCGATGAGAACGACGGCAGTTGCACGGACGGGGACTGCTCGCTGCGGGATGCCATCTGCCTTGCCAACAGCAATGGGGAGAACGACACCATCACCCTGGGCAGTGGAACCTACGTGCTGACCATCACCGGGGCGGGTGAGAACGCCTGCGCCACCGGGGATCTGGACGTCACCGGCCCTCTGACCATCACCGGTGCTGGCCCCGACCAGACGATCATTGACGCCGGCTCGATCGACCGGGTCTTCGACCTGCGCCCCGGCGTGAGCACGGTGGTCATCTCCGGAGTGAGCATCATCAACGGCAGCGTCTCCGGCGGCGGCGGCGGTGGTATCTATGATTACGACGCGGATCTGGTCCTTATCAACACCGTCG
The DNA here is from genome assembly GCA_964580565.1 of uncultured Anaerolineales bacterium. Taxonomy (GTDB): domain Bacteria; phylum Chloroflexota; class Anaerolineae; order B4-G1; family DUEL01; genus DUEL01. The sequence goes on from CAZOLN010000080.1 coordinate 7,132, forward strand.
TCAGCAGCAGTACCGCCGGCAGCGGCGGCGGAGTGCTCGTCTACCAGGGCAGTATGACCCTCAGCGGCGGTCAGATCCTCAGCAGCGCCGCCGGCACCTATGGCGGCGGGATCTATATCTCGTCTGGCAGCGTGACGTTGGACGACAGCCGAATCGTCGGCAACACCGCCGGCATGTACGGCGGCGGTGTGTATGTCGGGGGGAGCACGGCCGTGTTCACCCAGACGGGCGCTGGCAGCGTCATCGCCAGAAACTACGCGGGCACCGCTGGCGGTGGGGTGTTCGTCTATCAGGGCAGCATGACGCTCAGCGATGGTCAGATCCTCAGCAACACTAGCAGCCTCCACGGGAGTGGGATATACGTTGACCAGGGGAGTGCGACGCTCGCCGGCGGCCGGGTCGTCAGCAACACCGCTGATGGCTACGGCGGCGGGGTGTACATCTTCCAGGGCAGCGTGGTGCTCAGCGGCGGCCAGATCGTCAGTAACACCTCTCGTGGTGCCTCCGGTCGGGGCGGAGGGGTGTGCGTCGGGAGCGCGGCCGCGTTCACCATGACAGGGGCCACCAGTCTCATCGCCGGGAACCATGCTGCCGTCGGAGGCGGGGTGCGTGTCGACCAGGGCAGTGTAGCGATCATCGACGGGCAGGTACGCGGCAACACCGCCGACTTCGGCGGCGGCGTGTATGTTAACAACGGCACCGCGACGCTGAGCGGCGGTCAGATCGTCAGCAACACGGTCAGCTACTACGGCGGCGGGGTGTACCTCTTCCAGGGTAGGGTGGTGCTCAGCGGCGGACGGGTTGTCAGCAATGCGTCGAGGTTCTATGGTGGGGGGATGTACATCAGCGGCGGCACCGCGACGCTGAGCGGCGGACAGATCCTTAGCAACACCGCCGACCTCGGCGGTGGCGTGTACGTCGGGCTCAGCACGGCCAGGCTTGTCCAGGACGGCACCGCCAGTGCGATCGTCGGCAATTATGCCAACGTTGGCGGCGGGATATACGTGTACCAAGGCACCGCGACGTTGAACGGCGGACAGGTCGTCGGGAACACGAGTGGCGCCAGCGGCAGCGGGATCTACAACCACGGGGGTGTGCTGATCCTCGTCAACTCCACCCTCAGCGGCAACGAGAGCCGTTCAGGCGCCGGTGGTGGTCTCTACAACCGGGCCACGAGTGTGATCACCTACACCACCATCGCCAGCAACACCGCTACCGGCGGTGGATACGGTATCCACAGCGCCGATGGCGGCGTCACCCTGCAGAACACCATCCTCGCCTACAACGGAACGACCAACTGCGCTGGCACGATGACCTCCAACGGTCATAACCTGGACAGCGGCGACACCTGCGGTTTCACGGCTACCGGCGATCTGACGAACACCGATCCGCTGCTCGGGCCGCTGACCGAGGAGAACGGCGCCCTGGTCCATCCCCTCCTGCAGGGCAGCCCGGCCATCGACGCCGGTGCCTGCATAGCCGGCATCTCTGCTGACCAGCGCGGCGTGGCCCGCCCCCAGGGATCCGGCTGCGACATCGGCGCCTACGAGTACCCGATAACGAAGATCTACCTGCCCCTGGTGCTCCGGAACAAGGGCTGATAGGTCCCAGCGATGATTCGGCATCATCCTGGTGGTCGGCCAATGCGGTCGCGGGGGTGGACGGAGGCGGGCAGAGGGTGTACGAATGAGTGTACGGATCGGTAGGGGGTCCGTTCACCACCCAGCAATGCAGTGGGGGGAGGCGGATCGCGCCTCCCCGGCCTGAGCGCCGGTGGGGAGGCGCGTCGGATGAAGGGGATGCGCTCGGTTGGGGGTTCCCCGTAAAACTCTATGTGCTCCGCGTCTTCGCGGTCGGGGTGTTACTCCTCCTCGACCAGGATCGTCGCGTCGGCGGGCATGCCGGGCTTGAGGGCGTGGTCTGGGTTGGGGATGACCACCTTGACGGCGAAGACCATGTTCACCCGCTCCTCCTGGGTCTGGACGTTGCGGGGGGTGAACTCCGCCTCGGTGGCGATGGTGGACACCCGGCCGATGAAGACCCGGTCCGGGAAGGAGTCGACCTGCACCGTCACCAACTGTCCCACCTGCACCCGACCGATCTGGTTCTCCGGAATGTAGAGCACCAGCGTCACCTGGTCCAGGTTCGTCAGCGTCAGGAGAGGGAGGCCGGGCGCGGCCGTCTCCCCCGCGTGGGCGCTGCGGCTGGTGACGGTGCCGGTGATGGGGGAGGTGAGGGTGAGCTGGGCCAGCTGTGCGTCGATGAGGGCTAGAGCGGCCTCCGCCTGGTGGAGCCGGGCCCGGGCGACAGCGACCTCCTCCTCCGTAGGGCCGGCTTCCAGTTCGTCCAATGCCGCCTGCGCTTCCTTGACGGCCGCCTCCGCCGCCTGATACCGGGCCTCAGCGGCGTGGACCTGGGCCTCGAGGCTCAGGGGGTTGTTGCGGATGGCGTACAGGGCGTTGAGGTGCCGTCGTGCTCCGTCCAGTTTTGCCTGCGCCGCGTCCAGAGCCGCCCGCGCCGCGTCCACCTGCAACGCCCACGTTCTCTCCGCTTCATCCCCCTGCTCTCGGAAGACGTTGTACTTCAGTTCGACCTCCGCCAGATCGGCCTGGGCCTTCTCCACCTCCTGTTCGGCCAGGGCCACTTCGGTTTCTGCCTGGGCGATCTGGAGGTTCAGATCCTGAGGGTTCTCCAGGGCCTTGCGGGCGTTCTCCAGCGCGCGCAGCGCCTCGTCCCGCCGCGCCTCCGCCTGGGCCAGCGCGGCACGGGCGACGGCGATCTCCTCCGGACGCGCTCCGGCCTCCACGCGGGCCAGCTCCGCCTGGGCTGCCACCACCGCCGCCTCCGCCTCCCCCCGTTGGCTGAGGAGCAGGGCGTCGTCCAGCCGAATCAGGACCTGCCCTTCGCTCACCTCATCCCCCTCGTCCACCAGCACTTCGGCGATCCGTCCCCCTACCTCCGGGGCGATCAGGATCTCCTCCCCTTCGATGAAGCCGGAGGCGGTGATGGGGCCGTCGACGGCGTTGCCTCCGCAACCGGTCAGGAGGAGAAGCAGGACCGCGGCACATAGAACGTCGAACGCGGAGCGTGAAACGTGAAACGTGGAACGTGAAACGTGGAACCTCATCTCACTGCTCCTGGGTGAGGATCACGGCATCGGCGGGCATGCCGGGCTTGAGGGCGTGGTCCGGGTTGGGGATGACCACCTTGACGGCGAAGACCATGTTCACCCGCTCCTCCTGGGTCTGGACGTTGCGGGGGGTGAACTCCGCCTCGGTGGCGATGGTGACCACCCGGCCGATGAAGACCCGATCCGGGAAGGAGTCGACCCGCACCTCCACCCTCTGCCCTATCCGCACCTGACCGAGTCGGTTCTCCGGCACATAGACGGTGAGGGTGACCTGGTCCAGGTCGGCCAGGGTGATGAGGGGGCTGCCGGGCGTGGCCAGTTCTCCCTCGTGGCCGATCACCTCCAGCACCCGCCCGCTGACCGGGGCGGTGAGGGTCAGTTTCTCCAGGAGTACCTGGGCGCTCTCCACCTGGGCCTGGGCCTGCTGCACCTGGGCCTCCATGGCGGCGATCTCCTCCTGGCTCGCGCCGGCCCGCAGGCCCTCCAGCCGGGCGCGGGCCATCTCCACCGCCGCCTCGGCCGCCCGGTATTCCGCCTCCGCCGCGTCCACCTGGGCCTGGATCTGTTGAGGATCGTTGCGCATCGCGTAGAGGAGGTTGAGCACCCGCTTTGCCCCATCGTAGGCCGCCTGAGCCGAGTTGTAGCCTATCGAGGCCTTCCAGTACTGATTGGGGGCCAGGTGGGCTTCCAGGGGGTAGAAGGCGGTCACCCACTGGTAGATGGTCACGCTTCCATCGGACAGGGCCACCTCCCAGTTGTTGTGGGTGTAGGTGCCGTCGGGCAGATCGGCGATGAACTGCTGGAGTTCCGGTGGGAGGTCCGGCAGGACCTCCTCGATCGTCCCGCGGGCGACCCGGATGCGGCGGCGCTCCCCGGGGGGGAACGACTCGATGGCCTGCTCGAAGGCGTCCTTGGCGATCTGGGCCGCATCCCGCAGGGCGGCGGCCTGGCGGAGCGCGGCCTCGGCCTGGGCCAGTTGTGCCTCCGCTACGACGATCTGGGCGTCGATCTCCTGGGGGTTCTCCAGGAGCGCGAGGGCGTCCTGCCAGGCCTGATACGCCCCGTCCCGCGCGGCCTCCGCCTGGGCCAGTTGCGCCTCCGCCTGGCGGATCTGTTCCTCCCTGGCTCCGGCCCGCACCCGGTCCAGCTGGGCCTGGGCCATCTCCAGCCCGGCCTGGGCCACCGCCAGTTGGGCCTGGGCCAGGGTGTCGTCCAGCCGGATCAGCACCTGCCCCGCCTCCACCGGCTCCCCCTCCGCCACCCCCACCTCGACGATCCGCCCCCCCACCTCTGGGGCGATCTCGATCTCCTCCGCCTCGATGAAGCCGGAGGCGGCGATGCCGGGGACGGCCGGCTCGGCCAGTTCCAGCGAGACCAGGAGGTCCCGCCAGGCGGCAGGGTTCGCCGCGAAGTAGACGGCCGCGGCGGCTATGATGAGGGCCACTGCGATGACGATGATGAGCGGCGCGATTTTCTCTCGTTTCATACCCTCGCTCCTTTGATCACTGAGACACTGAGGGCACTGGAGGCACAGGTTCAAGGAGTGCCGTGTCTCCGTGTCTATCCCTACCTCCGCACGTTGGAGATGAACACATCCTCCAGGGACGGCGGGATGACGTCCATCGCCCGAACCTGCACCCCCGCCTCCGACAACGCCTGGGCGATGCGGGGCTTGTAGGTGGCGACCCCCTCGGCTACCACGTGGATCAGCGCGCCGTATAGGGCCACCTCCTCGAAGAGCCCCATCTCCCGGAGGACGGCGATGGCGACGTCGGGCTGGGTGCAGTCGATCTCCAGTACCTGCCCGCGCATCTTGGAGGCTTTGATCTCCTCCGGCGAGCCCTGGGCGATGATCCGCCCCCGGTGGATGAAGGCCAGGTCCTGACAGTGCTCCGCCTCGTCCATGTAGTGGGTGGTGACGAAGATCGTCGTTCCCTCCTCGGCCAGCTCGTACAGCAGGTCCCAGAAAGCCCGGCGGGAGATGGGGTCCACCCCGGCCGTCGGCTCGTCCAGGAAGAGCATCTCGGGCTCGTGGAGGATGGCCGCCCCCAGGGCCAGACGCTGTTTCCATCCGCCGGAGAGGTTGCGGGTGAGTTCCCGCTCCCGCCCCACCAGCCCGGCCATCTCGATCACGAACCGCTTCCGTTCCTCCAGCCGCTTGCCGCGCACGCCGTAGGTCCGTCCGTAGAAGTCCAGGTTCTCGCTGACCGTCAGGTCCTGGTAGAGGCTGAAGCGCTGGGACATGTAGCCGATCCGCTTGCGGATCTCATCCGGCTGGCGGACGATGTCGTAGCCCAGCACCGTGGCGTGGCCGGAGGTGGGCCGGAGGAGGCCCAGCAGCATGCGGATGGTGGTCGTCTTCCCCGCCCCGTTGGGCCCCAGAAAGCCGAAGATCTCCCCCCGCCGGATGCGGAAGGTCACCCCGTCTACGGCGGTGAAGTCGCCGAACTTCTTGGCCAGTTCAACGGCTTCGACGGCAAACTCGCTCA
>CAZOLN010000081.1:0-5341 GCA_964580565.1 uncultured Anaerolineales bacterium
CCCACCGAACGGGCCGTTTGCCCCTCCTTGCTTTCGGTGTATAATCCCACAGGGGCCTTTCCGTACCGAGCCTTAAGAGAAACACCCGCGATGGAACTGGTACTCTGGGGACGCTGGTTCGTTCCGGTCTTCGACCTGCCCGTTCGGTGGTGGACCTATCTTTTCCTTGGAGCCTACCTCACTGGCTGGTTGGTCCTCGTCCTGCGCCATCGGCGGGAGTTCGCAACGCTGAAGGGGCGGCGGCTGGCGCTTGCCCTGATCCTTCTGCTGTTGACCCCTCTGGCCCACAATTTCCTGCTGCTTCGAGTTCCCCCCACCCAACTGCTCCCTCCCCCTTACCTGGCCGCCCAGCCGACACCACCGACGGTCCCTCTGCTGGGACTGCTGTTCCTCGCCGCTGCGGTATGGGTGGGGGTCGGCCCGGCGGCGGTCCTGGGGCTGCTGGCGGGGATCGTGCAGGCGGGGACCACGACCCGCAACCCGCTGGCCCCGTTCAACTTGGCCCTGGAGGCGGCGCTGCTCGTCTACCTGCTACGGCAGGATTACCGAGGGACCGTGCCCCAGATCGCCCGCCACCCCCTGGCCGCGCTACCAGGATCCGTCCTGCTCATCTGGCCCCTCCGCCTTCTCGCCACCTTCGTCTTCACCTACCGTCCAGGAGGCGTCCTGGCAACGCTGGACTACGCCTGGACCCTGGAGCGGCTCGACCTGGGCCTCCGCCTCCTATCCGCCCTCCTCTGCGGCATGATCCTCGAACTGGGCTACGTGGTCGGCGGTCAACGGGTCCGCCCGCAGGTCAAACCCCTCCGCACCCCTCCCTACGCCCGGTCCCTCAGCCGCCGTTTCCTTTTCACCCTCTTCCCCCTCTTCATCCTGCTGATGGTCGCTCTGACCTACGCCGTCGTTCACTCCGCGATCTCCATCGCCTCCCAGCAGGCGGTCGACGCCCTGGTGCGGGACGCGTCAAACGGCGCGGACCAGATCGCCTCCTTCATCGCCACCGGCGGAAGCCTCATCCGACAGTTCGCCACCGATCGGGTCCTGTGGGAGGGGGATGAGACCCTCTGCCAAGACCGGTTGCGGCGGGACATGGAGATGCTCCCCTATTTCACCCGCCTCACCGCCTACGACGCCGAGAAAGGGGTCCTCTGCACCTTCCCCGAAGGGGATGCAAGAGAGACGAACCTGCTTCCCGAGGAGAAGGAGATCTTCGACATCGTATACCTGACCGGCGGCTCGACGCCTACCCAGGCGTACCGAGGGCTCAACGGAGAGGCCTACATCTCCTTTCTAAGCCCCCTAGAGGATCCCCAGACCCAGGAGCGGTACGGCGTCCTGGTCGGACGGGTAGACCTGCTTCTGAACCCCCTACTGTCGGAGATCCTGAGCGGGCTGCAGAAGACGATGCAACGGGGGGTCGGGTTCGTGATCGACGCCGAAGGAAGGATCGTCGCTCACCCCGATCCGGACCACCTCTTCCATCCTTCGGGAGCCGACGTCTCTCAGCCCCCTCTGCTCCTCCTGCCCGACGAGCGGGGTTGGGTCCGCGGCGGACTCGACAGCCTGACCAACGCCCGCCAACTGGTCTGCCAGGTGGCGGTCGAGGGATACCCGTGGTCGGTCGTCATCCAACTCCCCTACGAGGTGGTCCTGGAGACGGCCATCCACATCGCGAACCCCCTCCTCGCCCTCCTGCTCCTGGTGACCGGGGCCACGGTGGTGGTCCTGCTGACCATCACCCGCCAACTGACGCGACCGCTGAACCTCTTGGCCGACGCCGCCGGGCGGATCGCGGCGGGCAACCTGGAGCACCCCATCCAGGTCCGCGGCGAGGACGAGGTCGCCCGGCTAGGAAAGGCCCTGGAGAAGATGCGGCTGAGCCTCCGGGATCGGCTACACGACCTCTCGCTGCTCCTGAGGGTGAGCCAGGCGGTCTCCGCGTCGCTGGACCTGAGCCGGGGGATCCCGCCGATCCTGGAAGGTGTGCTCGACGCGACCGGCGGGCAGGTCGCCCGTATCGTCTTCCTCTCCGCCACCGGGGAGCCTCAGAGGGCGGTCAACCAGGGCGAGAGCGTGGAGAACATCGGCGTGCTGGATCGATACCTGACCCGCCGCGTCCACGAGAACCAAGGGCCGGTACAGATCGAAGACCTCACCCAGGTGCTGGACCTCTCACCGTCGGCCCCTCCGCTGGACCGCCTCCGGGCCGCCATCGCTTTCCCGGTGCGCAGCCAGAACCGGATCGTGGGGATCCTGTGGGTGGGGTACGACAGGCCACACCGGTTCCCCTCCACGGAGGTGGATCTCCTCAACACGATCGTGGGCCAGACGGCGATCCTGATCGAGAACGCCCGTCTCTTCCAGATGGCGGAGGGTGGAAGACGTCGACTCTCGGCCATCCTCTCCAGCACCCGCGACGCCATCCTGGTCACCGACCGGCACAACCGGCTCCTGCTGCTCAACCCGGCCGCGGAGCACATCCTGGGGCTCTCATCCAGGGAGACGGTCGGCAAACACCTGCGGGAGATCCCCCTGCACGAGCAACTGGTCCACGTCCTCACCGCGCCCATCGAGCCGGGCGAATCGCTGGTGGCGGAGGTCCCGCTCCCCAACGGCCGCGTCTACTACGCCAACGCCTCCGTCATCCTCGACACCGGCGGCGGGATGAGCGGGCGGGTGGTGGCCCTGCGGGACATCACCTCCTTCAAGGAACTGGATAAAATGAAGTCGGAGTTCGTCGCCACCGTCTCCCACGACCTGCGGGCTCCCCTGACCTTCATCCGCGGTTACGTCTCCATGCTCCCGATGATCGGCCCCCTCACCGAGAAGCAACAGGAGTACGTGGAGAAGATCCTCAACGGGATCGAACAGATCAGCCGACTGGTGGAGGACCTGCTGAACCTGGGCCGGATCGAGGCGGGGGTCGGCCTGGAGAAGAAGCCGTGCCACCTGGGAGCGCTGGTCGTAGAGGCGGTGGATCGGATGCGCGCCCAGGCCGCCGCAAAGGGGCTCACCCTGCGGCTGGAGGCCTCGGAGCCCGCACCGGTCATCCTCGGCGACGCCACGCTCCTCCGACAGGCGATCGCCAACCTGGTCGACAACGCCATCAAGTACACCCCCTCCGGTGGGCTGGTGACCGTCGGCCTGCGCACCACCGAAGAGGAGGTGCTCATCAGCGTCAAGGACACCGGCATCGGCATCGCCCCGGAGGATCAGGTGCGGCTGTTCGAGAAGTTCTACCGCATCCGCCGCAAGGAGACCGGAGAGATCCAGGGGACCGGCCTGGGGTTGGCCATCGTGAAATCGATCGTCGAGCGCCACGGTGGGCGGGTGTGGGTCGAATCGGCCCTCAACCAGGGGAGCACCTTCACCATCGCCCTGCCCCTCCGCCCGCCGGAGGAGTAGAGAGGCGCGATGCCCAGCCTTGCACCTGACTTTTTCGGGTTCCACCACGGAGGCACAGAGGACACAGAGGTCTCTCTAATCTTGAGAAACTCTGTGTCCTCTGTGCCTCTGTGGTAAAACGCTAAAGGACACAAAGATGGGTCTGCAGATCGGCATCGTCGGCCTGCCCAACGTAGGAAAATCCACCCTCTTCAACGCCCTCACGAAGGCGGGAGCGGCCACCGCTCCCTACCCCTTCACCACCATCGACCCCAACCGGGGCGTGGCGGCGGTACCCGACCGCCGCCTGGAGGCGCTGGCCCGACTGGTGGGGCCGGAGCAGGTCACACCGACCACGGTGGAGTTCGTGGACATCGCCGGGCTGGTGCGGGGCTCCCACCGGGGAGAGGGGCTGGGCAACCGGTTCCTGGCCCACATCCGGGAGGTGGACGCGGTAGCGGTGGTGGCCCGCTGCTTCGCCGACCCCGACGTGGCCCACGTGGACGGGAGCCTCGATCCGGTGCGGGACCTGGAGGTGCTGGACCTGGAGTTGACCCTGGCCGACCTGGAGACGGTCCAACGGCGGCTGGAGAAGGCCCGCGCAGCGGCCAAGGCCCGACCCAAGGAGGCCCGGGAGGAGGTGGCACTGCTGGAGGATCTGGAGGCCCGGCTCCAGCGGGGAGAACGGGCCGATCGATGGGCCAGCGAGGGGGAAGGCCGGGCCAATCTGGCGCGGGAACTCTTCCTCCTCACGGCCAAACCCCGCCTCTACGTGGCGAACGTGGGGGAGGAGGACCTGCCGGAGGGCGGGGAAATGGCAGCGAAGGTGATGGAGCGGGTAGCGGCGGAGGGCGCGCCCTGCGTCGTCCTCTGCGCTCAACTGGAGGCGGACCTGGCCGAATGGCCTCCCGACGAGGCAGCGGAGTACCGGGCCGCGCTGGGGCTGGACCGATCCGGGCTGGAAGCGTTGGTTTGGGCCGGGTATCGCACCCTCGACCTCATCACCTTCTTCACCATCGTCGGCGGCCGGGAGGTCCGCGCCTGGTCGGTCCGGCGGGGGGCCACTGCCCCGGAGGCCGCCGGCCGGGTTCACACCGACATGGAACGGGGCTTCATCCGCGCCGAGGTGATCGACTGGCAGGAACTGGTGGAGGCCGGCGGCTGGTCCGCCGCCCGCGAACGGGGCCTCGTCCGCACCGAGGGGCGGGACTACGTGGTGCAGGACGGAGACGTATGCCTGTTCCGGTTTCGACCGTGATGCACCGATCGCCGCGTCCGCTATCCGGAAAAACGCGGTCCTGATCCACAGAATATGACAGCCGACACCCCTTCCCTGTACGATTTTGACTTCCCCTCTCTCCAGGCCCTTCTGGAGGGTTGGGGCGAGCCCGCCTACCGCGCCCGCCAGGTGTGGGAATGGCTCTACGTCCATCTGGCGGACGACTTCGACCAGATGACCAACCTCCCCAAGGCACTGCGCCGTCGGCTGGCCGAGGAGACGGTCGTCGGCGCGCCGGAGGTGGTGGACACCCAGGTCTCGTCGGACGGGCAGACGCGGAAGGACCTGCTCCGGTTGCGGGACGGCGAGACGGTGGAGGTGGTGCTGATGCAGTACGAGCGCCGCCGGACGGTCTGCGTCTCCACCCAGGTGGGCTGCCCTATTGGCTGCGCCTTTTGCGCGACGGGCCAGGCCGGGTTCCGGCGGGATCTCACCGCCGGGGAGATCGTCGCCCAGGTGCTCCACTTCGCTCGCATCCTCCGCGCCGAAGGGGAGCGGGTGACCAACGTGGTCCTGATGGGAATGGGCGAGCCGTTGCTCAACTACGACGCCTCCCTGGAGGCCATCCGCCGCCTCATCGACCCCACGGGCTTCCGCCTGGGCCAGCGGCATATCACCCTCTCGACGGTGGGGATTGTGCCGGGGATCGATCGGTTGTCCCGCGAGAGGGGAATCGGG
>CAZOLN010000081.1:5441-7785 GCA_964580565.1 uncultured Anaerolineales bacterium
CACGCCGCCACCGACGACCTGCGGGACCGGCTGGTGCCGATCAATCGGAAGTACCCCTTGGACGACCTGTTCGCCGCCTGCCACCGGTACGTGGAGCGGACCGGTCGGCGGATCAGTTTCGAGTGGGCGCTCATCGCGGGGGTGAACGACATGCCACAACAGGCCGAGGCCCTGGCAGCACGGCTGGCGGGCCTGCTGGCTCACGTCAACCTGATCCCACTGAACCCGACGCCGGGTTACGAAGGACAGCCCTCCCCTCCCGAGGCCATCGCCGCCTTCACCGACGTCCTCGCTCGACGCCGCATCCCCCACACCGTCCGACTCCGTCGCGGGATCGAGATCAAGGCGGGGTGTGGTCAGTTGCGCTATCGCAACCTGGCGCGGCGTCGTCGATAACTCCAAAGTAAGGGGACAAAGCAGGTGCGACGCACCTTGAAGGTGCGTCGCACCTATACAGGGGTCCTGCCAGCGCTCAGACCGGCAACCAGAGAGTGAAGGTGCTCCCCTTCCCGACCTCGCTCTCCACCTCGATCCCACCTCCGTGGAGGTCGAGGATCTCGCGCACGATGGGAAGCCCCAGCCCTGAACCGACCGTTCCGCTCTTCCGGGCCGCCGATCCCCGGAAGAAACGGTCGAAGATGCGCTCCTTCTCCTCCTCGGGGATGCCGTAGCCCGTGTCGGACACGACCACCCGGACCCGCCCGCCCCCCGCTTCGGTTCGGACCACGATCCGCCCGCCGGGCGCGGTGTAGTTGACGGCATTGAGCACCAGGTTGGACACCGCCCGCTGGATCTGGCCGCGGTCGGCCATCACGGTCGGAAGGCCGGACCCGGGCTCGAAGAGAAGGGTCACCCCCTTCGCCGTCGCCCGCTTCGCGTGATGGGCCACGACCTCATCGACCACCCCGTTCAGGTCCAACGGCTCCGGCTTGAACGGGGCCACCCCCCGCTCCAACCGGGAGAGGTCCAGCAGATCCTCCACCAACTCGGCCAGCAGGTCCACCTCTTGGACCAGCGTCTGCAGGTACTCGGCTGGTCGCTCCGGCAGGGGCTCTCTCTGCAACAGATCGGCGTACAGTTTGATGGTCGTCACCGGCGTGCGTAGCTCGTGGGCCGCGTCGGCGATGAACTGGGACTTCAAGCGGTCCAGTTCCTTCAACCGAGAGATGTCCTCCAGGATGCCGACGAAGGCCGTCGGCCGTCCGTCCGGGCTGCGGATCGGGGTGACGACCAGTTGGGCATCGTAGCGCGTTCCGTCCTTCCGCTTGAACACCCCTTCGCCGACCCATTTCTTCCCCCCGCGCAGCAACGCCCCCATCGTGGCAAACTGTTGCAGGTCCTCCTCCTCCGCCAGCCAGAAGTCGCACCGACGGCCGTGCATCTCCTCTGGGGTGTAGCCGGTGATCTCCTCGGCCGCGGGGTTCATATACTCCACCCGCCCCTCCAGGTCGGTGACGATGACCCCTTCGCCGATGCTATCCAGAATGGCCTGGATGCGCTCCCGCTCCACGCGCAACTCGGCGGTCCGTTCCTCCACCCGCCGCTCCAGTTCCTCCGCGTAGGCCCGGAGTTCCTCGTGCAGCCGGACGTTCTCGATCGCCGTTGCGATGTGGCCGGCGAGGGCCTCCATCGCCTGCACATCCGCATCGTCGAAGGCGTTCAGCCGCCTGCTCTGGATGTCGAGCACGCCGATCACCCGATCCCGGTACTTGAGCGGCACGTCCAGTTCGGCCTGCGTCTCGGCGATGTAGGGGGCGATGTAGCGGGGCTCTTGGCTCACGTCGTTGGCCAGCAGCGTCTCCCCCAAGAAAGCGGCCCACCCGACCATCCCCTCCTTGAGTTTCTGGCGGAACCCCTCGGGCGTGCGGCCGGCGAAGACCCCGGCCCCGGTGGTGAAGACCAACTCCTGGGTGTCGGGGTCAAGAAGAAACACGGCCACGTAGTCGTAACCGAAGGCCTCGATGACCCGGGCCGTCGTCTCCCGAAGGAGCGTGTCGAGATCGCGGACGGCGGCGATCTCCCGAGCGACCTCGGAGACGAGTGCGAGCCGTTCCGCCAGCCGCTGCGTCCGCTCGTAGAGCCGGGCGTTCTCCAGGGCGACCGCCACCTGCGCCGCGATGGCGGTGAGGAGGTCCCGCTCGTGCTCGCCGTAGGCCCGCGGGGTGGTGTAACTCTGGACACCGATGACGCCGATCACCCGATCCTGAAAGATCAACGGCACCCCGAGCCAGGAGAGCGCCATCGGCCCGATGGGTTCCACGTCGAGTTCCCGCAGCCGTTCGGAGACGTTGTCCGGGATCAGAAGGGGTTCCCGGGTGCGGATGAGGTACTCGGTGAGGCCCCG
>CAZOLN010000081.1:7885-12649 GCA_964580565.1 uncultured Anaerolineales bacterium
CGCCTGGAACATCTCGGCGTTGGCCAGCGCCAGGGCGGCGTAGTCGGCCAGGATGGTGAACAGCCGCCGATCTTCCTCATCGAATCCGTCCAGTTCTCGGCTCTCGGCATTGAGCGCGCCCAGAACCTTTCCTTTTACCGCCAGCGGGACGCAGAACTCAGATCGGGCGCCCAGCCCGGAGTCGATATATCGGGGGTCTTCCCGCACGTCGGGCAGATAGATAGGCCGGCCCGAGCGGGCCACGGCGGGAATGATGCCCCTTTTACTGTCCAGGGGGAGGTCCGTCAGGCCCACGGGGTGGTCCTTGCAGGCATAGGCGACGCGGACCAGCCGTTTGCGCTCGTCCTCCACCAGCCAGATGCCACAGACCTGGAAGCCCAGCGTCTGCCGGGCCACCTGCACCACCGCCTGGCAGATGCGATCCTTGTCGCGCGTCAACACCAGCGAGCGGCCGAGGGTGTGGATCGCCTCCATCCGCGCCGCGTATTGGGCCACCCGATCCTCGGCCCGCTCCCCCCGCCGCAGGTTCTCCACGCACCGGTCCAGTTCGGCCGCTGCGGACTGGGCCGTGCGGTAGTACAGATTGTCGCACACCTCCGTGCCGATCACGACCGCCGGATGGACCCGCAACACGTCCAGGAGAAGGTCGGGCGGGAACCGACGACGGTCGTACTGGCAGATCGCCAGGCACTTGCTTTCCGAGAAGAACTCCCTCAGTTTCGCCTCGTATTCGACCAGTCGCTCGGAGCCGGGCTGCCCCCGCAGCGCCCAGGCCATCTCGCCGGTGACGCGCAGGGCGCTGTACCCCTCCGCCAACGCCCGCTCCGTCTCCGCCCGCAGGAGAGCGATCATCCGGTCCGGATCGAAGAGCCCGTCGCGAAGATAGACCTCACCGCTGGTGGCGATGACCAACTGTCCCCGCTCGAGGAACGGCCGGGGGTCCAGCCCATCCGCCCGGAGGCGGTCCAGGGCGGTGTCCACGGCCTCCGCATCGACGATGACGAAGACCTTCTCACCCCGCTCCAGCCCCCGCTGTACGAAGGAGGAAAATACAATGCGGCGCTCTTCCTCTGTCTCGTAGAAGTGACAGAGGTGGTCACCCGGCCTCAGATCCTCAACGGTGGACATCGAACCCCTTCCCCTCGTCCAACCGACGGTCGAGCCGGTGGGGCGGGCAAAAAAGACCGGACCCGATGCCACCCTTCGTGGGCGGAAGGCCCGGCCTTGGCACTGGTCTGAGTTCGCCTACGGCGCGCAAGCCCCTCCCAGAAGCATGACCCGTGTGATTATTGTAGCACGTTTTTCCCTTGAGGCAATCGTTGCCGCTGCCCTATGGCTGCACTCCGGCCACCTGACACTTTTGGAAGGAGCCCAACCTGCGGAAGGCTGGCAAGCCGTCGGGTAGCCAGGGCTGCGCTAACTATCAGGCCTCCTTGACAAAACGGGCAAGTTGGTCTATAGTGTGACCGTCCCACCCGACGCGAAGCAAAATCAAGGGTTCAGGAGGAGAAGGAAACTGCTCATGCACAAGGTAGCGTGGGGATGCATTGTCGCGGCAGCGATTGCGGCGGCGCTGCTTTTCCCCGTACAACCCGCGGCTGCACGGCAGCCGGCGCAGCCACCTGCTCCGCCTTCCCACCTTTCCCCATACTGGCCTGAGACCATCCAGCGATGGGAGCCCCTCATCCTGGAGGAGGCCCAACGGCGGGGCCTCGACCCCGACCTGATCGCTGCAGTGATCTGGAAGGAATCCCACGGTTGGCCGTACCGCCGGGGGCCCGCGGGCGCCGTGGGGCTGATGATGGTGATGCCCAAGGAGGCCGGCTTCTCCTGGCGCCCCACGGCCGAGCAGCTGATGGTCCCGGAGACGAACATCTTCTGGGGGGCCAGAGCCCTCTCCATCATCATTCGGCAGTCGGGAGGGGACCTCTTCAACGCCCTCGCGGCCTACAACGGCGGCTGGGATCAGGTCCACCTCCGCGTCACCCGACGGTACGCCGAGGCCGTCCTCCTCGAATACGCCCGCGCTGTGGCCGCCCGGCACGGACTGCCACCCAACGGGTACTGGGTAGCGACGGTGGCTTCGCTGGACTCCCCCCAGGTACTGACCGTGCTCGGCCCGCAACGCGCGCTCAGCCGATACACCCGGCGGCCGGTGATGGCCGCGATCCCGGACGCCGTCACCCACGGCGAGCCCACGGCGATACCGTTCTGGCCGCCGGATGGGATCGATTTAGACGCCCGGGTAGGGATATGGATCTCGTTGGACGGCCGCCTCGTACGGCCGGTGGGCGAGGGGATAGAAGCGGAATCGAGCACGACGGGACTCCCTCTGATCGCTCCTGCGCCTATGTGGTAGGCCGCCCCCACCACGCGGGAGGGGCTGAAAATTGAAGGCCGATCTCCTCATCCACTCCGCCGCGCAACTGTGCGTGGTACCCCCCCACGACGGAGGGCCGCAGCGGGGCTCCCGGCTGGGGGACCTGGGGATCATTGAGGACGGAGCGGTCGCCTGCGCGGGCGGTCGCATCGTCGCCGTCGGCCCCACCGAGCGGCTCCGCGCCGACTGGTGGGCCCCCGTCGAGATCGACGCCTCCGGCAAGATGGTCTGCCCGGGCTTTGTGGACCCCCACACCCACGTCGTCTGGGCAGGGAGCCGAGCCGAGGAGTTCGCCGAGCGGATCCGAGAGGGAGCCCAACACGGGGTGGAGGTGGCGGACGAGGTCCGCGCCGTCGTCCAGGCGACCCGGGCCGCCCCCCTAGCGCAACTGGTGGCCGAAACCCGCTCCCGCCTCGACCGAATGCTGGCCCACGGCACCACCACCGTCGAAGTCAAGACCGGGTACGGCCTCTCGCTGGCCGAGGAACTGAAGATCCTCGAGGCGATCGCCATCCTGGAAGTGACCCATCCCCTCACGTTGGTCCCCACCTTTCTGGGAGCTTACGTCGTCCCAGGGGAGTTCCTGGGGGACCCCGACGGGTACGTCGACCAGGTGATCGAGATGCTTCCGCTGATCGCCTGCCCTGGAGGGGCCCACGAGGGGCCCTGCCTGACCCGGACCCTCAAGATCCCCTTCTGCGACGTACTCTGCGACGAAGGCGGGTTCACCGTGGAGCAGGCCCGCCGCGTCCTCGAACGGGCCCGCGGTCTGGGGATGGGGCTCAAGGTCCACGCCGACCGGTTCCAGGCCTGGGGCGGGGCTAGGCTGGCGACGGAGATGGGAGCGATCTCCGCCGACCACCTGGTCTCCATTCCCCCGGAAGACGTCGAACGCCTGGGAGCCTCCGATACGGTGGCGGTCCTCCTCCCGGCCACCTCCTTCGGCCTGGGCCTCCACCGGTACGCGCCGGCACGGGCGATCCTGGAGGCGGGCGGGATCCTGGCCTTAGGCACCAACTGCAACGCCACCACCTCCTGGTGTGAGTCGATGCCGCTGGTGATCGCCCTGGCCTGCCGGTACCTCCATCTGACCCCCGAGGAGGCGTTGGTCGCCGCCACGCTGAACGGAGCCTTTGCGATCGGGATGGGAGGGGTGGTGGGGAGCCTCCAGGTGGGATGGGCAGCGGACATCCTCGTCCTCAACCTGCCCGACGTGCAACACCTGGGCTATCGGTTTGGGACCAACCCCGTCGACCAGGTGATCAAAGGGGGAAGGGTCGTCATCGGATAGGGCCCTGCGGCCCCGACGGTCGCAGGCTTCCGACGACGCTGGCGGGCCACTAGCCGGGAAGGGCGTCCCCTTCGAACTCGACCCGGAACCGCCGCTGGAACCGCTGGAGCGCCCGAAGCACCGGCGCGCCGAGGGCGACCATCAACAGAAAGTTCCCCACCGCCCGGGCCGCATCCCACCCCAGCGAGGTCACAACGTAGAAAGCAGCGTACCGCTTGACCATCTCCCCCGGCTCCAGCCCGGGCTCCCATCCCCCCCCGGCGGCTCCGACCAGGTAGGGCCAGAAGTACAGGTTGAGGATCACCCCGTAGAGGAACCCCCAGAGCAAACCGAAGAGGGCCAGTGCGGGGATCTCCCACCTCTTACGTTTCGCCAGAAGGGGGAGCCACCCGGCGGTCAGGCCGACCCACCCGGCAGCGAGCATCTGGTAGGGCAACCACGGCCCCACGCCGCCCGTGACCATCGCCGAGACCAGCAGGGAGAGGGCACCGTACAGGAACCCGAACCGGGCTCCGAAGACGTAGCCGCTGAGGGTGATGAGAAAGAAGACAGGGGAGAACCCACCGGGGAGGGCGATGAGGCTCGTCTCCACCAGCCGGAGAGCAGCGTTGACGGAGAGCAGAACACCCATCGTAGCGACGGTGCGGGCGTTCATCCTCCCCGAGGTCAACTCCACCAACACGGCTACCAGGCACAGGGTGACCAGGACGGCGAGGACGGCCAACGCGCTCTCCAGATAGGCGCCGGCATCGCCCTGGGGTACCTGTCGGAGGAGGAACGGATAAGCGAAGGCCGCAACACCAATGAGGGAGGTCAACCAGAGGATCAATGCACCCCAGAGATCGGTCCGCCGTTTCGCCATAGGCCGTCGCAAGTGGAAATGGAACAAGGGCCCCGATTGCGTGGCCCTTGTCTCGCTCAGGAAAAAACCCCCAGAGGCGACGGCCGGACTCGAACCGGCGAATAAGGGTTTTGCAGACCCCTGCCTTACCCCTTGGCTACGTCGCCATTGCCATCCTGAGCGGGCGACGGGACTCGAACCCGTGACCTTCTCCTTGGCAAGGAGACGTTCTACCAACTGAACCACGCCCGC
>CAZOLN010000082.1:0-12592 GCA_964580565.1 uncultured Anaerolineales bacterium
ATGGCCTACGCCACGAGTACCGTGGAGGTCGTCGCCAACCACTTCATCTACCTGCCGCTGGTGCTGAACGACGCGACGCCGTAGCCACAAGGCCGCGGGCGCAAGGTAGGGGCGACCCCTGGGGGTCGCCCCTACTGTTTTCTCAAAGAAACCGGAGGAGACGGCCGCACCCGTTCAGCAACGCCGAATCACGAACGCCCAACCGCCACCGTTGGCAAGCGACGGGAATCGGGTATAATCAATCCCGTGCGCGGTCCGTATACCCATTCCTACGGGAAACCCAGGCTGCTTCTCCTCTCCTCTCTCGCCCTGGCGCTGCTCCTGCTCGGCCTGACGCTGGCGGCGGCGAGGGCCTCCCCCGCCCTCGATCCGCCGGTTCCACTGCGCCTCCGCGCGGGCACCTTCGACCCGTTGGAGTCCCCTCCTCCGCTTCCCACCCGATTCACCGCCCAAACCCCGATCTCCCCCACCTACCTCATCGTCCAGTTTCGAGGGCCGATCGAAGCCCGATGGCACAACCTGCTGGAGCGGACAGGCTTTCCTCCCCTCGGCTACCTGCCGGACTACGCCTACGTGGTCCGCGCACCTCGCCAGGCCGTCGCCGTGCTGACCAGCCTGCCAGGGGTGCGCTGGGTCGGCGAGTTTCTCCCCGCCTTCCGGGTCGAACCGACCCTCTGGTCTGCCTCCGGCCCCGTCACGCTCACCATACAGTTCTTCCCCGGCGACGAGGTGAACCTCCGGGGCGTGCCCGACGTGGAGGTGCTGGAGACGATCCGCACCCGCTGGCAGACGACGGTGCGCATCCGCACCGACGGCTCCCTCATCCCCACCCTCGCCGCCCTCCCCGGCGTGCGCTGGGTCGAGCCGTTCGTCCCCCCTCGCCTCTCCAACGACGTGGCCGGCAACCTGATCGGCGTGCCGACGATCCAGGCCACCCTTGGGATCACCGGCAGCGGTCAGGTCGTTGCCGTGGCCGACACCGGCCTCGACGTGGGCGCGTCCGGCCCCATCACCGACTTCGCCGGCCGTATCGTCTCCACCCACTGCCTGGGACGTCCCTCCCCCTGCCAGTGGGACGACCCCCACGGCCACGGGACCCACGTGGCGGGCTCTGCCGTGGGGAGCGGCGCGCTCTCCGGCGGACAGTTCGCGGGGACGGCCCCGGGCGCAGCGCTGGTCGTCCAATCCCTCTACAGTCCCACCCAGCCCGGCGACCTCTACGTCCCCTCCGACCTCAACCTCCTTTTCTCCCCCGCCTACACCGACGGAGCGCGGATCCACAACGACAGTTGGGGCAGCGCAGGCAACCGGTACGACACCTGGGCCCAGACCGCCGATCAGTTCGTATGGGACCACCCCGACATGCTGATCGTGGTCGCGGCGGGGAACGGCGGGATCGACCGGGGGAGCGACGGCCTGGTCGACCCCGGCAGCCTCTACAGCCCCGCCACGGCGAAGAACGTGCTGGCGGTAGGAGCGTCCGAGAGCCTGCGGATCGGGCAGGGAGAGACCGGCCCCTACGGGAGTCACCCTGAGTTCCCTGCCAACCCGGTACATGACGACCTCATCTCCGACGACCCGAACGGGCTGGCCGCCTTCTCCTCGCGCGGCCCGACGGCGGACGGGAGGACCAAGCCGGATCTGGTAGCGCCGGGAACGAATGTCGTCTCCGCCCGGTCCCACCACCCCAACGCGACCTACCCCTATACCTACAACCTCCACTACGCCTACTACAGCGGTTCCAGCCAGGCGGCCGGCCTGACCAGCGGCGCGGCCGCGCTGGTGCGGCAGTGGTACGCACAGCACGGCCTCCCCTCCCCCAGCGCCGCCCTGGTCAAAGCGACCCTCATCCACGGCGCCGTCGATCTCTCGCCGGGGCAGTACGGCCCGGCGGTGACCGGCACGGTGGTCGTCTCCGACGACGTGGAGGGCTCGGTGGTGTGGACCTCCACCACCTGGGTCGTCACCTCCACCTGGGGTGCCCACAGCCCCGACCACGCCTGGGTGGCAGAACCCCAGGGCGCGCTCGGCTACCGGCGACTGGATGCGACGGTGAACCTGAGCGGGGTGGTCTCCCCTACCCTTTTGTTCTGGAACCGGCGTTCCCTCTCCGGCTCGGCAGCCCGCATCTACTGCGGATCCACCGAGGTGGTCGAATACAACTGGAGCAACGGTCCCCGGGTGGGATGGGCGCAAGAAGGGATAGACCTCAGCAGTTGTGCAGGGGAGGCGGCAGCGCTGATCCGGTTCGAGTTGCAATGCCAGTACGCCACCCGCTGCACGGCGGACGTGTGGGCGGTGGACGACATCGTCGTGGCCGACGGGGCTCGGCTGGCGGAGATCGGGCCAGCGCCAGACCCGGGCCAAGGGTGGGGGCGGCTGAGCCTCGATTCGCTAAACAGTACGACGTGGTATACGGACGCCCTTTCGGGGTTGGAGACGGGAGAAGCGGTGACCTTCACCCTCCCGATCTCCCACACGCCCACCCACATCCGAGCCACCCTCGCCTGGTCCGACTATCCCGCCTTGCCCAACGCGGAGGTAGCGCTGGTCAACGACCTGGACCTGGTGCTGGAAACGGCCGAGGGCACCTTCATCTACCCCAACGGTCTGGGTCGTCCTGACCGGCGCAACAACGTGGAACAGATCGAAGTCACCCTCCCCCCTCCCGGCACGTACCGGCTGGTGGTGCGAGGGTACAACGTCCCCTTCGGCCCCCAACCCTACGCGCTCGTGGTCACCGTAGGCCCCCTGCGCGTCTACCTCCCGCTTGTTATGCGAAACAGCCCTTGAGGGTCGGTTGCCCTATGGGATCTGCAAGCCACAATCCACGGCCCGAAACCGGGAAGTTCGCCCGCGTCGTCGTCCTCTCGCCGGTGAAGGAGGCCGAAGACGCAGAACCCGCTTTCGACTACGCCGTACCCGACGACCTGGCGGATCGGGTGCAGGTCGGCTCGCTGGTGACGGTCCCCTTCGGCCCCCGGCCCCTCTACGGCGTCGTCGTCGGCCTGCCGGAGCAGCCCGCCGTCGCCGAGACGCGGCCGCTGACCGCTGTAGTGGATCCTGAGCCGGTGCTGACCCCTGTGCAGATCGAACTGGCCCGCTGGATGAGCCGGGAAACGCTGGCCCCGCTGTACGAGTGCTTCCAGGTGATGCTGCCACCGGGGGTGGTCGGGATGACCGACAGCCTGCTGTCGGTGGTCGGAGAGATCCCACGGGGCACCCGGCTGGGGCCGGTGGAGCGACGGCTGCTGGCCCTCCTGCAACGGCGGGGGCCTCTGCGCGGGCGGCAACTGGATCAGGCGTTCCGCAGCCGGACGTGGCGGCCCGCCGCCGAGCGGCTGGTGCGACGGGGGCTCCTGAAACGGACCCCCGTCCTCGCCCCACCCCGCGCCCATCCCCACCAGGTCCTCCGCGTCCGCCTGGCCCCGACCATCGACCGCGAGAAAGCCCTCAAAGGCCTGCGCAGCCCTCTCTACGAGGCCATCCTGGACTACCTTCAGACGGAGGGCCAGCCGGTGGACGTCAGTTGGGTGTACGCCAACACGGGCTGCAGCCGGTATCACCTGGACAAATTGGAAGAACGGGGACTGGTCGTTCTGGAGGCAGAGGAGGTGTGGCGGGACCCGCTGGAGGGGAAGGTCTTCCTCCCCACCCAGCCCCTCCCTCTCACGCCCGATCAGCAGGCCGCATGGACCGCCCTCCAATCCGCGATCCGCAACTCACAGCCCGCCGCCTTCCTCCTCCACGGCGTCACCGGTTCGGGCAAGACGGAACTCTACCTGCAGGCGGTGGCCGAGGTGCTGAAACAGGGCCGCAAGGCGATCGTCCTGGTGCCGGAGATCAGCCTGACCCCCCAGATGGTCTCCCGCTTCGCCGCCCGCTTTCCCGACCGGGTCACCGTCGTCCACAGCCAACTGACCGACGGGCAGCGGTACGACGTGTGGCGACGGGCGCGGTCCGGGCTGGTGGATGTGGTCATCGGACCCCGCTCCGCTCTCTTCACCCCCCTCTCCCCCCTCGGGCTGATCGTCCTGGACGAGGAGCACGACCCCTCCTATAAACAGGACTCCCGTCCGGCCTACCACGCCCGCGAGGCAGCGCTCCAACTGGCCCGGCTGACCGGCGCGACGGTCGTCCTGGGCTCGGCCACGCCCAGCCTGGAATCTTACCTCCGCGCCCAGCGGGGGGAGTTCCGCCTGCTGACCCTCGGACGGCGGATCCTGGGCCACGCCCGTCGGTTGGCCGACCTGCAGGCGATCTACCACGTCCCCCACACGCGCTACCGCGCGCTGCGGGAGGGTCCTCCCCAGACCCGCTACCTCCCCCTCCCCTCGGTCCAGATCGTCGACATGCGGGCCGAACTGAAGGCCGGGAACCGATCGATCTTCAGCCGCGCCCTGGCCCGCGCGCTGGATGAAGCGTTGGGCCGCGGCGAGCAGGCTATCCTCTTCCTCAACCGACGCGGCCGAGCGACGTTCGTCCTCTGCCGCGACTGCGGCTTCGTCTCCCGCTGCCCCCGCTGCGACGTGCCGCTGACGCTCCACGGCCGTCCGGCGACCCTGGTCTGCCACTACTGCGGGCACCGGGAACCACCCCCCGCCGAATGCCCCCGCTGCGGCGGATCCCGCATCCGCCACTTCGGCCTGGGGACGGAGGGGGTGGAGGCGGCCGTGCGGGATCGGTGGCCCGAAGCCCGCCTCCTCCGCTGGGATTGGGACACCGCCCGCTCGGCGGAGGCCCACTGGACCATCCTGCAGCGGTTCTCCAGCGGGCAGGCGGACGTGCTGGTGGGCACCCAGATGATCGCCAAGGGGCTGGACCTGCCGCTGGTCACCGTGGTGGGGGTGATCTCCGCCGACACGGCCCTCAACCTGCCCGACTTCCGATCCGCCGAGCGGACCTTCCAGTTGCTGGAGCAGGTCGCCGGTCGGGCCGGGCGGGGGCTGCGTGGAGGGCGGGTCGTGATCCAGACGTACCACCCCGACCACTACGCCATCCGGGCCGTGGAACGCCACGACTACGAAGGGTTCGCCCAGAAGGAGTTAGCCTTCCGCCGGTCGCTGGACTACCCCCCCTACGTCCGGATGGCGCGGCTCCTGTACCGCCACCAGGACCCCCGGCGGGCGGAGGTGGCAGCGCGCGATCTGGCGAAGGACCTGCGGGACGGTCTGCGGCGAGAGGGGCTCCCCCCCACCGACCTCATCGGACCGGCCCCCGCCTTCTTCGCCCGCCTCCGGGGCTACTATCGGTGGCACATCCTGCTCCGCCACGCCGACCCACCGGCCTTCCTCCGGTCGGTGGGGATACCCCCGGGCTGGCGGGTGGACATAGACCCTGTATCCGTCCTGTGATCCTCAGCCTTAGGTGCGGCCGTCAGAGCAGCCGCAGCCAGCCCACTGCCGCCACCACCCCACCCAGCACCCCCAGGATGACCATCCCATAGGTCATCGTCTTCCGCATCGTGGCCCCCTCGTCCGCCTCCACCGGCGCGCAGCCGACGATGACCTTGGCCGGGGCGAACATCCCGCCGATGGCAGCCCCGGTCGTCTGCGCGGCCAGTGCCAGCAGCGGACTCATCCCCACCAGCGTCGCCACCCGCTCCTGGAGCGCGCCGAAGACCACGTTGGAGTTGGTGTTGGAGCCGGTCATGAACGCCCCCAGCGCGCCGATGAAGGGGGAGGCCAACGGGAAGGCCGGCCCGACCGCCCGCGCGATCCCCTCCGCCAGCAGGTGGATCATCCCGGCGTGGTCCATCGTCACGGCCATCGCGACCATCGTGGTGACGCCGATGCCGGAGGGGATCCCCCGCCTCACCACCTCCCGTGCGATCCGCCGGGCCACCCCTGGTCGATACACCCCCCTCCAGTGAAACAGGCCGTACGTGAGAAGCGAGGCGTAGACCAGGAGCGCGCCCGCATGGCCGAAGAGATCGATCGCCCGCGTAGTGCCGGCCGGCGTCACCCAGCCGCGCGCGGTCGCCAGTTCCGGCACCGGCACCCGGATCACCACCTGGCCCAGGAACATCTCCACCGGCTCCACCAGCCGGGCGAGGAGGATGATGCCGACCAACAGCCCGTAGGGAACCGCAGCCCACCGCAGGGTCAGGGGCAGGTCCCCCTCCCCTCCCCGCGGAAGCGTCTTGCGGGTGCGCCACCGCGCCCAGAGGACCCCCGCACCCAGGCCCGCCAGGCCTCCGGACATCGCACCAATGGGCCACAGGCCGTGAGTGACCACCAGATATTGGGTGCCAGCCATCACCCCACCCAATGCCAGCAGCGGCAGCCATTCCTCCCGCACCGTCCGCCAGCCGCCAGCCGCCCAGAGCACCCCTGCCCCGCAGAGGAAACAGGAGAGCCCCAGCAACATCGCAGCGGGCGCGGCTAGTTCCTCCCCGGCCCGCCCCGTCGCTGCCATCAGCGCGTAGAAGGAGGAACTCAGCGAACCGAAGGTCACCGCCCACGAGTGGCCGACGGAGGCGATGACCACCGCAGCCACCGGTGGGAAGCCGAGGCCCACCAGCAGCGGCCCCACCACCGCCACCGGCACGCCGAATCCGCTTACCCCCTGCAGGAAGGCCGCGAACACCCACCCCACCAGGAGCGCTTGCAGCGCCCGGTCCGTCGTCAGCCGGGTGAGCGCTGCGCCGATGGTCGTCACCGCCCCCGCCTCGTCGGTCACCCGGTAGAACAGGAGGGCCGCCCAGATGATATAGAGCACCCAGAGGGAAAGAAACAACGCCTTCACCTGAGCCCAAAACAGGACCTCCCAACCGGCGCCGAAGCGAAGGGCGGCAACGAGCACCGCCGCCAGCCACCCCATCGGCCCGGCGCGCATCCCCTTCCAGCGCAGGCCCAGCATCAGCACCAGAATGACCAGGATCGGCGTCAGCGCGAAGAACCAGTCCAGGATCATCGACGTTCCTCCGTTGTCAGGTACACACACGGGCGCAATCTTACCAGAGGGGCAGGTGGTACGCAAATGCGCGGGTGTTTATAAGCGGAGGTGCCTGCTGGCCCTCACCCCCCACCCGGCCCGCCGATGCGGGCCGCCTTTCCCCCTTTCCCACCCGTCCCCTTGGACATGAATCCAGACAGTGGTAAAATAGGCCCAACTTTCTCAAGGAGGATAGGATGCGCAAGTCTTTCTTCGTGGCCGCGATGGCGGCCCTTCTGATCGCAGCAGTCGGCTGCCAGAGCGCAGCAACGCCGAGCCCGACACCGACGGCGGCGCCCACCCCCGCGCCGACCCGCCCCACCTCCACCACACCGCCATCTGAGGGGGCCTGCTACGCCATTCCCCCCGTCTCCGATGCGGACTGGGTGCGGGGCCTAGCCGACGCCCCCATCACCCTCATCGAGTACGCGGACTTCCAGTGACCAGGATGCGCGGGGATCGACCCCGTGCTGGCGTCTCTGGTAGAGGCGCACGAAGGTGAAATCCTGTTCGTCTATCGCCACTTCCCGCTGACCTTCCACGACAAGTCGGCGCTCACCGCCGAGGCGGCGGAGGCCGCCGGGGCCCAGGGGGCCTTCTGGGAGATGCACGACCTGCTCTTCCAGCGATACGCAGAATGGGCCAACCTCCCGGTCGACCAGGCGCTCGATGTAATGGTCAACTACGCCAAAGAGTTGGATCTGGACACCGAGCAGTTTCGACAAGATCTGGAAAACCACACCTACCTGCAGAAGGTGCAGGAAAGCCTCGAAGAGGCCAAGCGGCTGAACCTGCCGGGCACGCCGACCTTCTTCGTCAACGGCCGGATGTACCCCTTCGGCCTGGGCCTTTCCGGCCAGGCCTTGGAGTTCTTCATCCAGTTGAGCAAGGAGGCACCGCCGCCCTACGACGCTCCTCCCCCCCAGGTCATCGATCCCGAACGTCAGTACCTCGCCACCATCCGCACCACTCAGGGGGACATCGTGGTCGAACTGTACCCCGGCCAATCGCCGATCAACGTCAACCAGTTCGTGTTCCTGGCTCAGGAAGGATGGTACGACGGCAACTCCTTCTTCCGGGTCATCACCGATACCGCCATCCTGAGCGGAGACCCGACCGACACCGGCATCTTGATGGACCCCGGCTACCGATGTGAGATCGAGATCTCTCCCGACCTGAAGTTCGACGCCGAGGGGATCGTCGGTCTGGTCAACACGACCCGAGGGACCACGAGCAGCCAGTTCTTCATCACCCTCAGCCCGCAACCGGACCTCGACGGCCACTTCACCATCATCGGCAAGGTGATCGAAGGGCTGGACGTGGTCCGCGCGCTTACCCCTCCCGACGCGGCAGATCCGGAGGCCACGCCGGGAGATCGAATCGAAACCATCGTCATCGAGGAGCAGTGACCCGCCTGGAGTTCGATAAGGAAGGGATGAGGACAGAGCATCTAGAGGGGGGAGATCGAGGTCTCCCTCCTCTACCCCATCCTCTCTGGTGGACCATCATCTTCGCCGGGCTGATCGCCGCGCTGGCGACCCTCCTGCTCGGCTCGATCGTGCTGCTTCTTCTTCCCGACGACGGCCTCCAGGCCGCGATGCAGGTACGGCAGGGGGTTGGGATGATCGGCCTGGGCATCGGCCTGCTCGGGCTCGCGACGGGAATGGGCTGGCGACTTGCAAGAGGCAGGCCCCCCACCCCGTTCTCCCCCCGCCGGACGTGGCCCCTGCTGCTTGCGTTCCTCGTCGCCACCGCCGCAGGGTCTGCGCTCTCCCTCACCTCCTCGTCGCCCACCCCTCTGGCCGTTCTGGGCACCGTGGCGATGATGCTCCTCCCCGCCCTAGCACTGAGCGCGATGGGCCGGGTGATGGAAGGAAAGGGGGGGACCTGGGAGGACGTGCTAGGGGGCCTCATCGCCGGGGCCTCCCTGGGCACAGGTGCCGCCGCGGCGGTGGAAGTCGGGCTGGCGACCCTGGCGGTCCTGCTCCTCCTTGGCTACGCGCTCCTCTCAGGCCACCCCGTCGACCTGGGGAGCCTGATGGAACAGATGCAACAGCCAGGCTTTCTGACAGATCCCCAGGCCATCGCGAACCTGATGAAACCGCCCATCCTCCTGCTGATCCTCCTCGCCTTCGCCGTCGTCGTGCCGCTGGTGGAGGAGACGGCGAAGACCCTCGGCGTGGGCCTGCTGGGGCGGTGGTTGCGGCCCGACCCGGCGCGGGCCTTCCTCCTGGGGATCGCCTCCGGCGCTGGCTTCGCCCTGGCCGAGAACGTGCTCAACGTCCCCCTCTTCATAGGCTCCACCTGGATCGGGGGCGTCCTCAGCCGGGTGTTGGCCACGCTGATGCACTGCGCCACCGGCGGGCTGATGGGCTGGGGATGGGGAGAACTATGGTCCGCCCGGAAGCCGGGCCATCTGGCCCTGGCCTATCTGGGCGCGGTGAGCGTCCACGGGCTGTGGAACGGCCTGGCGGTGATCGCAACGATGAGCGGCATCGCTCTGACGGGGACGGAGGCCCCTATCAGGACGCTCGTCCTCAGCGCAGTGGTCGGGATCAGCGGCCTCGTTCTTCTCCTGATAGCGGGTCTCTGTCTGATCGGGGTGGTGTGGGCCGGTCGATCCCTGGCCCGCCGTGCTCCCTGACGACCGCCTCCCACCGATCCAACGCCGCCTCTAGATCGTACCGGGTCGCCACGAACCGGCTTCCGGCCCGTCCCAGCCGTTCCCGCTCCGCCGGATCGGTCAACAGCCGCACCACCGCCTCGGCGAAACCGTCCGGCTCATCCGCGACCAGCAGGTGCTCCCCCGGCGTCCCCCCCACGCCGTGGTTGCTCACCGAGGTCGCCACCACCGGCACCCCCGCCGCCAGCGCGTCCAGCACCTTCTGCAGCAGTCCCCCCGCCACCAAGAGCGGCGAGACGCAGACCGCCGCCGCCCGATACCAGGGGGCCAGGTCGGGCACGTAGCCGGTGACGAAGACGCGCTCCCCGTCGTGGAAGGCCCGGATCTCCGCAGGAGGGCCGTAGCCGACCACGTAGAAGCGGGCCTGAGGGACCCGGGTCAGCACCTTCGGCCACACCCGCTCCAGGAACCAGCGAACCGCCTCCACGTTGAAGGAACGGTACATCGCCCCCACGAAGAGGACGTTGGGTCCCGGAGGCACGGCGGGCTCCACCTCGTCGACGGAGAGGGCCGGGTTCAGCGGCAACAGGACGACCGGCCGATCGCCGCAGCGGGGGG
Source organism: uncultured Anaerolineales bacterium (assembly GCA_964580565.1). Taxonomy (GTDB): domain Bacteria; phylum Chloroflexota; class Anaerolineae; order B4-G1; family DUEL01; genus DUEL01. The sequence goes on from CAZOLN010000082.1 coordinate 10,178, forward strand.
CCAGGAGCCGTCGGTCCCCTTCGGAGATGGCGGCGACCAGGTCGTACCGACGGCAGAGCCAGGGCTCCAACCGGCGGAAAACCCAGGCGAGGGTGCGCAGCCCACCCCGACGGAGGCCCCGGGCCCGCGTGGCCTGCTGCTCCAGCAGGAACCAGTTGACGTCGTGGGGGCGGAAGGTGGTGAACGGACGGCGCAGCCCCAGGAGGACGACGGCCGTCTGGGCGAACTCCACCAGAACCTGGTCGGGTTGCCACTCCCGCAGCGCGCGGGCCGCCGCCCGACGGAGGGCCAGGTAACTGCGGGGGAGTGCGAGCAAGCGAGGGCCGGTCAGCGCGGTGTGGTGCGGCACGGTGCGCACGGCCTCGCATAGGGAAGCGACCTCCTCCATCAGCGGGGCCTCCTCCCGCCGCATCCGCGCGACCAGCAGGAGCCGATGGCCCCGGCGATGGAGAGCCTTCATCAAGCGGAAGACCCCCTGGCCCCCGGCGTGGCCCACGGACGGGGCGGGGAACTCTTTGTAGACGACCAAAATGCGGGCCACCGGACCTCCGGCTTACTCCTCCAGCGTCACCACGATCAGTTCCGGCCGGTTCTTGGTCTCCTTGTAGAAGAAATTGGAGAGGGCCCGTCGGACCTCCCGCTCGGCGGTCGCGGCCGGGGTCCCCGGCGAGATGGACCGCACGGTCTGGCGCACGACCTCCTCCGCCTTCTCCGCTATCTCCTTGGCGATCCGCTCGGTCACGAAACCCCGCAGCACGATGCGCGGCTTCCCCAGCAGGACGGACCGCCGGGGGCTGTAGCGCAGGACCACCACACAGACGCCCGCCATCGCCAACGTCTCCCGCGCTCGGATCACCGCCGGTTCGATCCCCTCCCCCACCCAGGAGCCGTCCACGAAGACGTAGCCGCCAGGGACGCGGGGACCGACCTGGATCTGGTCCCCCTTGAAACTCAAGAGGTAACCGTTCTCCACCACGGCGATCCGCTCCGGCGGGAACCCCAGTTCCACCGCCAGTTTGGCGTGCTGCTTCAGGTGGCGCAGCTCGCCGTGAATGGGCACGAAGTTGCGCGGGCGGACGATGTTAAGGAGCAGTTTCTGTTCCTCCTGGCTGGCGTGGCCGGAGACGTGGACCGGTGCGATGGGGTCGTAGATCACATCGGCCCCCTTCTGGAAGAGGCGGTTGATCACCCGGTGGATCATCTCCTCGTTGCCGGGGATGGTGTGAGAGGAGAGGACCACCGTGTCGCCCGGCTCGATGCGCAGGGAGGAATGGCGCCCCAGCGCCAAGCGGCTGAGGACGGCGGTCGGTTCGCCCTGGGCGCCGGTCGCCAGGATCAGCACTTCCTCCGGGGGAAGCCGGTCGATCTCCTTCAGGGGGATCTGCATCCCCTCGGGGATCTGGAGGTACCCCAGTTTCTTGGCCATCTTCACGTTCTCGGCCATCGTCGTACCGGCGATGGCCACCTTCCGCCTGTACCGGGCGCCGACGTCGATGGTCTGCTGGATGCGGGAGATCAGGGAGGCGAAGGTGGCGATGATCACCCGCCCCGGCGCGCGGCGCATCACCGCGTCCAGCGCCTCGGTGACCACCTGCTCGGAGGGGGTGATCCCCTCCTCGGTCGCGTTGGTGCTGTCGGAGAGAAGGACCAGCACCCCTCGCCGCGAGAACTCCGCCAGTTTGGCAAAGTCGGTCGGCTGCCCGTCCACCGGGGTATGGTCGAACTTGAAGTCGCCGGAATGGACGATCAACCCGGCCGGCGTGGTGATCCCCAGCCCGACCGTGTCCGGAATGGAGTGGCAGACGTGGAACGGCTCGACGGTGAACGGACCGATCCGTATCTCATCGCCCGGAGCGAAGGTGTGAAGGGTCACGTCCCTCAGAAGATGGGCCTGCTTCAGTTTGACCTCGATGAGGCCGCGGGTCAGGCGGGTGGCGTAGACGGGGACGTTGAAATCCCGCAGGACAAAGGGCAGCGCCCCGATGTGGTCCTCGTGGCCGTGGGTGATGATGATGGCCCGGATGTACTCCTTCTTTTCCTTTAAATAGCCGTAGTCGGGGATGATGAAATCCACCCCGTACATATCCGACTCGGGGAACATCAGCCCGGCGTCGATGATCAGGATGTTACGACCGTACTCGATGGCCATCATGTTCTTACCTACCTCCCCCAGGCCACCGATGGGGAGAATGGAGAGTTTGTCTGCCATTCCGGGCTCCTTTCGCTCCATAGTGGGTATGATCGACCGGTAGAATAGTAGCACGGGAAGGGAGGGCTGTCAAAAATTCACCCGGCGACCCGTCCGACAGGGACCTAGCGTAGCAATTGTGCAATCAGAGCCCTGACCGTTCAAAAGGGCTACGCTCATGTCTAGCACAGTGTACATGCTGAGTTATGAAGCGTCCCGATCGGGAC
>CAZOLN010000083.1:0-12569 GCA_964580565.1 uncultured Anaerolineales bacterium
CGATACGGCCGAAACCGTTGATGCCGACTCGAACAGCCATTTCCCTTACCCTCCTTTTAACTCACTGGTGGCAACATCGACGCCGAACGGCGTTCTATTCTTGTTCCCCTTTCAGAATCCTCATCAGGACCTCGGCCAGTTTCTCCCCGTCGTGCCGCCAAGGGCGAACGGGGTCCACCAGATCCGCCGTACGCAGGACGTAGGGAGCACCCAACCTCCCCGCCCATCGAACGGGCTCCACGCTCTCGGGGAGGCTCTCCCCATACTGGAAGTTGTCGTTAGCCAGGACGATGGGGAAGAGCCCCGGCCCCACGTGCCGCTCCAACGCCGCCACGTGGTCCTCGACGGCGTACCCGTCGGTCTCGCCGGGCTGGGTAGCCACGTTGCAGACGTACACCCGCACCGCGCGGCTGGCGCTCACCGCCTGGGCGATCTCCCGCACCAGAAGGTTGGGGAGCAGGCTGGTGTAGAGAGAGCCCGGCCCGAGCACGATCAAATCGGCCTCCAGAATGGCCCGCACCGCCTCCGGGTAGGCCGGTGCATCGTCCGGCTCCAGGTAGACCCGCTCGATGACCCCCTGCGCCTCGGTGATCCGCGACTCCCCCTCCACCCGACTCACGCCCACCGGCTCGCTTCGCAGATCGCCCATCAGGGTGACGCTGTGCAGCGTGCTGGGAAGGACCCGGCCCTGGACGGCCAGGACCCGGCTCGATTCCAGCACCGCCCGCTCGAAGGAGCCGGTCACCTCCGCCATCGCGGTGATAAAAAGGTTGCCGAAACTGTGGCCGTTCAGTCCGGCGTCGGAGGAGGTGGCAGGGAAGCGGTACTGAAACAGCCGGGCCAGGAGCGTCTCGTCGTCGGCCAAGGCGGCGAGGCAGTTGCGGATGTCGCCGGGGGGCAGCACGCCCAACGCCCGCCGCAGCCGCCCCGAACTTCCTCCGTCGTCGGCCACGGTGACGATGGCGGTGATGTTGGAGGTGTGCGCCTTCAGGCCCCGAAGCAGCGTGGAGAGCCCATGCCCGCCGCCGATGGCGACGATCTTGGGCCCACGGCCCCGCCTCCGGTACCGATAGAGGGCCTCCGCCGCTGCGCGCGTATCCGGCACGAACGGGGAGAGCAACGTCTGGTTCAGGCGCGCCAGGCCCCAGACCAACGCCCCCACCCCCAACGCCCCGCAGACCAGCACCCGCGCCCACGCCGGAAGGAAGGCCAGGCTCAGGTAACGGGGGACAACGGAGAGCGGGGGGACCTGGGCCAGCAGGATCCCTACCCCCAGGCCCAACAGCGCCACGCCCAGGGCCATCACCAGCAACCAGCGCTTCACCCCCATACCTGGGAGCAGCCAGCGCAAATAAGAACGAAGCCTCGTCGGAACTCGCATACGCTCTTTCTCACCCAGGGCCTCTTCTGGACCACCAGGCCGGGGCCATTATAACCGAAGGTCGGGGGGACGTCAACGCACCGCGCCACACCCGCGGACAGCACCTTCACCCCATCACGGCCATTTCCCGGTCCGGGTGTATGCCTGCACCGCCGAATAGATCGGCTTGGGCCGGAAATCGTCGGTGACGAAGGTGTAGTAGTCCTGATAGTTGTGCAACGGAGCCGGATAGCGAAAGGCCCACATCGCTACGACCCGGCACCAGGGCCAATATCGCCGCGCCCATTCGTAAGCGTCGATGGTATAGGCGATCCGCTGGGCGGGGCGCACGGCGCGGGTCCACCGAGGGTGGTCGTTCCACCCGGCCTCGGTGACGTAGATGGGCTTATCGCCATCCCCGTAGGCCTCCATCACCGCCCGTAGGAGTTCGACCCGGCGGAAGTTGACCACGTCCGGCGCAGGCTCAGCCTCGGGGGGAAAACCCAGGCCGTAGGCGTGAACCGCCAGCCCGTCGAAATAAGGGGCGGCACCGGCCATATACATCCCTTCCAGATAGTCCAGATCGTTCAAGCCGGCCGGGCTGCCAGGAGGTTCCAGAGTAGGGGCCAACGCGCCTGCCAGGACCACCACATCGGGGTTGGCCGCGTGAGCCGCCGGATAGACCGCCCGCAACATCTCCACGTACCCGGCGGGGTCCACCGGCCGATACCCCCACTCGAAACTGAGGTTGGGCTCGTTCCAGATGATCACGTGGTCCACCCGCCCCCGATACCGCCCGACGAAGGTAGCAACAAAATCGGCGAAAGCCTCGTACCCCTCGGCGTCGAGATACGTGAAGGTCGTCTCCTCCGGTCGGGCCCACTGGGGCACCCATCCGAGCCGAGCGATCACCGTCAGCCCCTGGGCGCGGGCGTGCCGGACCACCATATCGACGTGGTCCCAATCGTACCGACCCGGCGCTGGCTCGTAGTAGGCCCAGGGGAAGAACTCGACAATCCAGGGAGCGCCCATCTCGCGGACCATCTGGAGCGTCCGTTGGACCTTCCACTCCTCCACCTCGTCGGTGAGGCGGGTGTGGACACCGACGAGGGGATTGACGGTCACGACCTCCTGTGGCGGCCCCACGACGACCAGGACCGGCGGCGGGCGGAGGGACCAGAGGACGAAGAGGGCGAGGGCAAGACGGGGGAGGAGCGTGCGCAGGCTCGTGGGGAATCGCCTTCTCTTCCACTGCGCCCGAAGGATTGCGAAGCACGCTTTCTGGATCATGTCGGTCGATTTGGGTTCCCCTCTCCCTGGCGGGCCGGAGGATAGCGACTGGAAATCGCAGGCCATAGGAGGGCAAAGCCCGGCGGCTCGCGGTCCACCGCCGGGCTTGCCCCTTCTCCAGTCTAGGCCGTTACAGGCTGTACTGGGCTCTCACGATCTCTGCCAATCCCAACGCTTCCAGTCGCGCCAGCGGTGCCAGCATTGTGACCGTCACCACGCCGGGCAACCGGCCTATCTCCACACCTCCCGTCAACGTCACCCGGTTCAGTACCTCCTCCTCGGACATGTCCAGCAGCGCCGCCAGGCGGGCCACCCCGTTTTCCGTCGCTTCGTTCAAGTTCGCCCCGGAACCGACCATCTGGATCGGGGCAGCCTCTTCCAGCATCTCCTGTCCGAACGTGCCCGCCAGACGGGTCGCCGCTTCCCGCTCGGAGCGGGTCAGAGGACGGGCCAGGTGAGGGAGGTCCTCCACCGGCGGGAGCAGGATCGGCCCGCCGATCTTCAAATCCTTCAGCAGGCTGACTTGGAGGGTCACCTCCGCCGAGACGTCGGTGGTGTGCCCGGCGATCTCCCCATCCCCTTGCATCGCGTGGACGTCCCCTATATACACCCCACCGCCTGCCACCTTGACGGGGCAGATCAGCACTGCCCCCTCCCGCACCGAGTCGATGTCCATGTGGCCGTCGGTGCGCGCTTCCTCCAGTTGCTCCTTGGTCAGGCTGTACTCGTGGGGCGCGTTGATCAGGAACTGGCCGAAATCGCCAGCGTTGTGGGAGTCGGGCATGTCGACGGACGGCGTCGTACCGATGTTCCCGATGAAGGGTCGGAGACGGGCGATCACGCCGGGGATGTCGGCCGGGCGCAGGGCAACGATGGGATTCTGCTGGGATTCCTTAGGGAGGGCCATGACCTTGACCGCGTTCTGCGCCAGCCTTTCGGCCACCTCGGGCCCCACCGTTATCCCCACCTGACGCGCCTCATCGAAGACGATGGTGTACCCGTTGGTGACCCGGAAGGGATTGACCTCGGCCCCGCACACGGCACAGCGGATGGCCTCCGGGCCGGTGCCTTCCACACGGGTGGGTGGGTTCTTCGTCCCGCATTTCGGGCAGTGGCGGGCCACGAAGGGGTCGCCAGTGTACCGCCCTTCCACGAAGGACATCGTGCCCGACGCCGTAGCCGTCGAGGTTACCCGGATTTTCTGGATGCGGATGACGATGGCGTCCCCAGGCTCCGCTCCCTCTACGGCCACCGGGGTCGTGACCTCATGGCCGCCTCGGAAGGAGGGAGTGATCATCGGCCCCCAGCACCCCGGAGCCGTCTCCGCCACGATGGCTCCCCCATCAGCCACCGGCCCGATCATTGGGATGCTCGGCCCCACCAGACCTCCCGTGAACGTGGCGACGCGAACCGTCTGTTGTGCCTTCTGCTCCATCCCCACACCTCCTTGTCTGTGGAATGCCCACGGTCCCTGCGGGGGGGTTCCCCCCGATATATTACCCGTGGTCTTCAATTGCGCAAGTGGCGTGTTATGTCCCCGAGCACAAGGAGCTACGTTGTTTCACCGCAGGAGGCACAGAGGGCCTATGGAAGACACGGAGAAATTCTATGTCCTCCGTGCCTCTGAGATAGTAAGGCTGGATCTCCTCATCCTTTCCCCAGAGCGCAGCGGAGGGCGCGGTTGAAGGGTTCGGGGCGGGCTTGCTGGACCAGGTGGCCGGCCCCGCTGATGAGGATGAGGGGAGCGCCGGTGTCGGCCGCCAGCCGGAGCGCGAAGCGGTGGGGCGGGACCCAGGTGTCCCGCTCGCCCCAGATCAGGTGGAGCGGTGCGCGGACCTCCCCATAACGGCGGGCGGTCTCGTAGAAGGCCCGGTTCCAGTAATCGCGCGCCATCCCCGCGCAGGCCTGGACGTACTCCGGCCGCTCGAAGCACCGGCGGTAGTGGTCCAACACCTCGGGGGTGAGGAGGGTGAGGTCGGCGTACTGGGAACGGAGAACCGGCCCTACCAGCCACGGCCCGGCAAGCCAGCGGGCGAGGGTCAGGAAGGGCGGGCACCGAAGGAGGAAGATGAACGGACGGAAGGGCGGATGATAGCATACGGGAGCTACCGCCACCACCCGGCACACGCGGTCGGGGTGGTGGACCGCCAGGTAGAGCGCGACCCCGCCCCCCATTGAGGAGCCCACCACGTGGGCCCGCTCCACGCCCAGCGCGTCCAGCACCCCGAGGGCCACCCCTGCCAGGTCGTCCACCCCGAAGCGGTATCCTCTCGGCAGGGAAGACTCGCCGTGGCCGGGCTGATCGTAGGCCAGGACGTGGAACCCCGCCCCGGCCAGGACATCAACGTTGCGGTGCCACGTGTAGGCAGAGTCGGCGAAGCCGTGGACGAGCAGGACCGGCTCCCCCGCGCCCCGTTCGGTCAGGTGGATCCGATGGCCGTCGAAGGTCAGGAACGTGGATCTATCCCGCGCCACGGACCCTCCCGTAGTCCGTAAGAACGATCCCCAGAGCCCGGATCCGCTCCCTTATCCTGGGGTCCCGCAGCGCGTCGTAATCCTTCCTTCGCCATCCATCCAGCCCAGGATGACAAAGCAACTCCGTTGTCCCTTCCCGCAGATTGTCCAGGATCCTCAGCAGGACCTCCACGCTGCGCCGCCCGTCCTGGGAGAAGGAGGATTCCCAGAAGTCGGTGCGCGGCAGGCCTCGGCGATCCACCATCGACCGGTATCGCCGCCCCTGCCAGCGGATGAACCATGACGGGAAACCCCCGTAATGGGCGGAAAGCTCCGCCGCCCGTTCTTCCAGCGCGTCGTCGAAGGGGGTACGCACGGCAAGGCCGCCGTACTCCTCCGCCAGGTCCAGGCTCAGGCGGAACCAGGCGGGGAACACGTAGGGATAGTGACAATGGAGGTCGAGGTGGGAGGGAGGGCGGCCCACGTCGGCGATGAACTTCTCGATCTGCGCCCGCCATTCCGCCTTGAGTTGGGAGAGAGAAGTAAGGGGGTAGCGGAGCAGAAGGGACCATCCATCCCGGAAGCGCCCGTCCCGATCCACGAGGGTCGAAACCTCCCCTAGTGGGAGGATGGGACGGCCGTCGTTCATCACCAGGTGAACACCCACGTCCCACTCCGGGTGGTCCCGCAGGAGGGCGGCGGCCCGGGGCCAGTCGGGCTGGTTGACCATCGCGCTGGCGCTGGTGACGATCCCGGCCCGGAAGAGATCCCCAATGGCCTCCACCGTACCCGCCGGGAAGCCCAGGTCGTCGGCGTGGATGATCAGTTGGCGGATCATACGGTCTCCTTACATCGTCAGAACGTTTAGGGATAAGCCCCCACCCCAATGGAGGATACACGAGAAGGGATGAGGGCGCAAGTTGGCGAGCGGGGGCGACGCCCTCTGGCCCTCGCCCCCCAGGGCGCAAACCTTGCAGGAAATTGGGCTCCGTTTTATAATTAGCGCGAAGGGACGCTTGTAGCGCCGCAGGAGTTACGTGTTCACAGCACGGCGAGAACCGGCGAAGCGACGTAAATCCTGTGACCAGGGGAAGTGTCGGAATTGGCAGACGAGCGTGACTTAGGATCACGTGGGATCATCCCGTGCGGGTTCGAGTCCCGCCTTCCCCACCTTTCCGGGGCGTCCAGACACGCCCCGTGCTTTATTATCGGCTAGAAGCCGCCGGACAAGGGGGAACACGTGGAGCGTGCACAACCAACAACCGACTTGCAGATCACGACGGAGCCGGTCGAGCCGCGTCAGGTGCGGTTGACGATCGACGTACCCGAGGAGCGGGTCCGAGAGGAGATGCGACGGGTGGCCCGCGCCATCGCGCGCCAGGTCTCGATCCCAGGGTTCCGTAAAGGGAGGGCCCCGTACCACATCATCGCGCAGCGATACGGGGAGGCATACCTCCGGGGAGAGGCCGCGGAGAACCTGATTGAGTCCGTCTTCAAGGAAGCACTGGAACAGGAAAAGATCGAACCGTACGCTCCGGCTTCGCTGGAGGAGGTGAAGACCGAACCGCTGCGGTACGTCTTCACCGTGCCGCTGTCGCCGGAGGTGGACCTGGGGGACTATCGCTCGTTGCGGATCAAGCGCCGCACCGTGCGGGTGACCAAGAAGGAGGTCGAAGAAGCTCTGGAGCGGCTCCGCGAGGAGCACGCCGTGCTGGAACCCCGGGAGGACCGACCGGCGCAACCGGGGGACGTGATCGCCTTCTCGGTCGAGGGCCGGACCGACCAGGGGGAGATCTTCTTGAAGGACGAGGAGGCGGAGACCGTGGTGGACCCGGAAAAGGAATGGCCGCTTCCGGGCTTCTACCAGGCGCTGGTGGGGATGAAAGCAGGAGAGGAGAAGACCTTCCGGCTGAAGGTCCCCGAAGGGTCGTCCTTCGACTTCGAGGAGGCGGAGTTCACCGTCCAGATAAAGCAGGTCTTTGAACGGCTCCTGCCGGGGCTGGACGACGATCTGGCCCGGACCGCCGGCCCCTTCGACAGCCTGGACGAACTGCGCAAGCACATCAAGGAGCAGATCCGCCAGCAGAAGCAGCAGGAGGCGGAGGACGAGTACGTCGAGCAGGCGATGCAGGCGCTGCTGGACGGCGCGAAGGTCGTGTATCCGCCCCAGGTGCTGGAGGAAGAGATCGACGAGATGGTGGAGGACCTGGAACAACGGGTCCGGCGAGACCTCCGGATGAGCCTGGAGGACTATCTGAAGGCCATCGGCAAGACGGAGGAAGAACTGCGGGAAGAGATGAGGCCGCGGGCCGAGGAGCGGCTGCGGACCACGCTGGTGCTGACCCGGTTCGTCGAGGCCGAGGGGCTGGAGGTGACGGACGAAGAGGTCGAGAAGCGGGTCGCCGAGATCAAGGAGGCAGTGGGAGAGGAGGGGCGGAAGTGGACCCCCTCGGAGGCGGAGCGGCGGGAGGTGAGGAACCTCCTGCTGAGGGAAAAGATCATCGCCCGCCTGACCGCCATCGCCCGCGGAGAGGTCGAAGCGGAGGCGGAGCCGAAGGAGAAAACGGAATGAAGGGACAGAACCTGATCCCAATGGTGATCGAGTCCACCGGCCGGGGGGAGAGGGCCTACGACATCTTCTCCCTCCTGTTGCGGGAGCGGATCGTCTTCCTGGGGACGCCGATCACCGACCAGGTGGCCAACCTGATCGTGGCCCAGTTGTTGTTCCTGGACCGGGAGGATCCGGAGCGGGAGATCTCGCTCTATATCAACTGTCCGGGCGGGGTGATCCCGGCCGGGCTGGCGATCTACGACACGATGCAACTGCTGCGGGCACCGATCTCCACGATCGCCGTGGGGATGGCGGCCAGTATGGCGACGGTGTTGTTGACGGCGGGGACGAAAGGGCGGCGGTTCGCCCTGCCCCACGCCACGATCCATCTCCATCAGCCGCTCGGCGGCGTACAGGGGCAGGCGGCCGACATCGAGATCGCAGCGAAGGAGATCCTCCGGATGCGATCGTTGCTCAACAGGTTGCTGATGAAGCACACCGGTCTCTCTGAAGAGGAGATCGAGCGGTTCACCGACCGGGACTTCTACATGACGGCAGACCAGGCAGCGGAGTACGGGATCATCGACCAGGTGTTGCGCCCGGAAGAAGAGGAAGAGAAGTAGCCGGAATCGGCGGGTGGCAAGGGGCGGGGGGATCAAGAGGTAGCGGTGGACGAGGGCAGCACCCCAAGGACCTCTATGAACAGCCCGGTTCTCGTGTTGAACGGGAACTACGAGCCCCTGAACGTCTGCACGACCAAACGGGCGATGGGGCTCATCCTGGCGGGCAAGGCGACCGTGCTGGAGAACGGCCGGGGGTTCATCCGCACCGTCTCCCGGACCTTCGAGCGCCCCTCGGTCATCCGTCTGGTCTATGTAGTGCGCCGTCCTCGCCCACGGGTCCATCTGAGCAAGCGGGAGATCCTGCGCCGGGATGAGTACCGCTGCCAGTATTGCGGGCGGCAGGTGAGCAACCTGACGGTGGACCACGTGATCCCGCGACATCGGGGAGGGCAGCACTGTTGGGAGAACCTCGTCGCCGCCTGCCCGCAGTGCAACCGGCGCAAGGGCGGGCGGACGCTGGAGGAGGCGCGGATGAAACTGCTGCGCCAGCCCTTCGAGCCGAAGCCCACCGCCCGCTATCTCTTTGGAACGTACCTGCGGGAAAACGAGGAGTGGGCGAAGTACATCGACGGCTGGTGATCCCTATCCTTTTGAAACCACAGAGACACAGAGGGCACAGAGATGCTACTTCTCTGTGCCCTCTGCATCTCTCTGGGGTGAATTCCCTACACCCGCTCGTGGGGGTCGAACAGTTTGGCGTATTCCTGCAGGGCGAACCGGTCGGTCATCCCGGCGATGTAATCACAGACGACGCGGTGAAGGTCGCCCTCCTCCTCGGCCCGCCGCTGCACCCCTACAGGCAATTGGGCAGGCTCCTCAACGTACGCCTCGAACAGGCGGGTGATCACCCACTCCGCCTTCTTCTGCATCCGGATCACGCGCGGGTGACGGTAGAGGTGATGATATAGGAACTCCTTGAGCTCCTTGTTCATCCGCTCCGTCTCTGGGGAAAAGGCGACGACGTTCTCCGGGAGATTGCGAAGGTCCTCGACCGACTTCGGATCGATCCGCTCCAGCCGCCGGGCGGTCTCGGTGACGAGGTCGGTGACCATCAGCCCGATGAAGCGACGGATGATCCGATGGCGGATCAGTTCAGTGAAGTCGTTCCCTTTCCAGCCGATGGACTCCCTCAGCCGCTCCCACCAGGCGACCCCCCGCAGGTCCCTGGGGGTGATCAGCCCGGACCGCAGGCCGTCGTCCAGGTCGTGGGCGTTGTAGGCGATCTCGTCCGCCGGGTTGGCCAGTTGGGCCTCCAGCGTCCCCCGTTTCTCCGGCTCGAACCCCTCCGCGTCGGCGACGTCGTACTCCGTCTCGTGCTTGACGATCCCCTCCCGCACCTCCCAGGTCAGGTTGAGCCCACGGAACTCGGGGAAGCGGTGTTCCAGGTACTCCACGATGCGCAGGCTCTGCCGGTTGTGGTCGAAACCGCCGTGGTCGGCCATCAGACGGTTGAGCGTCGTCTCCCCGGCGTGCCCGAAGGGGGGATGGCCCAGGTCGTGGGCCAGGCAGATGGCCTCGATCAGGTCCTCGTTGGCCCCCAGGGCGCGGGCCATCGTCCGCCCGATCTGAGCGACCTCCAGGGTGTGCGTCAGGCGGGTACGGTAGTAGTCCCCCTCGTAGGTGATGAAGACCTGGGTCTTGTACTCCAGACGGCGGAAGGCGGTGGTGTGCAGGATGCGGTCCCGATCCCGCTGAAAGGCGGTCCGGTACGGATGCTCCTCCTCGGGCACGATCCGCCCTCGCGAATCGCGGCTCTTGAAGCCGTAGGGAGCAAGGGAGCGGGCCTCCCGCTCCTCGTATTCCTCCCGGGTAACCAGTCCCATCGACGCCCCCCTTACTGACAGGAGTCGCGCGGTTTCACCACGGAGACACAGAGGGCACAGGGTTTCTCCTTAACTTTTCTGCGGTTTCTCTGCGTCCCCTGTGCCTCCGTGGTTCCATCCATCGCAACTGCGTAGGATCTGTTACCGATGGACAAGGCATGCGGCGGGGGTAGTCTAACATCTGGAGTGGGGATTGTCAAATAAAAGGCCAGAGCCCCCTTCGAGGAGGGGGCTCCGGGCTGGTTCTATCCGTGGTACGTTGTTGCTAGCTCTGCGGCGAGAGCGCGTTGGTGATGCGGTTGAAGACGTTCTGGAGCTGGTTGCCCAGCAAGGTCAGGACGGCGATCACGACGATAGCAACGAGAACAATGATCAACGCATACTCTACCAGCCCCTGGCCCTCTTCATTCGGCAGATACAACATCTCCTTTCACCTCCTTCCCGTTTCAAAATTTTGCTTCGAGCCTTATCATAGCACGGAGCGGCGGGCAAGACAATAGGAAGTAGGTACTATTTTTGCCCGCCGCTCCGCGTAGTTGGGCTCGGTTTCCCCTCAGGGCAGCGGCACCTCGATGGTGACCCGCATCCCCTTTCCAGGCTGAGTGTCTATCTGGATCCGCCCCTGGAGCATCTCGATGCGCTCCCGCATCGTATCCAACCCCATCTGCTCGACCAGGGGACCGGCGGAGAGTTCCGCCGGCTCGAAACCACGACCGTTGTCCTCGACGACCACCCGCGCCCGCCGGTCATCGATGTCCAGCCCGATCTGAATGGCCGTTGCCTGGGAGAAGTCCCGGGCGTTGTTCATCAGTTCCTGAACCACCCGGAAGATGGTTACTTCTTTGTAGGTGGCAAACCGGTGCTCCCGCCCGGTGATGTTCAGCGTGACGTCGATCTCGTTCCGCTCCTTGAAATCCTCAACGTACCGACGCAGGGTGGGGATGAGGCCCAGGTCGTCCAACATCATGGGCCGAAGGGTGCTGATGAAATCCTTGACCTCTTTGAACGTCTTGACGACGGCGCTCTTCAGGTTGGCCAACTCGGCACGGGCTTTCTCCGGATCGACCTCGAACAACCGCTCGCAGATCTCCGCCTGGAGGATGAGGTTGGTCAGCGACTGGGCCGGGCCATCGTGGATGCGCCGCGCCAGGTGCCGCCGTTCCCGCTCCTGGGCCTCGATCACCCGAACGATGGGAGGGATGGCCTCCGTCTCCGCCAGGCCCTCCATCGCCGCCTCCGGCAGGTCCGGCGGGCTCTGCCCGACCTCCAGCACCTGTCGCAGGAGCTGGGCGTACCGTGAGAGGTTCTTCTGGTCGGACTGCAGCTTCTCCAACTGACCGCGCATCGTGAACAGCCGCTGCTGGATCTCGCGGACCGTCGTATAGGCCTCGCGGATGTCCTCCCGCGGGACCGTGTCGAAGGCCGCTTCGATCTGGCGCAGGCGGGTGGTGGCCTGGGCGTTCCGCTGGACCAGCCGCTCCACCTCCGCCGCTGTCTGTTTGATCAGCAGGTCGATCTCCTTCAACTCGGTCTGGACCTGCTGGTATTCCCGACGGCAGTTCTCCAACAGTTGAGCGAACGGTGATTGCGGGGTCTCCGCCGATGTGGCATCCATCACGATTCCTCCTCTAAGTCGGCACGAAGCGGCACCCACCCCCGGCGCAGGGCGTACACGGCCGCCTGAGTCCGGTCAGACACGCCCAGTTTGCCCAGGATCGAGGTGATGTGGTTCTTCACGGTCTGATGGCTGATCCCCAAGTGGTAGGCGATCTCCTTGTTGCTCATCCCCCGCACCAACAGCCGCAGGATCTCCATCTCCCGAGGAGAGAGGGGAGAAAGGAAGCGGTCTCCCTCCAGAGCGAGGTCCCCGCCGAACTCCCGGAACTTCGAAAGCAGCCACTTGCCGACCTCTTCCTCCGTAAGCACGGAGTTCCCCACCACGTAGTTACCCTCGTTAACGGCCCGGACCGTTTCGACCAGCCTCTGAGGATCGACATCTTTGGCGTGGTAAGCGGAGGCTCCCGCGAGGATGGCGTGATACACCTGCTCCTCGTCGTCGTAAGCGGTGAGGAGGATGACCCGGATGCCCGGGCAGGCCCGCTGGATGCGGTCCATCGCTTCCAGCCCGTTGAGTTTGGGCAGGTTGATGTCCATCAGGACGATGTCGGGGTGCAAGGCCACGGTCTGCTCCACCGCCTCCTCACCGTCCTCCGCCTCGCCCACGACGTGGATGTCCTCCGCCGTGCCCAGGACGTTCCGCAGCCCCTCGCGGAAGAAGGGGTGATCGTCAACGATGAGAACCCGAATCGCTTCAGCCATTTTCCCCGCCCCTCCATAGTATAGCACAGCCTGGGCGGAACGCGCAACCTGGCCTCAGGTGCGTTTCAATTTCGGGGCGAGTTCTTCCTCTGGGCCCTCACCCCCCACCCGGCCCGCCTGGCGGCGGGCCACCCTCCCCCCTCTCCCGC
>CAZOLN010000084.1:0-12550 GCA_964580565.1 uncultured Anaerolineales bacterium
CTCTGTGTCCTCTGTGCCTCTGTGGTTTATTCAACGCCCTTCCCGTACTCGGCTCAGGCTGAGGGAGGAAAACAGGAACAGCGCTCCGTAGATGGCGAAGATGACCTGGTAGCCCAGGCCGGGTCGCAGGCCGTTGAAGAAGTCGGCCAGGGGGCCTCCGATGCCGGCCCCCACGATCCCCGCCCCTGCCCCCGCCAGGTTGGAGATCCCCAGGTACCTCCCCGCCGCCTCCGGCGGTGCCAGGTCGGTCCCCAGCGCCCAACTGGTCGCCATAAAGACCCCCGCCCCGACGCCGATGACGCACCCGCTGATCAGGACGTGGGGGAAAGAAGTGGAGAGGAGCAACCCGAACGTCCCCGCCGCGCCGACCAGCCCGGCGAGGAAGAGCGGCCGCTTTCGGCCCACCCGGTCGGAGAGGACGCCGCCGAGGAGGGCGAAGGTGAGAAGGAAGACGCCCACCACCGCCAAAAGGACCGTCGTCATCGTGGCCGCGTTGGGGATGTGGAGGACGTCGGCCAGGAAGTAGAGGGCGAACCCCTCCACGGAGCCGACGGCGGCCAGGAAGAGCAGCCGGTTGACCACCCACCAGATGAAGGAGGTCCGCTGACGGGCCTCCGGGCCGATCCCGACCCAGGCCCCGAAGTAGACGCCCAGCAGGATGGAACCGGCCATCCCTACCAGCCCCATCAGCCCCACCAGGGCCACCTGCTGACCGACCCCTGCCTCCAGCCCGGCCAGCCAGGTCCCGCCGGAGCGGACCAGATGGACCGCCCCCTGGGTCACGCCGACGAAGATGGCCGTGAGGGCCACCAGGCGGAGCACCGGCCCCGCGAGGGGGGCAGAGGGAGGCTCTCGCAGCGGCTCCTCGCGGACGCAGAGGACGGTGACCAGCATCGTCAGGAACAACGAGGCCATCACGACGCCCACCGCCACCCACGTCCGCCCCGCGTCCACCAGGGGACCGATGAAGACGGCCAGGAAGGCGGGGGCCAGTTCCATCATCGCCTTCACTCCGGAGGCCCGCCCCCGGTGGTCCTCCGGGACCAGGTCGGGGATCAGCCCCTGGGTCGCCCCCTGGGCGAGGTTGGAGGAGAACTGCAGGAGGATGATCCCTAGCAGGAGGACACCGTAGGCGGTGTTGAAGCCGAGGGCGGGTTGGAGGAGGCGGTCGGACGGCGCACCCAGGAAGAGGGGGGAGGCCCCGATGACCAGCAGGAACACCAGGTCGAGCAGCGTGCCGGCGAGGATGTAGGGCCGCCGACGGCCCCAGCGGGAGGTGTTCCGATCGCTGAACAGCCCGGCCATCGGCTGGACCATCATCGCCACCGCCAGCCCGGCCACCCGGGCGGTGGCCAGGTAGGAGTTCTTCTGCTCCGGCGGCACGAAGCGGGCGACCAGGTAGGGGAGGAGGACTGGGGTGATGGTGCCCGCGGAGATATTGAGGCCCAACCAGTAGATGTTGAGCGCGAGATAGTCGTACCAGCGCAACCGCCGGTTCATTCCTCCGGCTCTTGGGGGGACTCCTCCTCCAGGCCCGATTCGATGATCTCCAGGATCTCCCGCTCTAACTGCTCGGCCAGGCCCAGCGTCTCCAGGAGCATCGCCTCAGCCTCGGGGTCGTCCTCCGGTCGGGTCTCCCAGGCACCGCGCAGGGCCTCGTTCAGTTGGCGAAGGCTGCGGGTCAGCCCGGCGAAGACGTCCTCGGCGGTCATCTCGCGGGAGACCAGTTTCACCCGCGGCCCGCTGAAGAAGCCCAACGCCTCCATCTCCGCCTCGAACTCCGGGTCGTCCTCGAATCCCTCCGTGTGGTCGACCCCCTCGATGAACTCGAACCGGTCGTCCGCCTCCAGTTGGGCCTGGAACGCATCCAGGTCCAGGTCGAGGATCAGCCCCTCCCCCTGGAGCATCAGCCACAGTTTCTTGACCGGGACGTAGAAATCCGGATCGGTCTCCAGGATCTCGACGACCCGCTCCATCGCCTTCTCATCCATCCCCCAGTCCCCCTTGTCCCACCGTCCCTCTATCATTCGAGGACCACGCTCTCCCCCGGCTTCAGCACCACCGGCTCGGCGCTCGTCTCCGCCCGCACCCGCTCCGCCCAGGCGTGGGGGTCCTGCTTGATGACGTCGAAGGTGTCGTAGTGGTAGGGGAGCACCCGCTTGGGCTGGAGGAGTTTTACCGCCCGCAGCGCGTCGTCCGGCCCCATCGTGAAGTTGTCGCCGATGGGGAGCGCGGCAAAGTCCAGCCCCTCCTCGCCGATCAGTTTCATGTCGTAGAAGAGACCGGTGTCGCAGGCCAGGTAGATCTTCTTCCCCTCAGCGGTGAGGAGGAAGCCGCAGGGATTGCCGCCGTAGGAGCCATCGGGGAGGGCGGAGCCGTGATGAGCGATGGTCAGTTTGAGATAGCCGAACGGGTAGTGGAACCCCCCGCCGATGTGCTGGGGATGGACGTTATCGTGGCCCTGGGCCTGGAACCAGTTGCAGATCTCGAAGTTGCTGACGACCAGCGCGCCGGTCCGCTTGGCGATCTCCAGCGCGTCCCCCACGTGATCGCCGTGGCCGTGGGAGACCAGGATGGCGGTCGGCTCGAACTGGTCCGGGGAGGCGGCTGCGAGGGGATTGCCGGTGAGGAAGGGGTCCACCAGCAACCGATGCTCACCGACCTCCAGGCCGACGCAGGCGTGACCGTACCAGGTGACTTTGATGGACATCTCGACCCTCCTTTACGTCCGATGTGAGGAGCAGGGGGAGTATAGCATGGAGCGGATGGAGGTCAAATGGCGGCGGGCCTCCGCGGTCGCTCCTGCGCTCCCGACCCGATATGGCCCATACCCCTTTCCGGCAAACTCGGGTATAATACCCCGCTGTATGGATAGACCGACGTTGATACTTGACGCCGACGATACGCTCTGGGAGAACAACGTTTTCTACGAAGAGGCCGCCGACGCCTTCGCCGAACGGATGGCCCAGGAGGGGTTCGACCCCGTCGAGGCCCGCCGCACCTTCGACCGGATCGAGCACGAGCGGGTGACCAAAGTGGGCTATGCCCCGTCGGAGTTCGCCCGCTGCATGGTGATCACCTACCGGCACCTCTGCCAGCGCTACGGACGGTCCCCCCGCCCCGAGGTGGAGGCGGAGGTCGAAGCCATCGGTCGGCGGGTCATCGGCTACCCCATCATCCTCCTGGAGGGGGTCGAGGAAACCATCCCCCACCTCCACCGCCGCTTCCGGCTCATCCTCCTCACCAAGGGGGATCCCCAGGTCCAGCACGACAAGGTGGCCCGTTCGGGCCTCGCCCCCTACTTCGAAGCGGTCCACGTGGTCCCGGAGAAGGGGCCGGAGGTGCTGGAGGAACTGATCGAGCGGCACGGTCTGGACCGACGCCGGACCTGGATGGTGGGCAACAGCCCCCGGTCCGACATCAACCCCGCCCTCCAGGTGGGCATCGGCGCCATCCACATCCCCTACAAGAAGCCCTGGGCCTTCGAGGAGGCCCCCTTCATCGATCCGAACCGGGTCGTCACGCTGCGTCGGTTCTCCGAACTGCTCAACCTGTTCTCCGACGCGGAGGAGGAGGGATGATCCGCGCCATCGTGGTCGACTGGGGCAGCGTCCTGATGCGCACGATGGACATCCGTCCCCGCCTCGCCTGGGAGCAACGGCTGGGTCTGGCGCCGGGGGACCTGGCGGATCTCTTCTTCCGCGGGGAGGGCTGGGAGGCCGCCCAGCGAGGCCAGGCGACGCTGGACGAGGCCTGGGAGGGGGTGGCCCGCCGTCTGGGCCTGCAGGATGGGGACGTGGCCGACCTCAAGCGGGATTTCTGGGCCGGCGACCATCTGGATCAGGACCTGGTGGATCTGATCCGCGACCTGCGGGAGCGCGGCCTGCGGACGGCCCTCCTCAGCAACCACGCCTCCAACCTGCCGGACCTGCTGCGCGACCTCGGGCTGGAAGATCTGTTCGACGTGGTCGTCGTCTCCGCCCTGGAGGGGGTCGTCAAGCCGGACCCCGCCATCTACCGGCGCGCACTGGACCGGCTGGGGGTCGCGCCGGAGGAGGCGGTCTTCGTGGACGATCAGCGAACCAACGTGGAGGCGGCCCAGCACCTGGGGATGACCGGCTTCCGCTTCCGGGGGAGCCGCCACCTGCGGCGGCAACTGGCGGCGGTTGGGCTCCCTGTAACGGTCCCTCCCCTCACCCCCGTTCCCGACATCCGCGCCGTCATCTTCGACTGGGGCGGGGTCTTCTCCCCGCTGACCTTCTTCCGCCGCACGGAGGAGTGGGAGCGACGGCTTGGGCTGCCCGAGGGGACCCTGGAGCGGGTCCTCTGGGGGCGGGAGTGGAAACAACTGGAGACCGGTACCCTCTCCCAGGAGGCCTTCGACGAACACGTGGCCCGTGGCCTGGGCCTGCCGGACCGAGAGGCGGTCCGGCGGTTCTACGCCGAGTACTACGCCGAGCAGCAGATCGAACCGCGTCTGGTGGAAGCGGTGCGCGCGCTGCGCGGCCGGTACCAGGTGGCCCTCCTCACCAACGCCTACCCCGATCACGCCGAGGAGGTCAAAGAGCGGTACGGCTTCGACCCACGCACGGAGTTCGACCTGTACGTCAACTCCGCCGAACTGGGGGTCGCCAAGCCCGATCCGGCGATCTATCGGTACGTGCTGGACCGGCTGAGGGTGCAGCCGGGCGAGGCGGTCTTCCTGGACGACCTGGTGCGCAACACCGATCCCGCCCGGCTGATGGGCATCCACACCATCGTCTTCACCGACGTCGAGACCGGTCTCGCCGACCTCTCCGCCCTCCTCGGCCACCCCCTAACCCGCTGACTCGCCTACTCGATGTAGATCTCCACCCGCTCGTTGTCCTCCGCGTCCACCACCTCTATGATCTTCCCCATCGCCCCCTCGGCGATCAGGTCGGCGATCTCTTGGAGGTCCATGTCGCCGAAATCGGGGGCGAACCGCTCGGCGATGCGCAGGCCCGCGCGCACCAGGCCGATGGGGACGGTCACGTTGACCTTGCCAACCCCGGATGCCAGATCCGTCACCCGGATGCGGAGGTAGCGGTTCTCGCCGCCCACGCCCGTCGCGCCGGCGCGAGATGCCCTCCCTCCTTCCAACGCTCGCAACAGCGTCGCCGCCTCTTCGGCGGTGATCTTCCCTTCTTCCAGCATCTGCAGCACCTTCAGCCGTTCGTCGCTCGTCGCAGCCATTTGCCACCTCCTACCCGAAATATACCTGCACCCGCTCCCCCCTCTCCCCCTCGTCCACCTCCACGACGAGGGGACGACCCGCCCGCAGTTCTTCCCGCAGCGCCAGGATCACCTCGTCCACCCCCGTGTCGCGGAGTTGGGGGATGAAGGGACCGAGGACGCGCAGCAGCCAGGCGATGGGGGCCAGCGGGAGGGGAAAAGCGAAGGCGATCCTTTTGCCGTCCCGCTCCCGCACCCGAAGGGCGAACCAGCGGGCCCGCCGCAGCCACAGGCCCACGGCCGCGGTCGCCAGGCCCAGGAGCAGCAGCGGCCCGCCGCAGACCGGCCAGGCGGGGGCGATCCGCCGGGCGGAGACCGCCGCCACCAGCAGCGCCCCGCCCGCCGCCAGCACCACCCCTGTCCAGAAGACCGCCTGCCACAGGGCCCGCACCAACGCCGGTCGGATGACCGGGGATGGAGAAGCCTCCGCTGGTTTGTCCCCTGCAGACAGCCGCTCCAGCCGCCGCACCCCCTCCTCGACGCTGATCCGCCCCGCCTCGATCTGCTCCAGAATCCGTATTCTCTCTTCCATAAGACCGCTCCTAGCAACTCCCTGCACCGGATTCCTTCCCTTCTGGTCCTCGCTCTCTCTCATCACACGGGGGCAGAAGCGGAGGCTTTCTTTCTCTCCTCCTCTGCCGAAGAGCGACCAACCCGCCGGCAGAGCAGGAGAAACCCTCCGGCGGCGGCAAGCCCCACCAGCCCGGCGCCGTACCACACCCAACGGGGGTCGGCGCCATCCATAACCAGCCCCGCCAGGAGAGGGCCCACCGTCGACGGGATCACCCAGCTGAGCCCGTAGACCGCCATATACCGCCCTCGCATATGCCTGGGGGCGAAGTGAGCAACCAGCGCCTGGGCCGTCGGGGCAGTCATCATCTCACCGACTGTGATGACGACCATCGCCAAGAGAAAGAGCCCGTAGTGCGAGACGAAACCGTACATCCCGAATCCCACCGCATAGAACAGCGCGCCCACGGCCATGATGGCCAGCGGTCGGTATCTCGCAATCCAGCGAGTGACGGAGAACTGGAAGATCACCACCATCGCAGCGTTGAGGCTGAGAATATAGCCGTAGCCCTGTTCGGAGACGTTGTGCACATCCCGCAGGTAAACAGCCAGGGTGGTATTCATCTGCATGTAGACAAGGGTCATCAGGGTGGAGGCCCCGATGAACATGACGAAAGAAGTATCCCGGAGGACATGCCAGTATCCGCCGAAGGTCTGCCGCATCGTCTGCTCGGCCTCCCCCTCGCAGCGAGCGGGTTTGGTCTCCGGGATCGCCAGCGCCACGATGCCGGCTGTGACCGTGCTCGCTACCGCGTCGCAGATGAACAGGAGCAGATAGGAACGGGCAGCGAGGAGCCCCCCGATGACCGGCCCGAGGGTGAAGGAAATGTTCACCACAACCCGCAGGAGGCCGAACCCCTGGGCGCGCTTCTCCCCCGGCAGCAGATCGGCCACCATCGCCTGCTGAGCTGGACCACCGCTGTTGGCAAACAGCCCCACGATCAGCGCACTGGCGAAAAGGAGCTCGATCGAGTTGACCAGCCCCATCAACAGGCTAGTCAGTGCGCTGACGATCAGTCCGAAGATCAGCATCCCCTTCCGCCCCAGCTGGTCGGCCAGTGCTCCGCCCAGCGCGCTGCCGACGACGCTGGCGATGGAGAACAGCCCGAAGATGGCCCCCACCTCCGTCATCCCTACGTTGAACTTCCGCGTGATGTAGAGCGTGAGGAAGGGGAACATCAACGCCCCACCGAGCCGGTCGATGAAGGTGCCCAGAATCAGAGTCCAGAACGGGCGAGGGTATTCGTTGTAGATCTGTCGAACGCGCTCCACTGGTTGCCGGAGGGACATCGCGCTATTCTCCCCTTTTCATCTCCACCATCGCAGGGGCCAGTGACGTTTTCCGCCCGACCGGCTTCTGGGGTCGGTGGTTGTCTTCGATGTGAAGGATAGGTGACACGAAGAAGGCCCCCACCCCCATCAGCGTGCAGAGCGCTCCACCCGCGATGTACCAGGCCCGCACCCCCACCAGGTCCGCCACCGGCCCGGCGACCGCCATGCTCAGGGGAGAGATGGCCGTCGCCATGCTCTGCAGCACGGTGAAGACCCGCCCTTGCATCTCCGGCTCGACCCGGGCCTGGACGATGGCCATCAGCGGCCCGTTGGCGATGGGGTTCATCAGCCCGGCGAAGAAGACCGCCCCTACTGCCAGCCAGAAGGCCGTCGCCGGGGCCAGGCCGATCAACAGGGTGCCCACGCCGATGCCGATGACCCCCACCAGCGAGGTCAGGATGCGACGGCGGAAGCCGCCCCAGGCGCTCAGAAGCAGCCCTCCCGTCACCATCCCCACCCCCCAGGCCGAGTCCAGCCAGCCCAGATGGATCGCCTCCCCGCCGAAGTGGTCGGTGACCAGGATCGGCATCAGCGAGAAGGCGGGGTTGAGGAGGAAGTTGATCACCGTCGCCATCAGGAGCACGCCCAGCAGCCCCGGCCAGCTCCAGACGTACCGCAACCCCTCCCGCACGTCCTGCCACAGCGGCTGCCGTCGGGCCTCGGCCGGGCGGGCCGGCGGCTGGGGGATCTCGATAAAGAAGAGGGGGAGGATCGCCAGCGCGGCCGTCCCCACATCGACGGCCAGGACCCCCTGGACCGGCAGGGCGGAGAGGAGGAGCGCGCCCAGCGGCGGGGCCACGATGTTCAGCGCGCCCCGCAACGTCTGGTTGAGGCCCGCCACGCGGGAGAGGTGCTCCTCCGGGACCATCAGCGAGGTGGAGGCCTGCATCGCCGGCCAGTGGAACCCGCTCGCCGTGGCCTCGATGAACACGACGACGTAGACGTGCCACACCCGCGCCGCGTCGACGGCGAAGAGGTAGGCCAGCCCCAGCATCGCCAGGGCGATGATCCCGTCGGCCACGATCATCACCACCCGCCGGTTCCACCGGTCCACCAGCGCCCCGGCGAACGGCCCCACGAACACCCCGGGCAGCATCGCCACCAGCGTCGCCGTCGCCAGCACCGTCGCCGAGCCGGTGGTCTGCGTGAGCCACCAGACCAGCCCGAACTGGACCAGCGCGCTGCCCAGCAGCGAGGCCGCCTGCCCCGCCCAGATGGTGAAGAACGGCGCGGCCCATCGCTTCATACTCTGTTCAACTGTCTCCATCAGCAATCTCTCCGATATGGCTCGTATCGAACCGCAAAGGGCGCGAAGGGCGCAAAGTTTCCCATAGTTCCTTCCGTCCCATCCGCGCCACTCGTGATCCTCACTCCGCCGGAAGCGCGCCGGGCTCGGCCGCCGCCTCCTCGGCCCGCCCGAAGAAGGCCTGCAGCAGCAGCGCCGCCGCCAGGTAGGTGGTCCCCGTCGCCAGGAAGAGGGGGGCAAAACCCACGCTCCGCTGGACCAGCCCGCTGATCCCCGGGCCGATCCCCTGCCCGATGGACCAGGCCAGCCCCAGCACGGCCCCCGCCCTCCCCCGCTCCTCCTCCGGGATCCGCTCCATCGCGAAGGCGGTGTAGAGCGGCCCGCCCATGTTCATCAACGTCGCCCGCAGCCAGAAGGCGCCGATGGCCACCGGCAGCACCGGCGCGAAGCCCAGGATCATCAGGAAGGGGAGGGAGGCCAGCTCGGTGACCACGACGGTCCGGATCTTCCCCCACCGCTCCGCCAGCATCGGCGCGGCCAGCGTCGCCAGCCCCATCAGAAGCTGGGCGACGGCGAAGGTGATCCCCAGGAGGCTATCCGAGATGCCGAAGCGACGCTTGAAGAAGACGTTGAGGTAGGGGATCAGAAGCCCCGCCCCCAGGCCGATGATCAACTGGGGGACCACCAGCCGGAGCATCGGCCCGCGCATCCGGATGGCGCGAAGGGAGAAGGGGACGCGACCCGGGAGGGCCGCGGGGACCCGTCTCCGCTCCCGCACCGCCAGCAGGGGGATGAAGGAAAGGCCCATCACCGCTTCGGCCGCCAGGAGGGTGACCCGATAGGCGGTCACGCTCTCGGGCGGCACCTTCAGCAGGGCAGCGAAGGCGGCGGGCAGCGGCCCGCCGATGGCGCTCCCGGCGAAGGCCACCAGCATAGAGAGGCCGGGCTGGAGGCTGAAGAGGGTGGGCCGCTCCTCATCCGTGGCGTTCTCCGCCATAAAGGCCGGCCCGGTGGCCATATAGAGGGCGTTCCCAGCCCCCAGCACCGCCATCGCCACCACCAGCGGCCAGTCGATCGGAGAGAGGATCGCAACCAGGCTCGCGCTGGTTGAAAGGACGCCGCCCAGGAGAAGGGCCTGCTTCCGCCCCAGGCGGTCGGCCAGGACGCCCATCGGAAGGCCCAGCAAGAGGGCGGAGAAGCTCATCACGGACATCAAGAGCCCCAGGAACGCCTCGTCGTTCCCGCGGGCTAGGACGAAGAGGTTGAGGAAGAGCATGAAGATGCCGTTCCCCAGCCCGCTGATGGCGGTCATCACCAGGAACAGCTTGGCGTTGCGGCTCAGCCCGGCCGCCAGGCGAACTTGCCGTGCTACGACGTTCATCCAGCAACCTCCAGACGATGTCCGATGATCCGACGCATTTGAACGAGACGACGCAGTCGTTGAAAACCGAGATCGGCAAAGGCCGGCTCCAGCGCCTGACGGGGGCCCGGGAGGGTCGCCACCGTCTCCCAGCGACGGCGGCGGGAGAGGAAGGCCACCCCCACGCGGACCAGACGGTGGCCCAGGTCCCCCTGCCGCTCGGCGCGGCACAGGATCTCGATCCGGTGGTACCGGGCGGGTCGTCGGCTGAGCAGGCCCACGGCGCCGACGATCTGGCCCGCGTCCGGGACCACCCACCAATCCTCCCGCCGCCCCTCCAACCAGGCAGACAGCCAGGCCCCCCACCCGGTCTGGTAGGCGGTGGGGCGGACCTCCAACACGTCCCGATGGGGGCGGCTCAGCCCCTCCAGGGCCAACCGGTAGAGGGTCCTATCCTCCCCGCCCCTGGCCCGGCGCAGGGGAAGGGTCGGCGGGGGAAGTTCCTCTTTCGGCCAGGGCAACCCGGCCGGGCGGATGAGTTCCACCGTCGCCCCCACCGGCTCGAAGCCCAACCGCTCGTACAGCCGTCGGGCGACGGGGTTATCTTCACGGACCTCCAGGCCCACCCACGCCCCTCCCCGCCGCTCCACCGTCTCCAACGCCGCTTCGACCAGCGCGCGGCCGATGCCCCGGCCCCGCCAGTCCGGATGGACGGCGACGTTGCCGATCATCCACCCGCCGGGAAAGGCGGCGCGGCGGAGGGAGATGTTGCCCACCACCCGGCCCTCCTCCAGCCAGACGAAGCCGGAGGGGCCGAAGTTCCCGGCCTCCATCTCCCAGAGCAGGAGGCTGAGGCTGCCCCACCGGGCCATCTGCCGCATCCGACGCAGGACGTACCGGGCCGGAGGGCCCATCTCCTCGGCGAAGGCGATCTCCATCAGATCGACCACCTGGCCCAGGTGGCGGAGGGGGTCGAAGGGGGCGATCCCCTGGGTTCGACGTCGAAGGGTGGCCGCGACCATCACCGCCCCTCCAGCGCGGCCAGCAGGTCGGCGGCCTGATCCGGGGTGATCTTCCCCTGCTCTACCAACCGCAGTACCCGTAGCCGCTCCTCGTCGGTGGGGCCACCGCGGCGGGGGCGAGCCCGCCGCCCGCTGGCCCGCCGCCAGCGACGCTCGGCCCGCTCCGCCCGCAACCGGGCCCGCTCCGCCTCCCGCTCGGCGGCCCGGCGGGCCCGTTCGGCCGCCCGCTCCGCCGCCCGGCGGGCCTGTAGCGCCGCCCGTTCCACCTGTCGGCGGACCGCCTCGCTGTCGATGCGGCCCAGGCTCTCCTCCAGCCGGGCCTCCAGTTCCGCCATCGCCTCGGCGATGCGGGCCTCGATGGTCATCCCCAGCCCCTCCAGATCGACCGCGAAGGCGAACTCCTCCTCCCGCGAACGTGGCTCCAGGGGTTGCAGATAGATGTCCCCACCGGCCTGGGCCTCCAGCAGGGCCTCCCCCGCGCCCAGAACCCCCTGAGCCTCCCCCTCGGCGGACTCAAGAACAAGGTCGGGAAGGGAGGAGCGGACCCGGCCGCCGGGCCGGAGGGAGAGCCGCAGGCTGCCGTCCGCGGGAAGGTGGATCACCAGGTCGCTCCCGACGTTCAGCCGGTAGGTCGCGCCGGGGGAGAAGGGCGGCCCCAGTCGCCCGTCCGCCCCGACCTGCTCCGCCACAAGTCCCCCCTGCAACCCGTCGGCCCTCAGGTCGCTCCCCACCTGGTGCAGGGCGACCGGACCCTCCACGGCCCGGACCAGCGCGTCTCCCGCCACGTCCTGAACCTCCAGGGAACCGGCGACGCGACGGGCCATCAGGTCACCGTAGATACGCTCCATCCTCACCGAGCCCACATCCCGCAGGGCCACGTCGCCGTGGACGGTGCCGACGGCGATCTCCCCCCGCACCCCCTTGATCCACAGGTCGCCGCGGACGGTGTGGATGGCGAGGGTGGAGCCCGCAGGGCAGACCAGGGAACAATCGTCGCGGGCGGTGAGGGTGACGGAATCTCCCTCCTGCTCCACCTTCGCCTCGTCGGCCCCGTCCCGGACGTGCACGGTGAGCTGCGGTTCCTCCGTCGCCCGCACCGCCAGGTCCCCCAGGCACCCGACGACGACGATGTGGGGCGTCATCGAAGTCTCCAGCGTTCGCCTGAACACCGCGCACCTCCTATCGACGCGAGACGATCAGCGTGCTCGTCTCCCAGAGGGCGGAGGAGCAGCGGTACGAGCGGGAGGGCTCTGCCCCCAACCCAGGGCTACGGTCGACCTCCTTCCGCCGCTGAAAGCGGAGCCGTTCGACCAGGATCGTGATGCGGAGCCACGGCAGCCGGATCGCCAGAACCTGAGCATACATTCTATGCCTCCTCTTGGAGCAGGTGGAGCGCCTCCTCCGCGGAGATCTCCTTCCGGGCCAGCCGTTCCAAGACCTCCCGGCGGCGCTCCTCCAGGTCGGCCTGATCCTTGCCCACCTCATATCCCAGGGCGCGGATGACCTCCTCCAGGCGGCTGCGGACGGTGGGGTAGGAGATCCCGAGTTCCTCCTGGACGCGGGTGATCTTCCCCTCGCAGCGGAGGAAGACCTCTACGAAGTGGAGTTGGTCGGGGGTGAGTTGGGCCAGCCGCCCCATCGTGAACCTTCCCTCCAGGGCCGTGCCGCAGTTGCGGCAGACCAACCGGGTGACCAGAAGATCGTCGTGGCAAACCGGACATTCCGTCGGGACGGGATACATCGCGCCTCCTCAAGAAACTTAATCAA
>CAZOLN010000085.1:0-9078 GCA_964580565.1 uncultured Anaerolineales bacterium
GGCCTCACTTCTTGGCCTTGCGGGACTCGGGCGGGGGGATGCGCATCGCCCAGCCCGCCAGCACGCCGATGAGCAGCGCAGTCGTGTGGGCCCAGCGCTCGATCCCCCGGATCAGCCCGTACTCGACCCCCGCGCCCAGCAGGCCGAAGATCAGAACCATTATCCCCTCGGCCACTCCCTCCCTCAGACCGGTCCTCCGGGCCAGCCAGGCGGAGGCGGGGACCCAGAGGAAAACCACAACCCCGACGACGAGCGAATGGATCGCCATCAACGGGATGTCGCTCCACGTCGTCTCCACCTGCCCGCGGGACATCAGGCTGAGCCCGAAGTCGGTCAGCACGATGGCCAGGGCGATGGTGAACTGGTTCCCCATCCGGTAGGCCAGGGAGGGTGCCTCAGGTTGCTCCTCTTGGCGGCGTTTCTTAGGCATAGGGAACGGTTCCGCTCCGCCCTACCACTCCTGGACCGCCTTGAAGGCGTCCATAAAGCACTTCTCCGGCGCCCGCAGGACGCCCGCGCCGACCATCCCGATCCCCGGCTCTTTGTGGGCGATGCCGGTGTTGAGACGGGGCAGGATGCCGGTCTCGGCGATCCTCCGCACGTCGATCCCCAGGGGCGTGCCCCGGAAGTTCAGCGCCGGGATGGTGAAGTGCTCGTGCTCGGTATAGCAGATCTCGTACATCTCCAAGGTGGCCTCGATGGCATCCTGCGGCGTCCCGCCCACGAACTTGGCGATGGCCGGGGCCGCCGCCATCGCGAAGCCGCCGAAGCCCGCCGTCTCGGTGATGGTGCTGTCGCCGATGTCCGGGTTGGCGTCCTCCTCGGTGAAGCCCGGCAGGTACAGCCCCTTCACCTTCCCCGCCGGGGCCACGAACCACCGATCCGGCATCCCCGCCACCTTGATCCCGAAGTCGGTCCCGTTGCGGGCCATCACCGTCACGATGGTCGACCCCTCGATCCCCTCGGCCGGCTCCGTCATCGCCTTCCCCGCCGGCATCGACAGGTTGAGGAAGAAGTGATCGTTGCCGTCGATGAACTCGAACACCCGGGCCGCCCGTTCCTTGTCCGGACAGGTCCGGATGATGGCCGGGGTGATCGCGCGGAGGAAGAGGGAGGTGCCCGCCCGGTTCCGATTGTGGCATTCGTCACCCATATGGAGGGCCTGGCTGATCAGCGCCCGCAGGTCGATCCCGCCCTCGATGGACTCGATGGCCGCCTTGAGCGTGGGGTAGAGGACCTCCTCCATCCAGCGCAGCCGCTCGTAGACGTCGGGTCCGTAGGCCCCGTACCGGAGGACCCGCCCCAACCCCTCGTTCTGGGTCGCGTAGGCGTAGTTGCCGAAGGTCTCGTTCTTGACGATGAAGACCGGCATCGACGGGGAGATGATCCCCGCCATCGGCCCCACGGCGTGGTAGTGATGGCAAGGTGCGAACTCGATCTCGCCGCTGGCGGCCAGTTCCGCCGCCTCCTGCTCATCCTTCGCCAGCCCCTCGTAGACCAACGCACCCATCACTGCGCCCCGCTGGGGACCGCACATCCGGTCCCACGTGATAGGGGGGCCAGCGTGAAGGATCAACCGATCGTGGAAGCCCGGGATCACCTCGCGGGCGATTCCCATACCTATTAACACCGGACGACCCTGCATGATACGGTTGACCGCCTCGGTGTTGGCCGCCTCGATGTCCACCCCCTTCTTGGTGAAGAGCAACTTGGGCACCAGCGGCGGCTTCCAGTCCACCTGGACGACCGGGACACCCTGATCCTCCAGGCTCTCGGCGAAGGATCGAAGGCCGACGTTGACCACGTGGAGCGACTTCCCGAACAGCGATCGAATCCCTTTCTCAGCCACCGGTTTGCCTCCTCTTCTACTCAGCGACGATGTACTCAGCCAGCCGCGCTGCGGCCGCGTTGCAGGAGCAGACGATCACCCCAGCGTCCTCCAACAACTCCACCTGCCGGTCCAGCCCCTGGGGGTCCTCCTGCGTGCCCGTCACCGAGGCGACGACGATCAACTCCCGCCCCTCGTCGGCCGCCTGCTGCCGGGCGCGACGGATGGCCGGGCCCAGTTCGCTGGCCGGGTCCGGATGCGCACCGTACCCAAGGACCACGTCCAGCAGGACCACCGCCACCTCGGGGTCGGCCGCCTCCTGCATCAGCCGCCGGATGCGCAGGTCGTTGTCGATCATCGGGTGGAGACGGCCCACGGTGAACTCGTCCTCCCCCAGATCGACCACCGTGTGCCCCTGGCTGCGGGTCGCGTCCTCCAACTGGAAACGGGGGTCCGTAGCGATGTTGGAGTAGACCTCCCCCATCACCCCGTCCCGCTGCCAGATGAGCAACGTCTCCGAGGCCAGGGTCCCTCCGCTGAACAGGCCCCGGACGTACTTCTGGCCCGGCCGCAGCCGCCCCTTCAGACCGGCGGCCCGCGCCTTCAACTCCTCCTTCTCACGAGCGATCACCCCCTCTGCCGGGGGACCCTCGTATCCCTTCACCTGAGCCGCCGCCAGGTAGGCCGCCTCCTGCAGCGTGGAGGCCGGGATCGCGCCGGCCGCCTTGATGGGCTCCGGATCTCCGCCGAGGAAGCAGACCACCGTAGGCTTGTCGCTCTGCTTGACCTGTTCCATTACCTTCACGGTCACCGAGGGCGAAGGAGGCTTGGAGACCAACAACAGAACCTCCGTCTCCGGATCCGCCTGAAGGGCCTTGAGCCCCTCGATCATCATAATACCGCCGACCGCCTCCTTCACATCCCGCCCGCCGGTGCCGATGCCCTGGGTGATGCCCACCCCCAGTTTCGCCAGCAGCGTGCTGGTCTCCTGCAGGCCGGTGCCAGAGGCAGCGACGATGCCGACGGGCCCCTTGGGGACGACGTTGGCGAAGGCCAGGGCCACCCCGTTGATGATCGCCGTACCGCAGTCCGCCCCCATCATCAGCAGGCCGTGCTCGGCGGCGTACTTCTTCAAGGCGACCTCGTCCTCGACGGGGACGTTGTCGCTGAAGAGGAGGACGTGGAGACCGTTCTTCAGGGCCTCCCACGCCTCCGCCGTAGCGTACTGCCCGGCGACGGAAATGATCGCCAGGTTGGCCTGAGGGTTGCTACGGACCGCGCCTCGGATCGTGCGGGGCTGAAAGGCGAAGGGGCCGCCTCCACCCGCCGCCTCAGGCCGTCGGGCCAGGTGCTCCTCGGCGGTCTGAAGCGCCTGCGCGGCGATCTCGTCCGACTCCGCGTCGACGACGATGACCAGGTCGTTAGGAGTTGCCGCCTCGATCTCCGGAAGGAGCAACCCCGCCCCCTCCAGGATCCCCTTGTTGGCCTCCGTCGCCATCACGACGGCCGCGTCGACCACGCCGGGCAACTTCGTCAACTCCCGGGCCACCTGCATCAACGTGACGGAATCGTAGTACTGACTGGGCTTTACTTTACATCGGACGGTCAAAACGCACCTCCTAGACCTTGGAGCGATTTTGAGGCCCAGAGGACCTTAAGAGCCACCAAAAGCAAAAACGCCGACCACTCGGCAGATGAGCAGTCGGCGCTCTTTTACTTGGCACACAGGGAAACCTCGCCCCCAAGCTGGGCGCTTTCGAGCAGATAGACGTTCTCCCCCCCGCCCAAAGCGCTTCCATGTCGATATTATAGACACTTACAGCGAGTTGTCAAGCACAAAACCGACCCTTGGACAAGCGTTCGGACAAAAGAGACCCCTCACGACCGACGCAGGACGAACGTCAGTAGCGGAAAGGAGGAGGATATGTTATACTAACGTACCAGGCCAGTGAGGAGAGATGCCTATGAAACTGCGTGACGTGTTGAAGATCATCGAGGGGAAGGTCATCACAAAGAACGCCGACCTCGATATGGAGGTCCAAATGGGGTGCGGGGCCGATCTGATGAGCGACGTGCTGGCCTTCACCCATGAAGGCACCCTCCTTATGTCCGGCTTGACCAACCCCCAGGTCGTCCGCACCGCGGAGATGGCGGGGATCAAAGCCATCGTCTTCGTGCGTGGAAAGGTCCCCCCACCGGAGACCATCGCGCTGGCGGAGGAGAAGGGGATCCCCCTGCTCGCCTCCAAGTACACGATGTTCGAGACCTGTGGGAGGCTCTACAAGGCCGGCCTGCCCAGTTGTGGGCTCTTCGAGACCAGCCTTCGGCGCTGGCAAGAGTTCTTTGAGAAGCAGGAGCAGACCGCCTAGGTGAACCCTTCCCAATCTGTCCGAAGCGCTCGAGAGAAAGAGGTCACCAAACTCCAAGAACTGGCCTATGAACTCAAGGTGGCCCAGGCTATGACCACGGACGTGATCACCGTCTCCCCCGACACCACGATGGCCGAGTTTCGGGAGGTCCTCCGCGCCAACCGCATCTCCGGCACCCCGGTGGTGGAGGGCGGGAGGATGATCGGCGTCATCAGCATCGAGGACCTGATCAAGGCCCTGGCCTCGGGGGAACTGGAGGCGAAGGTCGGCGAGAAGATGACCCGCAATCCGGAGACCCTCTACGCCGACGAACCGCTGATCCACGCCGTCAGCAAGTTCGAGCGCCTGGGCTACGGCCGGTTCCCGGTGATCGACCGCGCTGGGAACCTCGTCGGCATCCTCGTGCAGGGCGACATCGTCCGCGCCCTCCTGCGACAGTTGGAGATCGAATACCACGAGGAGGAGATCCACCGGTACCGCGCCAGCCACATCTTTGAGGACATCCTGGCCGATCAGGTTACCCTCCTGTTTCGATACCATATCGAGGGAGGGAACTTCACCAAGGCTGGGGACGCCTCCAGCCGGTTGAAACGGACCCTGACCCGGCTCGGGATCGACCCCCGGATCGTCCGACGGGTGGCGATCGCTTCGTACGAGGCGGAGATGAACATCGTCATCTACGCCGAAGAGGGGGAGATCACCGCCGAGGTCCGGCCGGACCAGATCCGGATCGTCGCTGCCGACAAAGGGCCAGGGATCCCGGACATTGAAAAGGCTATGGAGCCCGGCTTCTCCACCGCACCCGAATGGGTGCGGGAACTGGGCTTCGGCGCGGGGATGGGACTGCCGAACATCCAGAACTGCGCCGACAAGATGAACCTCGAATCCACCGTTGGCGTGGGCACGCGCCTGGAAATCCTGATCTATTTGCAGTCAGCCAGTCAGTGAGCCAATCTTAACAAGGAGGTCGTTGCATGCGCCTGCGGATCCTACCCAAGGAAGAGGTCCCACGGATGGTCCAGGCTTTGATGGCGGACTATCGGGTCGTGGGGCCCAAGGCGAAGGGGCCGAAGTTCGTCTTCGAGCCCATCGCGGACCCCTCCGAGATGCGGCTGGACTACAACATCACGATCCTGCCCCCCAAGGTGGCCCTCCAGCCCCCTCAAGAGCGGGTCGCCCGAATCAACCTGGAAGGGGAGGTCCCCCAGCCGGACCCCATCGTCGAGGCAGGGCCGACGGTGATCTTCGGCGCCCACACCTGCGACATCCACGCCATCCGCCTTCTGGACCGCGCCTTCGCCGCCGACTATCCGGACAGCCACTACCTGGAGCGCCGCCGTCAGACACTCATCATCAGCCTGGAATGTCTGGAGCCCTGCGACGAGCATTCCTTCTGCAAGGACATGGGCACGCTGACGGCGGACGAGGGGTACGACCTGCACCTCACCGACATCGGCGACGCCTACACGGTCCACATCGGCACGGAGGCGGGGGAGGCGCTGCTGGATCAGTACGCCAACGCCCGCCCCGCCACCGACGAGGACGTGCGGAGGCTCAACGAGGCCCTCAGCGCCAAGTGGCCCCGCTTCGCCCACCGGCTGAACTTCGACGCGGCGGAACTCCCCGCCCTCCTCGCCACCGCCTACGAGCACCCCATCTGGGCCGAGCTCGGCGAGCGCTGCCTCTCCTGCGGCTCCTGCACCAACGTCTGCCCCACCTGCTACTGCTTCAACATGCTGGACACCATCTCCCTCACCCTGAAGGAGGCCCTCCGCATCCGGCGGTGGGACTCCTGCCAGTTGGACGAGTTCGCCCGGGTGGCCGGCGGGGAGAACTTCCGCGAGGCACGGGCCGCCCGTCAGCGCCACCGCTTCTTCCGCAAGGGGAAGTGGCTCCGCGAGCGGTTCGACACCACCGGGTGCGTCGGCTGCGGTCGGTGCATCCGTGCGTGTCTGGTGAACATCAACATCGTCGAAGTGTTCAACACCATCCACGGCTCGGCCTAGGAGGGAGGAAGGGAAGATGACCCACTCATCTATCTATGCTCCGGAATTTGCCCGCCTGGTGGACGTCCGCCCGCTGACGGAACTGGAGAAACTGTTCACCATCGAACTGCCCGACGGTCGAAGCCTGGGCCACGACCCGGGCCAGTTCGTCATGGTCTCCATCCCCGGCGTGGGCGAGGCGCCGATCTCCATCACCTCCTCCCCCAGCCGGTCCAACGGCACCTTCGAGTTGTGCGTCCGCCGGGTGGGAGACGTGACCAACGCGCTCCATCGGATGAAGCCAGGGGACTATGTGGGAATCCGCGGCCCCTTCGGCCACGGCTTTCCTATCGAACAGATGCGTGGCAAGGACCTCCTCTTCGCCCCCGGCGGGCTGGGCCTCGCCCCGCTCCGCTCCCTCATCAACCAGGTCCTCGACGAGCGAGGCTCCTTCGGCCGCGTCATCATCCTCTACGGCGCCAAGCGACCGGCGGAACTCCTCTTCCGGGACGAACTGGAGGAATGGGCCGCCCGCGACGACGTCGAGTTCCACGTCACGGTGGACCGGGGGGATGAGTCCTGGGACGGCCACGTCGGCGTGATCACCACCCTGTTCCCCCTGATCACCGTCGATCCCCGCAACACCGTCGCCGTCACCTGCGGCCCGCCGATCATGTACCGCTTCGTCATTATGGAGATGCTGGGCAAGGGGATCCCGGAGACCCAGATCTACCTCTCCCTGGAACGACGGATGAAGTGCGGCGTGGGGAAGTGCGGCCACTGCCAGATCAACGACCTCTACTGTTGTCAGGACGGCCCGGTCTTCACCTA
The DNA here is from genome assembly GCA_964580565.1 of uncultured Anaerolineales bacterium. Taxonomy (GTDB): domain Bacteria; phylum Chloroflexota; class Anaerolineae; order B4-G1; family DUEL01; genus DUEL01. The sequence continues at coordinate 7,014 of CAZOLN010000085.1, forward strand.
CGCCCAGATTAAGAACGTGCCGGAGGCGCTGTGATGGCAGAGAGCAAGTCACAAGTCGCAAAGTCGCAAAAAGAGAAGGTGAAAGTCGCCTTCTTCGATTTCGCCTGCTGCGAGGGGTGCCAGTTGACGGTCATCGACTCCCTCCAGACCCATCTGGACCTCCTGGAGGCGGTGGAGATCGTCAACTTCCGCGAGGCCAGTTCGGAGCAGCGGCAGGACTACCAGATCGCCTTCATCGAGGGTTCCATCACCCGCAAGCAGGACGAAGAGCGACTCCGCCGCATCCGTGAACAGGCCGACATCCTCGTCGCCCTGGGCGCCTGCGCCCACACCGGAGGCGTCAACGCCCTCAAGAACCTGAAGCCACTGGACGAGGTCCGGCAGTACGTCTACGGCGAGCACGCCGACTGGTACGACACCTACCCCGCCCGGCCGGTCAGCGCCGTCGTCCAGGTGGACGCCTTCATCCCCGGCTGCCCCATCGACCGGGAGGAGTTCATCGAGGTGGTCAAGGCGCTCCTGGTGGGCAAGAAGCCCCCCATCCCCGACTACCCGGTCTGCGTGGAGTGCAAACTGAAGGGGAACGTCTGCGTCTTCCACGTCGGCAAGGTCTGCATGGGGCCGGTGACGCGCGCCGGCTGCGGTGCGATCTGCCCCACCTTCGGCGACGGCTGCGAGGGCTGCCGGGGCCTCATCCCCAACCCCAACGAGAACGCGATGGAGGAAGTGCTGGACGAGGCCGGGCTGACCCTGGATGAGATCATGGACCGGTTCACGATGTTCAACGCCTACCGGGAATTGGAGGCGGAAGAATGAGTGGGATGAAAATCGAAGTTCACCACGTCACACGGGTTGAGGGCCACGGCAACATCGTCGTGGACGTCAAGAACGGCGAGATCAAGGAATGCCGCTTCGAGGTGGTCGAAGCGCCACGCTTCTTCGAGGCCTTCGTGCGCGGCCGCCCCTACCACGAGTTGAGCCACATCACCTCCCGCATCTGCGGCATCTGCGCCGTCGGCCACGCCACCACAAGCCTCCGGGCCACGGAGAAGGCCCTCGGCGTCGAACTCACCGAGCAGGGCTGGCTCCTGCGCAAGTTGAACCTCCACGGGGAGATCATCGACAGCCACGTCCTCCACACCTACTACCTGGTCGCCCCCGACTTCTTCGACGCCCACTCGGTCATCCCCCTGGTCGAGACCCACCGAGAGGTGGTGGAGCGGGCCCTGCGGATCAAGAAGCTCTCCGGCGACCTGTGCGCGATGGTCGGGGGGCGGCATACCCACCCCATCGCCCTGACCGTCGGCGGGTTCACCCACACCCCCACCGAGCAGGAACTGCGCCAGATGCAGGAACGGCTGATCGCCGCGCGCGCCGATATGGACGCCACGGTGGACCTCTTCGCCACCCTCCCCTGGCCCGAGTTCGAGCGGGAGACGGAGTACGTCAGCCTGCACAAGGAGGACGAGTACGCCTTCATCGACGGCACCATCGTCACCTCCGACGGCTTCTCCTACCCCATCGAGGACTACAAGAAGGTCACCAACGAGTACTGCGTCCCCTTCTCCACCGCCAAGTGGACCAAGCACAACCGGGACTCCTACATGGTCGGCGCGCTGGCCCGGCTAAACAACAACTTCGACCAGCTCCACCCCCGCGCCAAGGAGGCGGCGAAAAAACTGGGCCTGAAGCCGATCGTCACCAACCCGTTCCTCAACTCCGCCGCCCAGGTCGTGGAGATGGTCCACTGCGTGGAAGATTGCATCCAGATCATCGACGAACTGCTCACCCGGGGCATCAAGCCGGAGGAGCCCCCCGTGGTCGAGGCAAAGGCCGGAGAGGGGGTCGGCTCCTGCGAGGTCCCGCGCGGCATCCTCTTCCACCACTACGTCTACGACGAAGAGGGCCGCTGCGCAGAGGCCAACTGCATCATCCCCACCAACCAGAACATGGCGAACCTGAACCTGGATATGCAGGCCCTGCTGCCTCAGATCCTCGACCGACCACAGGAGGAGATCCGGCACCTCCTGGAGATGCTGGTGCGCGCCTACGATCCCTGCATCTC
>CAZOLN010000085.1:9178-11236 GCA_964580565.1 uncultured Anaerolineales bacterium
TGGGGAACCCCCTCCGGGGGGACGACGGGGTCGGCCCCAGGGTGGTGGAGGAACTCCACCGCCGGGGGCTCCCGGAAGGGGTGGAGGCCATCGACGTCGGGACGGGAGGGTTGGACCTGTTGCGAGTGATGGATGGATGGGACGCGGTGATCGTGGTGGACGCCGCCGAGATCGGGCGGGAGCCCGGCGCGTTCGCCCGTTTCACGCCAGAAGAGGTCCGGCTGCGCCTCCACGAGACCGGTTTCTCCCTCCACGACGCCGGCCTGCCCGAAGCGCTGACCCTGGCATCGGCGCTGAACCACCCCCTCCCCCCCATCACCCTCTTCGGCGTGCAGCCGGAGCGGATCGGATGGGAGGAGGGCCTGAGTCCCGCCGTCGAGGAGGCCATCCCAGCGCTGGTGGAAGCAATACTTCGGGAAGTCAGGAAGCAACCGGCAACCAGCAACGAGTAACTACAATCGAGGTAGGAGAGGACCATGGCGAAGATTCTGATCATTGAAGACGACCCGGATATGGTGACAGCGCTCCGTCTGCCACTGGAGGCGGAGGGGTACGAGGTCCACACCGCCTCCTCCGGGCAGGAGGGGCTGCAGAAAGTCAAGGAGATCGAGCCCGACCTGATCATCCTGGACGTAATGATGGAGACCACCACCGCTGGCTTCCAGGTCTCCCTCCAACTGCGCAGCCCCGACCCCAATTCGGAGTACGCTCCCTACCGGGACATCCCCATCCTCATCCTCACCGCCATCCACACCACGACCTCCCTCCGGTTCGGACCGGACGAGGCCTACCTGCCAGTGGACGATTTCGTGGACAAGCCGGTAGACCCCGACGTCCTTCTCCAGAAAGTCCGCACCCTTCTGGAGCGACGTAAATCGTAGCGGCACGGCGAGGTTCACACCCTCAACGTGCCGGTGCGCCTTTTGGCGAGGGTTAGATGAACCTCAGCCTCGCGCTGGACCGCTTGGCCGAAGCGGCGGCCAAGGTCCTTTCGGCGGATGCGGTGGCGGTCCTCCTGCCTGCCGAGGCGGGGGACCGCCTCTCTCTCGCCGCAACCTACGGCTTCGACCCCGAGGAAGCCCGAGCACATCTTGCGCTCCCCCTCCCCCCCGCAGACGAGCAGGCCCCTCCTGCCTTTCCGGGCTACGCCTCCGCCGTGTGCGCCCCCATCCATATGGAGGGCCGACGGGCCGGGCTCCTCTGCGCCTACGGCCGCCGCCCCCGTCAGTTCACCCCCGACGACAGGGCACGGCTTCAGGCCCTGGCCGACCTGGGCGGCGTCATCCTCCAGGCCCTCGAGGAAGCGTCCGACCTCGCGGAGATCGACGCGGCCAAGTCCCGGTTCATCCACGTCGCCACCCACGAACTCCGATCCCCCATCGCCACCGCCCAGTCCCTGGTGCGCACCGTCCTCAAAGGGTACGCGGGCTCCCTCAGCGAACAGCAACAGGAGATCATCTCCCGCATCGCCCGCCGATTGGACTTCCTGGAGAGCATGGTCAACGACCTCCTCGACTTCGCCGCCAGCAAGGCGCCGGAGTTGGAGGAAGAGGAAGGACCGGTCGCCCTCAACGCATCGGTGGGGCGGGCGGCTCTCCTCCTCCAGCCCCGCGCGGAGGAAAAGGGGATCGATCTGACCGTCCAACCCTGCCGCGAGGAACTGGCCGTCTGGGCCACGGAGGAGGGCCTGGATCGAATCTTCACCAACCTGATCGGCAACGCCGTCAAATACACCCCTCCAGGGGGGAAGGTGATCGTCTCACTGGGGCGGCTCGGCAATCAGGGCCGGGTGAAAGTGGCCGATACGGGCATCGGCATCCCCGCGGACGCCCTGCCCCACCTGTTCGAGGAGTTCTACCGCGCCCCCAACGCCCGCCAGTTCGCCGTCGGCACCGGCCTCGGGCTCGCCATCGTGAAGGAACTGGTCGAGCGATACGGGGGAAAGATCGAGGTGGAGAGCCAGGAAGGGAAAGGGTCCACCTTCACGGTGACCTTCCCTCTCTGGCGGCCCGAGTAGCCTCCTCACATACCCGACGGCCGGACCGGCGCGACGCCCCT
>CAZOLN010000085.1:11336-12468 GCA_964580565.1 uncultured Anaerolineales bacterium
TGATTCAAAGTAAATTTGCACTCCCCGATGATTATGATATAATACAGTCGAAACTCATCACGCCAAATACATTGACAAAGGGGGTACCGGTATGTTTAGGGAACGCATCAAAAAAGCATACGAAAACCTCACACCCAGCTTCAAACGGCTTGCCGACTTCATCCTCAACAACGAACTCGACGTCGCCTTTATGACGGCGACGGAACTGGCCAACGCGCTCGGCGTCGACGCAGCCACGGTGGTCCGCTTCTCTCAGACCCTCGGGTACTCCGGCTACCGCGAACTCGCCCGCGAGATCAAGCGGCGCGTCAAGGAGGACCTCACCGCTACCTACGCGAAGCTCCCGGAGGCGAAGACGGACGCGGAACGGCTCCAGGCCCTGCTGGAGCATCAGCGCCACACGCTGGGGATGGCCGTCGCCCAGGTCTCGGAGCAGGCGGCCGAGATCCTCGCGATGATCGCGGATGCGGAACGCGTCTGGATCGTCGGGGAGGCGATGGGGGCCAGCCTGGCCTCCCTCTTCGTGGACTACCTGCGGATGGCGGGGGTCAACGCCGCCGTCCTTCACGCCGACCCCGCCCGCGCCGCCTTCATCGTCAAGGACCTGGGGGCGGACGACCTGGTCCTGGGGATCGGCCTCACCGGGACCGGCGTGAACACCGCCGCCGTCCTCCGCGCCGCTCAGGAGAAGGGAGCCAAGACCGGGGCCATCAGCGTCTCCCTGGTCGCACCGCCGGCCCAGGTCACCGAACACGTCCTCGTCTGCCCCTCCCAGACCCCGATGGGGGTGCCCTCCGTCGCCAACCTGGTCGCCGTGATGATGGCCCTCTGGCAAGCGCTCCTGGCCCGCGACGAGGACCAACTGGAGGCGCGCATCACTGCGCTGCACCAGACCTACGCCGACCTGCTGAGCAAGCAGGCCGAGGAAAGCAAGCGCGGGGACATCTACCGCGTCTGGCGGGAGTTCTAGTTCTCTCCCGCCCAGATGACGGTCCCTCAAGGCCGATCCAGCCCCGTCCACTGGGCGGGCAGGCTGGATCGGCCTTGTTGGTTCCCCGCTCCTGTGGTACACTTGGCCCTAGATCCTACCAAGGAGGCGTATGCGGGAAATGGGGGCAAAGAAAGGTCGTGT
>CAZOLN010000086.1:0-1471 GCA_964580565.1 uncultured Anaerolineales bacterium
CCAGCGCCTCAGCGGCGGTAAAGACAGCCATCCTTCTCTCCTTATAAACCTAATCGATGCGGACGAACCTCTCCCGCTTCGCCCCGCAGACGGGGCATTCGTCCGGCGGCTCCCCTTCGACCACATACCCGCAGATGTCGCAGACGTAGTAGGTGCACGGCTCCTCACGCAGCAGACAACTGAGGGCCCGCTTGTAGAGAGCGGCGTGCGCCTCCTCCACGTCCCGTGCCCGGCTGAAGACCAGGGCCGCCCTCCGGTCCCCCTCTTCCTCGGCCTCGCGGATGAAGCGGGCGTAAGCGACCTGGCTGACGGTGGTCTCCCGCTCGAAGGAGGACTGGAGGTTCTCCTCGGTGCTGCGCACCACCGTCTCGCCCAGCAGCCGCAGAGCCATGTCGGCGTGGATGCCCTCGGCGTAGGCGACGGCGCGGAACAGGCGGGCTACGTCCGGGTATCCCTCCTCGTCGGCTTTGCGGGCGAAGGCCAGCAGCCGCCGATGGGCCTTGGCCTCGCCGACGAACGTCTCGTAGAGATTGCGCTGCGTCTTCTCCCCCATCTCCCCTCACCAGCGATATCCTGTGGGGGCGCAGCGGTACTGCGCCCCCACAGGGACGTTCCTAGAATTTGCGGAAGGCCTCCCGCTTGGCCCCACAGATGGGGCATCGGTCGGGTGGCTCCCCCTCGACGGTCCAGCCACACGCCTCGCAGATATACACATCCCCCACCTCGGCGTCCTTGCCAGAGAGGACCGCCTGACGGGCCCGCTCGTACATCCCGGCGTGGACCTTCTCCGCCTCCAGCGCCCAGGTCATCGTGCGGGCGGCTTTGTTCTCCTCCTGCAACTCGGCCACCGCGCGGAAGGCGGGGTACATCTCGTCGACCTCGTAGGTCTCCCCGTCGATCCCCGCCTGCAGGTTCTCCGCCGTCTGCCCGATCTTGCCCAAGGTGCGCAGATGGTTGGTGGCGTGGACCTGCTCGGCGAAGGCGATGGCGCGGAAGAGACGGGCGACGTTGGGAAAACCCTCCTTCTCCGCTCGGTTGGCGAAGATGATGTACTTCATAAACGCCTGGCTCTCGCCGGCGAAGGCCGCTTCCAGGTTGGCTTTCGTCATCTTGTGCATATTGACCTCCTTTCGCGATGAGCGGGGGCGGCCACGAAGCCCCCCTAGCCGATCCCGATCTCCTGGCTGCTCTCCCACAGGCCGTGAATGTTGCACAGGGAAAGAGCGATCAGCGTGCCGGGCTTCTCCACCTGCATCGAGAAGGTCGCCGTGGGATGGGCGTAGGCCGTCCCCTCACCGTGCACAGCGAAGTCAAAGTGGGCCACCTGGTAGACGAACTTATCCCCCTCCGGCTGGAAGTAGACGTCGATCCAGCGGATGTGATGCTCGATGGTGTTGGGATGGGGGATCTCCTTGCCCACGCTCACCTTCACCTGGAACGGCTTCCCCGCCTCCACCTTCTCCGGCGCCTC
>CAZOLN010000086.1:1571-12371 GCA_964580565.1 uncultured Anaerolineales bacterium
CGGCTCTTCATCAGGTTGATGTCCTCCACCAAGGCCTGGAGGTCCTCCTCGTGCTCGACCTCGTCCGCCAGGATCTGGACCACCATGTTGTAGGTGATCGGATCGGTGTCCTTGGTGGCCTCCGCCAGTTTCTGATAGACCTCGATGGCGCACTGCTCGCCCTTGATGTTCTGGTCGAGCAGGGTCTCGGTATAGGGGTCCTCCGGCGGCTCGTAGCCGCAGTTGGTCATCTTGTACCACTCCTGGGGGCTGATGGGGGGCGTGCCCCCCAGTTGGATGATGCGCAGGGCCAGCATCTCGGCGTGGCCCAGTTCCTCCGTGGCGTGCTGGAGAAGTTCGGCCGCCACCGCCTCCCGCATCGGCCCCTTGGCCAACTTGGCCCCCATCCAGTACTGGTAATAGGCCAGCCACTCGTCGGCAAAGGCCTTGTTCAACAGTTCGACCAGTTCCTCCACGTCCATTCCGATGATAGAACGACCTTTCGTGCCCATTGTTATGCCTCCTCAACAAACTGAATCCGCGCCAGCATCACGGGATCCACAACCGCTCCTCCTCAACAGGACGAGGAGAGGGGGCCGGAGGTTTCTGCCCGGCCCCCTCTCCCCACCACCCACCTACGGCTTCCACACCTCCCAGACCTTACCCACCAGGTCCGGTCCCGGCTTCAGCGTCGGCTGACCGGGGGTCCAGCCGGAGGGGGTCGCCTCCGCCCCCTTGGTAGCCCGGACGTGCTGGAAGGCCTGGATCTGGCGGATCAACTCGTCCGGGTTGCGACCCACCGGCGGGGTGAGGACCTCCATCGCCTGGATCACCCCGTCGGGGTCGATGATGAAGCGACCGCGGATGTCCACCCCGGCCTCTTCGTCGTACACTCCGTAGACGGTGCCGATCCGCCCACCCTGGTCGGAGAGCATCGGGAAGGGGATGCCCCCCTCCACCATCTTGGAGAGTTCCGTCTCGTTCCAGATCTTGTGGGTGAAGCGGCTGTCGGTGCTGACGGAAAGAACCTCGACGCCCAACTTCTTCAGTTCCTCGTACCGGGCGGCAACTGCCGCCAATTCGGTCGGTCAAACGAAGGTGAAGTCACCCGGGTAGAAGCAGAGGACCACCCACTTGCCACGATAATCGGAGAGTTTGATGTTCTTGAACCCCTCACCCGGAACGTAGGCCGATGCCTCGAAGTCCGGAGCCTCTTTGCCGACACGCGCTATCATCTCCACTTCCTCCTTTCCTTCTGAAATGATCTCTTCTTGAGACGTCGGCTGCGGGATCAGCGGCCCCGCTGCCGGTTGGACACAGGAATCCATCTCGCCCATCTCTTCTTTCTCCTTTCCCTCAGCAACACCCACATCCCCACGAAGCGCCGCCCCGGCGCCCCCTCCCCGAAGGGGCTTGCCGAAGGCGGGACTACCCACCGCCCTCCAGCAGCCTCCGCGCCTCCCCCGGATCCAGCGGAGCCCGCCGACTGACCAGCCGTTCCAGTTTGCGGGCCAACTGCCGGTCCCTCAGCACCACGGCTCCGACCGCAACGCCGTCCTTCAGCACGATCTTCCGGTAGATCCCCGCATCGGGGTCCGCTATACGGATCTCGGTGAAGCCCTCCCCCTCGACGTTCACCACGCCACAGGAGGTCAGGTCCATCCCCACGATCTTAAGGGTGGTAGAGGGAACGATCTCCTCGTAAACGGCATCCTCGCCAGCCATATTGGCCGCCGCCACCTGCGCCTGGGCGCGGGCCTGGGGGATGATAGCCCAGGAACGACCGTTGAAGGAGGCAACGTCCCCAGCGGCGTAGATGTCGGGCGCGCTGGTCCGCATCCGCTCGTCCACCACAACCCCCCGCTCCACCTCCAGCCCGGCCTCGGTGGCGAGGGCCGTGTTGGCCCGAACCCCCGTAGCGAAGAGGACCATCTGGGCGGGAAACTCCCGCCCGTCGCGGAGGGCCACGCCGTGCACAGCCTCGTCACCCAGGATCGCCGTCGTCTCCGCCGAGAGGGCCACGCGGATGCCGAGGTCTTCCACCAGTCGACGGAAGATGGCCGCCCCCTCCCCGTCCAGTTGCCGGGGCAGAAGCCTGGGGGCGAACTCCAGCACGGTGACGGAAAGGCCCAGGCCGTTCAGCGCCCGCGCGGCCTCCAGCCCCAACAGCCCTCCGCCGACGACCACCGCCTCCTTGCACCGGGCCGCGTGCTCGCGGATCGCCAGCGCGTCGTCCAGGGTGCGCAGGGCAAAGACCCCCACCTTGTCCACCCCGTCGACCGGGGGGATGAAGGGGCGGCTTCCAGTGGCCAGCAACAGTCGATCGTATGGGACCTCGGTCCCATCGGCGAGAAGGATCTGCTTCCGGTCGGGAAACAACCGCCTCACCGGCGAGGCCGGGTGGACCTTGATCCCTCGCTCTTCATACCACGAGGGGGGCCGGGCGTACAGCCTCTCTTCGGGGATCTCCTTCGCCACGAAGGAGGGGAGCTGGGGGCGGAAATAGTAGGGGTACGGCTCCCCCGCGTACACCTCGATCGTCCCGGCATGGCGGCCGGCCAGTTCGGCGGCCGCTGTGATGCCCGCCACGCCGTTGCCAATGATCACGTACCGCATCGGTGTGTTCCCAAGGCTTCTCGACGTGTACGTTAAGCCATCGGCTCGAACATGTCCTTGGTCGCGCCGCAGTCGGGGCACACCCAGTCGTCCGGCAGTTCTTCGAAGGCCGTGCCGGACGGGATGCCGCTGTCCGGATCCCCCACCGCCGGGTCATAGACGTAGCCGCAGACCGTGCATTCCCACTTCATCCGTCACCTCCCTATGCGCTATGAGATTGCAGAGGGACCCTTCCCGACCTGACACTGCCTGCACACCCCATAGATCTCCAGGTCGTACCACAGCACCTGAAACCCCTGCGCCTCGATGCGGTCGGCCGGGACCGCGTCTTTCGGATCGATCGGCAGGTCCGCGATCTGCCCACACCGGACGCAGATGAGGTGGGCATGGGGTTGGATGTTGCCGTCGAACCGGTTGCGCTCCCCCACCCTCACATCCCGCGCTATGCCCAGGTCGACCAGCATGCGAAGGGTTTTGTACACCGTGGCCAGGCTCACCATCGGGAACCGCTCACGGATCTGCCTGTGAATCTCCTCCGCCGTCGGGTGGGAGGACGTGTAGAGCGCTTCGACGATCGCCATTCGCTGCGGTGTGACCCGGTATCCATGGTCGCGCAGACGTTGCGCGATTCGGGATAGGTCCTCTTGGGAAAGATTTTGGAAATTCATTCTTAATAAAGAATAACATAAAACTAGCAGCCTGTCAAGGATCAGAAAGCGAGTTTTCGCGAATTTTAAGCAAACGCCCCGCACCCGTTGCGAGGTGCGGGGCGAGGGGCTTGTGTGCCGTGTGCCCGACTACTCGATCCTCAAGATACGGAACCGGAGGACGCCAGCGGGGGCCTCAACAGCGACCACGTCTCCGACCCGGTGCCCCAAGAGGGCCTGGCCCAGGGGGGACTCGTAGGAGATGCGGCCGTTGGTGGGGTCGGCCTCGGCGGGACCCACCAAGCGGAACGTCTCCGGCTCCTCCTCCCCATCTTCGACAACGGTCACCCGACTCCCCAGCCGGACCTCCCCTGTCGGCGCTTCCTCCTCAATGACCACGGCGTTTCGCAAGAGGGCCTCGATCTCCTGGATCCGACCCTCCAGGAACCCCTGCTCCTCCTTGGCCGCGATGTAATCCGCGTTCTCCGAGAGGTCCCCCTGCTGGATCGCCTTTCGCAGCCGCTCGGCCAGCGCGGGGCGACGGACGTTGACCAACTCGTCCAGTTCTCTCCTCAACCGCTCGATCCCTTCACGGGTCAGATACACCGGTGCACCTTGTTCCATTCACCTCCTCCTACAGTCGATCCACCTCAACGCCCTCCGAAGAGCCGTGTCCAAAGGGGCGGACCCAGCACCAGCAGGCCCACGACGACGGAGACAAAGGCGGCCAGCAGCACCGCCCCCGCCGTCACGTCTTTAGCGACCTTGGCGAGGGGATGATAGTCCGGACTGGCCAGATCCACCAGCGTCTCCGCCACGGTGTTGAGCAATTCCCCCACCAGCACGAAGCCGATGGTCAACACCAGGATCGCCCAATGGCCGGGCGGCAGGTGTAGCCACAGCCCCAGTGCGACAGCGGCACCGGCGATGGTAAGGTGGATACGGATGTTCCGCTGGGTACGCAGAGCGTATTTCAGGCCGGCGAAAGCATACTGGAAACTCTCCAGTAGGTTACGGCTGTGCATTCGTCTCAGTCCGGCAGATTGACCTGGACGCCCAGGGCTTTGAGAATGGCCTCCTGCGCGGCCCACATCTTCGCCCGCTCCGGCTCCGACTGGTCGTCGTACCCCAGCAGGTGGAGCACGCCGTGGACGACCAGAAGTTGCAGTTCCGCCTCCACCGGGTGGCCCGCCTGCCCTGCCTGCTCCTGAGCCCGGGGGAAGGAGATCACCACGTCCCCCAGGTAACGCGGGAACCCCGGCGCGCCGACGAACGGCCCGCGCGTCTCGTCCGGAAAGGCCAGCACATCGGTAGGGGCGTCTATCCCACGGAAACGGCGGTTCAACTCCCGAAGCGACTCGTCGTCGGTGACGACGACCGCCACCTCCACGGACGGGGCGTTCTGGTGAAGAAGCGTCGCCAGGGCCGCCCGCCGCAACATCTCTTCATCGACAGGCCAATCCCCTTCGATATGTACCTCAATCCAATACCGTTCCGCCATCGCTCTCCCTGGATAACTCATCCGCTGGCCGGACCACCGAACCCCCTGCCTCCACATCCGCCACGTTTGCAACGCCCGTTACACCTGCCACATCCCCCTCATCCGCCCCATCCGACGCCTCACCCTCCGTCGCCTTCGGATACTGGATGCGGGGATGGAAGGTCCCCTTCAGCGTCGAGATAAACGAATCCCGCACCCGCTTCAGTTCCCGCATCGTGATCGGACACTCGTCCAGCTGACCGGACTTCAGGATCTGCTCGAACACCTCATCCACGATCGCCGCCACTTCCTCGGGAGTTTCGGGCTGGCGGGCACGGACCGCCGCCTCGCAGGAGTCGGCCAGCATCACCAGCGCCGTCTCCTTGCTCTGGGGCTTGGGCCCTCGGTGGTGGAAATCGGCTTCGTTGACCAACTCCGGATCCCCCACCAACTCCAGGGCCCGCTCGTACTGGAAACTGGCCCGGCGGGTGCCGTGGTGCTCCGCGATGAAGGCCCGCACCCGGGCGGGCAACCGGTATCGACGGGCCAGGTCCAGCCCGTCCTGCACGTGACCGGTGATGATCTCCGCGCTGGTGTAGGGATCCAACCGGGTGTGCGGATTGACCCCTCCCATCTGGTTTTCGATGAAGAAATAGGGACGGGTGATCTTACCGATGTCGTGGTAGTAGGCCCCCACCCGGGTCAACAGCGGGTCGGCTCCGATCAACTCCGCCGCCTGCTCGGCCAGGTTAGCGACCATCAGGGAGTGGTGATAGGTCCCTGGAGCCTCCTGCAGCAGTCGCCGAAGCAACGGGTGGTCCGGGCGGCTCAGTTCGATCAGGCGGAAGGTGGTGATAATGTCGAAGAGAGGGCCGATGATGAACAGGCCGCCCAGGGCCAGACTGGCGGAGAGGATCCCATTGGTGGCCGCCACCAGCAGACGGAGGCCCACCTCCACCAGATTGCGCTCCTCCAGTGGCAGATAGAACCCCATAAGCACCGCCAGGTGGGCCAGGGAGACGAACAGGGCACCACGGAAGAGGACGCCCAGCCGGTCCACCCGGCGCAGGGCCAGCGTCGCCGTCAATCCACCGACGACGGCATACGTCGCCAGTTCCAGCGAACCGTCGCCGATCAACCCCACCGCGCTGCCCATCAGGAGGCCGACGATGACGCTCGTCTGCGGCCCGAGCGTCGCCGTGATCAGCATACCCAGGGCCGGAGCGGGGAAGAGGTAGCGCAACACCGTTCGGTCGGGAACCAGCAGGCGGGCCAGAAGGAGGAACAGGACCAAGAGCAGGGTGAGCAGCAAGAGTTTCCGCCCCTCCCACAACACGTCCGGCTGGAAGCGAGCGAGATAGATCCCCAGGAGAGAAACCCCCAGCAGGGCAAGGATGCCGTTCCCGGCGATGTCGGCCCAGTTCGTGCGGGACTGCTGGAGGCCGAGCACCTGAAGCGCCTCCAGGTCCAGCGCTGTGACCTGCTCCCCCTCGCGGACGATGACCTCACCGGCCTTGATGGACCGGAGGGCTGGCCCCACCTCCTCACGGGCCTGCTCCCGCGCCGCCTGGGTCGCCTCGGCGTCGAAGAAGGAATTGGGGACGATCAGACGCTGGGCCAGAGCGACCGTCACGCGGGTCTCCTCCGCAGAGAGGTCCAGCCCCACCAGCGAGCCCACCTTCTCCCGCGCTTCCTCCACCTGATCCTCCCGCACCCCCTGCCGCATCACCTCGCCAATGATGTCCAGCACCTCCAACTGCACCCGTCCCCAGGATTCGTCGGGCAGGGCGAGAAGGGCATCGGCGTCGGCGGGGGGAAAGTCGGCGAGTTCCGGCACGGCCAGCACCCAGGCCCGCTTCTGGGCGGGCGTGGCATGGGGATCCGCCCGAACGGAGGTGAGGTAGTCCAGCACCTGCCGGGCCCGCTTCAGTTGCTCGCGGGCCAGTTCGGCATCCGGGAGGGTATAGACCGGCTCCACCGCCGCCTCCGCGCGGCGCCGTTGCTCGGCGGTAAGGATCGCGCTCTCGAAGGAGATCTGGCGGGGGGAGCGGATGTCCCTAGGGGCGACGTCCCCAACCTCCAACACCAGCCGCCGGGAGGGCAGAAGGGGAAAGGCAAGGATCAGCGTGGTGACGACGGTCAGCCCCACGGCTACCAACACCAACCGGGCCCAGGCCCACGCTCCTTTCCGGGGTAAACGGCTCATCTCCGTCCTACGCTTCCATCCACCTTGGCCTTGCAGGCAACGCAGGGGCGACCCGACGGATCGCCCCTGCTTGTGTGCGTGTCGCTTCTGCCCCTCGGCCTGCAGCGCCTAGTCGGACAGGAGTTCTCTCACGACCTCGTTGACCAACCGCCCGTCGGCCCGCCCTTTCATCTTGGGCATCAACACCCGCATCACCGCGCCCAGGTCTCGAAGGCTGGAAGCGCCGACCTGGGCGATGACCTCGCGGGCCTCGGCCGCGATCTCCTCGCGGGTCAACATCTGCGGCAGGTAGGATTCCAGGATCGCCAGTTCGGCTTCCTCCTCCGCCAGTCGCTCCGGCCGATCGGCACCTCGGAGTTCTTCGATCGTCTCTTTTCGTCGTCTGGCCTCTTTCTGGAGCACGGAGACAATGGTAGCCTCGTCCAACTCCCCCCCGTGCTCCACCTCGGCCAACTGAATGGCCGCCAGGCACATTCGGATCACCGCCTTGCGCCGCTCGTCCCGCGTGCGCAGGGCTTCCTTAAGATCCTCTTGCAACTGGGCTTTCAGGCCCAACGGGTTCCCCCTCGGCTACAGTTCACCGATCCGCCGGAGGTACTTCATCGTGGTCCGGCGGCTCTTGCGCAACTTCGCCGCCTTCTTCCGCTTTCGGATCACGGTAGGCGGCTCGTAGAACCGACGACGACGAATCTCTGAAAGAATGCGGTCGTTCTGCACCTTCTTGTTGAACCGGCGCAGAAGAGAATCGATGGATTCGCCTTCCTCTGCAACAACGCGCGTCACTTCCTTTCTCACCTCCTCCCCGTGCAAGATAGATAGAACGCCTCACATTATAATGGCAGCCCAGAAGGTTGTCAAGGCGATGAGGGGGTCCCCTCCGGCTCCCAGACGTGGCGGATCTGGACCCCCAGTTCGTCCAACGCGCGAAGGAGATCCTCCCGATCCACCCGCTCCACTCGGAAGGCGATGATCCGATCCTCCGGCCGCTCCCCCCAGAAGGTCCCCAGCGAATGGATGTTCCCTCCCAGTTCCGCGATCCTGTCCACCACACGGGCCAGGCTACCGACCCGCTCCGGGACGACAATGGTGACGCGCAGGCTGGGGTATCCTCCGCCCAGGCCCTCGACGAACACCCGGAAGATGTCCGTGTCGCTGATGATCCCGATCAGACGGCCCTCCTCCACCACGGGCAAGCAGCCGATCTGATGGTCGATCATCACACGGGCCGCCTCCTCCAGCGGCAGGTCGGGCGGGACGGTGATCACCTCCTTCGCCATCACCTGCTCGACCTTCATCCGCGAGAGCAGGTAGTTTACCTCGAAAATACTGAGCGAGACGTCGGAGGCAGGGGAGGCGTACACCAGGCTCTTCTCCGTGGTGATGCCGACGAGCCTCCCCTCCTCATCCACGACCGGGAGGTGTCGGAAGGGGTTGCCGCGGAGCAAATCCAGCGCTTCCTTCACACTCGTATCGGGCGTGACGGTGACGGGATTGGACGTCATCCGATCGCGAACTAACATCCTGCACCCCCTGATGATCAAGATCCTGCTTACGGATGTCCGGACCCGCACGGCGGGGCGGATGTTAACTTGTACACCTCTATAGTACCTTGAGTGGTGACCTTTTGCAAGCAAGGGACGTCCTCGATGCGCTGTAGCAAGGCTTCCGCTTCCTGGGTGTACGGAGGGGCGGTCTCCACCAATACGTACCGCACGTTCCAAGATCGCAGTGTGTTCAGTGCGGCGGGGCTGGGGAAATCCAGCAGTTCAGGATGGTGGTAGGGGGGCTCATCCCGGCGGCCACCGGAAAGATCGCCCGCCCAGGAGGTGTAGATGGAGGTGAAAAACCGACTGCCCGGCCAGGGGGCCGCTGTTGACCACCAGCCGATAGCCCTCGGTGACCCCCATCTCCTCCGCGATCTGCCGGGCTACGGTGAACAGCCGCCCCAGCGTCGCCTCATCCTCCGGCGTCACCTGCGCGACGCCATCGATATGTCGGTTGGGCACGATCAGCACGTGCACCGGGGCCTGCGGGTTGAGGTCGTGGAACGCCGTGACCTCCTCGTCCTGGTAGACGATCCGGGCCGGGGCCTCCCCCCGGACGATGCGGCAGAAGATGCAATCGCTCACTCGACGACCTCCCCGATGAACAGGCCGCTGTGCAGCGCCGCAAGCCGGGTACGCACGACACGGCCGGTCAGCCCCTCCCCGAACAGGGTGACAACACGGAGGTAGTTGTCGGTCAGGCCGTGCCAGAGACCGTCATCGCGGCGGTGCTCCCAAAGGACCTCCATCTCTCGGCCCACGAACCGCTGCTGGAACGTCTCGGCCAATCGGTCGCCCACCTCCCGCATCCGGCGGGCCCGCTCCCGCCGCACGGACACCGGCACCTGGTCGGGCAGGCGCGCGGCGGGGGTCCCCGGCCGGGGGGAGAACGGGAAGACGTGGAGCCGGGCGAACCCCATCCGCTCGACGAAGGCCAGGCTCTCGACGAAATCCCCTTCGTCCTCGCCGGGGAAACCGACCATCACGTCGGTGGTCAGGGCCAGGTCGGAGATGGCGGCACGGGCCGTTTCCACCAGCGCAGCGTACTGCTCCGTAGTGATGGGCCGCCCCATCCGGCGCAGGGTCGCGTCACACCCAGCCTGCAGCGGCAGGTGGAGTTGGCGGCAGAGGCGGGGGTTCTCCCACAGGCGGAAGAAGGTCTCGTCCAGGTCCCACGGCTCCACCGACGAGAGCCGCAATCGAGGAACGTCGGTGTGGGCCAGGACGGCCTCAATCAGCCGGTACAGCCCCCGCTCCATCCCCCGGTCGCGCCCGTAGGAGCCCAGGTTGACCCCCGTGACCACGACCTCCTGATAGCCCTCCTCGACCCGCTCCTGTACCTCGGGGAGTACCTCCTCCAGAGGGCGGCTGCGGCCCGGCCCGCGCAGGATTCGGACGACGCAGTAGGTACAGTGGTTGTCGCAACCGTCCTGCACCTTAATGAAGGCGCGGGTCCGCAACCCCCCTTGCCTCTCCGCCTCCTCGCTCCCCTCAGGGACCGAAAGTCGATCTACTATCTCCCCCTTTTCCTCGTTGGTCACGACCCACGCCACGCCGGGGAATCTGGCGAAGGTCTCCGGCGACAGGGTGGCAGCGCAACCGACCACGGCGATGCGGGCCTGGGGGTTGGCCCGATAGAGGGCACGGATCGTGTGACGGGTCTTCCGCTCCGCCTCGGCGGTGACGGCGCAGGTGTTGACGATGCAGACATCGGCCTGGGCCGGCTCGTCCACCAGGACGTGGCCCGCCGTCGTCAGCCGCCGCGCCATCGCTTCGATCTCGCTCCAGTTCAGTCGACAACCCAGGCTGTGGAGGTAAACCCGCACCGCTCCCCTCCGCCGGGATCACGACGGGATGACGAATCGGTCCCCCCTACTCCTTCCCCTCAACCGCTGCCAACCGCACCTGTCCGCCGTCCTCCGTCTCCACCTCCCACTCCGGCACCCAGGCCAGGCCGCAGTAATCCACCACCACGTCCCGCCGACGCGGGGCCACCTCCACCACCTCGATCTCCTCCAGCGTCGCCGCCCAGCGGTCGTTGATCTCCTCCACCTCCTCCTGCCACGCCTCCGCCAGCGTTTTCAACTGGGCCTCCAGATCCTTGATCGCCTCTTCCGACTCCCGCACGTCCGCCTCGGCCTGCTTGGTGAGGCGTCGCTTCCGGCTGGCGGTGGAGAGGACGCGGGACCGGCGGCCGGTGAGGAAGCCGAGGGCAGATTCACCCAGGGTGAGCAGTTCCTCCCGCTTGCGGGCCTCCAGTTCCGCCTGATCCTCCGCCAGTTCCCGCTGCTCGCGGCGGAGCCGCTCCTGGACCCGCTGCATCTTCTT
>CAZOLN010000087.1:0-12079 GCA_964580565.1 uncultured Anaerolineales bacterium
TGTAGGGGAAAGGGGCTGGAGGCCCCGGAGTTTCCACAAACCTATTGGAAGGAGGGAGCGCGATGTATATCACAGACATAGTGTGGTGGGGCTACACAGCGTTCGTCGTGGCCGCAGCGGCGTTTATGCTGTGGTTCGCCGGCGCGGTCCGGCAGAAGGAGGAGTAGCGATGGACAGGGAAGAAAAGATCTGGCTGGGTGTGCTGGTCGCCGTCTTCCTCGTCTTCAACGCCGTCACCCTATCCCCCATCGTCCCCTGGCAGCAATGGCTCCTCTGGTCCCATCCGACCCCCTCACAGCAGTTCCGCCTTGAGTTCGAGGACTACGAGATCCATTTCCCGCCCGACGGCATCGAGGTCAAAGTGGGGGAGTTCGTGGAGTTCATCGCCACGTCGGAGGATGTGACCTACGGGTTCGGCGTCTTCCGCAAGGACGGCACGATGGTCTTCCAGATGCAGGTGATCCCCGGGCACGAGAACCGGATCGTCTGGAAGTTCGACGAGCCCGGCGTGTACGATGTGCGCTCGACCGAATACTCAGGCCCTCGGCACCCGGAGATGTACTACGAGGGTGTCATCCACGTGGTTCCGTAGAGGAGGTTCCCGATGACTCGGATCGGTTGGATGGAGAAGTGGACGCTGCGGTTCGCCGTAGCTGCATTGATCTTCTTGGCGATGTCCGGCTTTGAGGGCACCCTGATGCGTGCCCAACTGGCGACCCCCGAGGCCCTGCACGGTTTCGAATCGGCCCTCAACACGATCCGCCCCGTCGCCCACGAGCCGACCCAGGCGGAACTGTTCTACGGGATGCTGACGGTGCATCCGGTCGTCGGCATCTACGGCTTCGTCTATATGGCCATTATGGGTGCCTTTTATTTCCTGGTCCCCTATCTCCTCGACAAGGAGATCAAGCACAAGAAACTGGTGCCGGTCAACTTCTGGCTGCAGATCGCCGGCGTCCTCATCTGCTGGCTCTCCGGCTTCTTCGGCCTGTTCAACGCCCTCTACACGCTCTATTGGCCCCTCCCCGTCTACTTCGACCGGGTGCCCCTCTGGGGGGCGATCACTTTTATGGTGGGCGCGGCCATCGTGATGGTGAACATCCTGCTCTTCTCCTACAACACCTTCAGCACCGTCCTTTCCAAGACCAACCCCGGCTCCTACACCTTCTGGCAGTTCCTCCGCGCTGCCTTCGGCATCTCCCGCCTGATGAAGTGGCTGGGGAAGGAGGACAAGAGCGCGCCCAACCTGGACTACAACGGGATGCCGGTCTTCATCGTCGCTGTGGGTCGGGGGTCGATCGACACCGTGATCAACGCCGTGGTCCTTCTGACCGCCGGGGTGCTGATCCTGGTCTACGGCCTGGCGGCGGTCTTCGGGCGGATGCTCGACCCGGCCGCGATCGACGCCCTCGTCTACAAGAACTGGTTCTGGTGGGGCCTCGACATGGTCGCCGACGGAAACGCCCTGATGTATACGGCGGGGGTCTGGTACCTCCTCATCCCGCTCCTGACGGGGCGGAAACTGTTCGGGGAGTCGGTGGTGCGGACGGTGATCATGGTGGACCTCTTGGTCTCGATGGGCGTCTGGAGCCACCACCTCCTGGGTGACCAGGCCCAGCCGTTGGCGATGCGGATCATCTCCGGCCAGTTCATCACCTGGGGCGAGTTCTTCACGATGGGCCTCACCATCTTCGCCTCGCTGATGACCATCTGGCTGGCCCGGCCGGTCAAGTTCACCCCGGCGCTGAAGTTCATCCTGGGTTCCATCTTCGGCTTCGTGATGGGCGGCACCGCCGGGTTGATCCAGGCCAACGTGGGGCTGAACGTGGTCTTCCACAACACCCAGTGGGTCGCCGCGCTGCACGCCCACACGCTGCTCCTGACCGGCGTGGGGATGCTCCTGTTCGCCGTCATCTACGCCCTGATCCCGCTGCTGACCAAACTGGAGATCCGCAGCCAGCGGTTGGTGAACCTCCACTTCTGGGGCTGGATCGTCGGCTCGGTGGTGATGGCCTACGTGATGGGGATGGCGGGATCGCGGGGGATGCTCCGCCGGATGATCTACCCCTCCCCCCATCCCTACCAGCCCTACCTGTGGGTCGCGCTGGTCGGCGCGCTGGTGATGACGATCGGCTTCGTCGCTTTCCTGGTCAACATCGTCGGCACGCTGGGCTGGCAGAACGTGCTCAGCCTGGTCCTGCCGGAGCGGTGGGCGGGGCGCAAGGCCGAGGCGGAGGCGGCCGCGGCGTAGAGAACGACGCGGGGGTGCGGGGATCGGGGTTCCCCTCGTCCCCGCACCCTCCCTCACGGATCACCGAAACACGGGAAAAGAAAGGCAAAAACCTATGGATTCGACCAAAAAACACCTCCTCATCGCCACCGTATGGGACGTGGCGCTGGTGGCTCTCCTGAGCCCCCTCTCCGGCACCGGTCCGTTGGCCGGATTGGGGGTAGCGGCCTGGCTGGGGCTGGACGAGGCGGGGCGGGTGGGCCGCATCATCATGCTCTACCACGCTCTGGCGATCCCCTTCGTCGCCGCGCTGGTATATTTTCTCCTGGATCTGTTCCCGTTGTCGGAGCGGAAGGCCGGCCTGGTCCGCTCCACCGTCACGGCGGGCTATATGCTCACCAGTCTCGGCGGGATCGGCTTCGCCTACCTGGGCGGCGGCTGGATCGCCCACGGGCTCTTCCTGGTGGGGCTGAGCCTGGTCTTCTACGCCGGAGCGGTGCTGGCGGCAGGTCTGGTGCCCTGGAAGGCAGCGGGTGACGGTCCGGCCGTGGAGCGGTGGGCCCTTTGGCTGACGGTGGTCTACACCCTGATCACCGCGGCCATCGGCGGCGCGACGGCCTCCTTCTTCGGCAACGGCTTCGAGGCCTTCCTGGCCGAGGACGTGGTCCGTCTGGAGCAGACGTTGGGCCAGAAGGCGATCGTCGCCCACCTGCATGCGATGCTGATGCTCATCGACATCGTGATCCTCATCATCGTCGGGCGGACGTTCCGGTTGGATGGAACCCCGTACAAGGTGGCGATGTGGCTCACCATCGTCGGCGGTGCGGTGGCCACCTTCGCTACCTGGAGCGTGATGGTCTTCGAGTTCGCCCACAAGATCATCAACGTGGGCGTCTTCCTGCTCCTCATCGGCGGGGCCATCGTCGCCGTCCAGGGGATGGCCCGTCTGACGCGGGAACGGCGGGTGGAGGGGAGCGGTTGGCTGCGGGCGCTGCTGGGCGATCCCATCCGCTTCGGCATCCTCTTCGAACTCCTCTTCGTCAACGTCGTCGTCACCGCGCCGGGCCTCTCCGTCGCCTTCAACCTGGAAACTTACCGGCAGCCCGCCTACCTGGAGGTGGAGCGGGCCATCGCTGTGGGCCACTGGCATGTCTTGGCGACCCTCTCGGCGGTCATCGCCCTCTTCCTGGTGGTGGACCGGCTCCACGTGCAGGGATGGCTGCGTCAGTTGGTCGGCTGGGGGGTGCTGGCGGGATCGAGCCTGGCCTTCGTCTTCGTCCAGTTCTATATGCTCCGTCTGCCGGGGGAGGATTCCACCTGGACCCTTCCCTTCATCGACGCGGGGATCGCCCTCTTCCTGGTGGCGCTGGCGGTCTTCCTGGGGGGCTACCTGGCGAGGGTGCCGAGCCTGGAGAGGGAAAGGGCGCGATGAGCGTGGTCGAGTCGTGGGCTGCGGACCTGGGGCGGGTGTTGGATGAGGAG
This sequence comes from uncultured Anaerolineales bacterium, assembly GCA_964580565.1. Lineage (GTDB taxonomy): Bacteria > Chloroflexota > Anaerolineae > B4-G1 > DUEL01 > DUEL01. The sequence continues at coordinate 3,713 of CAZOLN010000087.1, forward strand.
CGCCCCGTTGTGGAGAGGGTGCACATCGGCGTCTTCTACACAGCGGCTCAGTTGGGGAGCGGACACGTCGGCGTGGCGTTCACCCCGCGGGGTCTCACCGACACCGTCTGTTGCCCCCGTTCGGCCGCCGCTGCGCCCCCGTCGGGCCGCCTGGCCGGGCGGGATGCGTGGGCGTTGGCGGAGTACGCCCTCGCCCCCCAACCCCTTCGCCGGTCGGTGGGGGTGGCGGTGCTGAACGCGCTCTCCGCCCTGGCGATGGACCGGTTCGGCGTCCCCGGAGGGCGGCTGTTCCCGGGTATGGACGCGCTGGAGGCGGCCGGGGTTCGACCCGACGACCGCGTGGCGATGGTAGGGGCTTTTATTCCCTTCATCAAGGCGTTGAAGGGGAAGGTGGCCGATCTGTGGGTGGTGGACCAGCACCGGGAGGCCCTGAAGCCGGACGAGTTGCCCTTCTGGCGGCCGCCCGCGGAGGCGGAACGGGTGCTCTCCCAGGCCAGTGTGGTGGTCATCACCGGATCGGCCCTGGTGGAGGGAGGGATCGACGGCCTTTTGGAGGCAGCGTCGGAGGCGCGGCGGGTCGTCCTGGCAGGACCCACCGCCAGCCCCTGGCCCCCGCCCTTCTTCGAGCACGGCGTGGATGTGCTGGGGGGCATCCGCGTTCTGGACGGCCCGAGGATGATGCAGGTCGTCGCCGAGGGCGGGTCGGGGTACTTCTTCGGAGGAGAGGTGGCGGAGAAGGTGTGTATAGTGAAGCAGGGAAGCAAGGGAGTTGAGGAAGGGATATGAGTGAGTATATCGACAACAGTGAGAAGAGAAAGGAACTGCTGAAAGGCTTGATTCGGCAACTGCACGAGGGGAAGACCGTCGAGGAGGTGAAGGAGGAGTTCGCGGCGTTGCTGCGCGACGTGGGGGCGAAGGAGGTGGCCGAGATCGAGCAGGCCCTCATCGAGGAGGGGCTGCCGGAGATGGAGATCAAGCGGCTCTGCGACGTCCACGCGCTGGTCTTCCGTGAGTCGCTGGAGGCCCAGAAGCACCCGGAGAGCCTGCCCGGCCACCCCATCCACACCTTCCGGGCGGAGAACGAGGCGGCGGCGAAGGTGCTGGACGAACTGGAGGCGGCGGTCGAAGCGCTGAAGGCCGCGCCGGACGAGGCCCACGCGGCCGAGGCGCGGGAGCGGCTCCGGCGGATGCGGGAATACGAGAAGCACTACCTCCGCAAGGAGAACATCCTGTTCCCCTACCTGGAGCGACACGGCTTCACCGGCCCCTCGGCGGTGATGTGGGCCATCCACGACGACATCCGGGCATGGTGGAAGGAAATGGATGGGCTCCTGGCGGCGGGCCCGGGGGACGACCCCGAAGGGTTCCTCGCCCGGGTGGAGGAGGTCTTCGGCCAGATGGCCCACGCCGTTCGGGAGATGTTCTTTAAAGAAGAGCAGATTCTGTTCCCGACCGCCCTCGACCTCCTCACGCCGGAGGAGTGGCTGGAGGTCCGCGCCCAGGAGCCGGAGATCGGCTACTGCTACGTGGAGCCGGGCGACCGCTGGCCCCCTGCCGGGACGGAGTTGCCGGAGCCGACGCCGCCCAAAGCGGTCGAGGCACCGAAGGAGGCGGTGGTCAAGGGGCTGCTTCCCCTGGATGTGGGGGCGCTTACGCCGAAGCAGCTCAACCTGCTCCTGAACCACCTCCCGGTCGAGATCAGTTTCGTGGATGCGGAGGACACGGTCCGATACTTCAACCGCGCCCAGGAGCGGATCTTCCACCGCACTCCGGCGGTCATCGGGCGGAAGGTGCAGAAGTGCCACCCCCCCGCCAGCGTCCATCGGGTCCAGCGTATCCTGGACGACTTCCGGGCGGGGAAGCGGGACGTGGCCGAGTTCTGGATCCAGATGGGGGGCCGGTTCATCCACATTCGGTACTTCGCCGTCCGGGACGAGAAGGGAGAGTACAAAGGAACGCTGGAGGTGGTCCAGGACGTGACCGAGATCCGCGCGCTGGAGGGAGAGCGGCGGCTGCTAGACGAGGGGGAATGAGATGCGAATCCTGGCCATTATCACCGGCGAGTACGGCCAGCGGCACGTGGACAACCTGCGGGCCCACGGGCCGGACCACTGGCAGATCGAGGTCTGGAAGGCCCCCTCGGTCTATCCGCTGGTCATCGACTATCCGGAGGATTTCCTGCCCGGCGGCCTTCCGCCCGCCGACCTGGTGCTGGCCTTCGGCGAGCACAAGGGGGTGGCGGAACTGGTGCCGGAGGTGGTCAAGGCGACCGGGGCGCGGGCGGTCATCGCGCCGGTGGATCGGGAGGAGTGGCTGCCCAGGGGCCTGGCCCGGCAACTGCGCGGGTGGCTGGAGGAGATGGGCGTGGTCTGCGTCACCCCCAAGCCGCTCTGCTCCCTCACCGAGACCCACTACAACGTCCGCCGCCACCGCATCGACTACGACGACCCTCTCATCGCCGAGTTCGCCCGCTACTTCGGCAAGCCCGAGTTCCGCATCGCGGTGGATCCCGAGACGCGGGCGGTCGTCGCGGTGGAGGTGGTACGGGACGCCGTCTGTGGCTGCGCCCGGTATGTGGCCGAGGGGCTGGTGGGGATCTCCGCCGATGAGGCGGAGTTCAAGGCGGGGATGCTCCACCACCATTACCCGTGCCTGGCCGGGATGGGGAAGGACATCGACTTCAACGATACCATCATGCACGTCTCCGGCAACATCCTGAAGGATATGGTGGCCGAGCAGGTCAAGCCCTACAAGCAGGAGGTCTACATCGTCCCCGGCAAGCGGAGCGAGTAGTGGACCTGTCTTCGCGCCGACCCCCTTGTGGCAGGCCGATTCGCCACAAGGGGGATCGGTTTTTTGTACCTCCCCTCCCACCGGATCGTCGGGAGATGATTTGACATTCCTGATGTAGAGGGTATACTTGCTCTTTACTTTAGAAGAGCCTTAAAGTCCGCTGCTGAAGGACGCCCATGCCACCTGGGCGCCCAAGGGCACCCCGATTGTAGGAGGAAGCATGGCGGATTCTATTCATGTAGAGTTCACGGTGAACGGGCAGCCCGTCCAGGCCGACGTCCCCCCCGATATGACCCTGCTCCGCTTCCTCCGTGAACGGCTGGGCCTGACCGGGCCCAAGAACGGCTGCTCCACCGGTCACTGCGGTGCCTGCACCGTCATCCTGAACGGGAAGGCGACCCGTTCCTGTCTGGTGAAGATGGACTCCCCCCGCCTCGCCGGTGCAGAGGTCATCACCGTTGAAGGGCTGGCCCCCGAGGGGAAACTCCACCCCCTCCAGGCGGCCTTCATCGAGCGGGGCGCGGTGCAGTGTGGCTTCTGCACCCCCGGCATGCTGATGACGGCCAAGGCCCTCTTGGATGAGAACCCCAACCCCACCGAAGAGGACATCAAGAAAGCGCTCACCCGCAATCGGAACCTCTGCCGCTGCACCGGCTACGTCAACATCATCGCCGCCATTCAGGACGCCGCCGAGCGGCTGGCGGCCGGGGTGCAGGCGGTCGATCCAGAGGAGGTGCTGGCCAAGGAGGATGCCGACCTACCCCGCCTGCGCAAGGATGCGCTCGGGCTGGTCACCGGCACCACCCGGTTCAGCGACGACCTTCGGCTTCCGGGGATGCTCTACGGCAAGATCCTCTGGAGCGAGTACCCCCACGCCGAGATCGCCAGCATCGACACCTCCGAGGCGGAGGCGATGGAGGGGGTCGCCCTGGTGGTCACCGCCAAGGACATCCCCGGCGAGAACCGGGCCGGCCTGCTGGAGTTGGACCAGCCCGCCATCGCCGAGGACAAGGTCCGCTTCATCGGCGATTCGGTAGCCGCCGTCTTCGCCGAGACCCCCGAGATCGCCGAGGAGGCGGTGAAGAAGATCAAGGTGGAGTACCGCCCGCTCCCGACGGTCTTCACCCCCGAGGAGGCGGCCCGGCCGGATGCTCCTCTCGTCCACGAGAAGGGCAACCTGATCCATCACGCCCGCATCGTCCGCGGGGACGTGGAGGCGGCCTTCGAGGAGTGCGCCGTGGTCGTCGAGCACACCTACACCACCCCCCGCATCGAGCACGCCTTTATGGAGCCGGAGTCCGGCGTGGGGATTCCGGACTCCGACGGCGGCGTCACCCTCAAGATGGGGACGCAGACCGCCTTCGACGACCGGAAGCAACTGTCCCGCATCCTGGCCCTGCCCGAGGAGAAGATCCGCATCATCCAGATGCCGATGGGCGGGGCGTTTGGCGGCAAGGAGGACATCCTCATCTACCAGTACCTGGCCCTGGGCGCGCTTCTCTCTAAGCGACCGGTGAAGATCACCCTCACGCGGGAGGAGTCGCTGCGGACCCATCCCAAGCGCCACCCGGCCAAGATGTGGTTCAAGACCGGGGCGGACGCCGACGGGCGGCTGTTGGCGCTGGAGGCGGAGATCGTCCTCGACGGCGGAGCCTATGCCTCCCTCAGCGTCGACGTGCTGGAAAACACCCTGGTCTTCGCCGGTGGCCCCTACTACATCCCCAACGTCAAACTGGAAGGGTGGGCCTGGTACACCAACAACGTCCCCTGCGGCGCGATGCGCGGCTTCGGCGTCAACCAGGTCGCCTTCGCGCTGGAGAGCAACCTGGACGAGATCGCGCGGAAGTTGGGGAAGGACCCCTTCGAGATCCGGCTGATCAACGGTCTCGACGTGGGGCTGCCCACCGTGGCCGACCACGTTTTGGAGGAGGGCGTGGTGGGGATCAAGCCCACCATCGAGGCCGCCCGTGAAGCGCTGAAGAAACTGGACATCCCCGAGCCAGGCCCGGGGAAGCGGATCGGCATCGGCGTCGCCTCGGCGGTGAAGAACATCGGCTTCGGCCACGGCTTCCCGGAGAGCGCGGGGGCCGTCGCCGAACTGGACGCCTCCGGGCGTGTCCGCATCCTCACCAGCCAGCACGAGTACGGGCAGGGCGCCCGCGCCGGGCTGGTCCGGCTGGCCGCGGAGGAACTGGGCGTGCCGGTGGACCGGGTGGAGATCGTCTGGCCGGACACGGCGGTGACCCCGCCCACGGGCTCCACCACCGCATCCCGCCAGACCTTTATGACCGGCAACGCGCTCCTGACGGCCTGCCGCGCCCTGAAGGAGGAGGTCGCAGCCCGGGCGGCGGAGGTGCTGGACACCGAACCCTCCCACATCCGCATCGAGGGGCCGTATTTGGTGGACGAGGTCTCCGGGCGGAAGATGCCCATGTCCGACCTGGGGGAGCGGATCGCGGTGGAGAAGCGGTACAAGACGCCCCCCTCCGCGCCGCTGCTGGAGGAGCCCAGCCATTACGGGAAGCCGGACTTCGAATCCCGTCCCACCCACTGGTGCTACGCCTATGGGACCCACGTGGCGGTGGTCGAAGTGGACGAAAAGACGGGGGAGGTCCGCGTGCTGGCGGTCATCGCCGCCCACGACCTGGGCAAGGTCATCAACCGGGGCGCGGTCGAGGGACAGATCCACGGCGGGGTGATGATGGGGATCGGCTACGCCCTGACCGAGGAGTTCGTCGTCGAGGAGGGGATCAACCTCACCGACTCGCTGCGCAAGTGTGGCGTTCCCACAGCCGACTTCACCCCCAAGGTCATTCCGATCTTGGTGGAAGTTCCCCATCCCCAGGGTCCACGGGGGGCGAAGGGGTTCGCGGAGGGCCCGTCCCTGGCGACGGCGCCGGCGATCACCAACGCCATCTACGACGCGGTGGGGGTGCGGATCTACGACCTGCCGGCGACCCGTCGCAAGGTCGCTGCAGCGTTAAAGGAACGGAAGGAGAAAGGGTAGGACCACACTGGAAGGAGGTGTTGCAAGGGGGGAGAAGGGCAAGCGATTCAGTGTATTATGTGGCTTACGGACCCATTCCCAGCAAGTAATGGAGAGAGGTGAAAAGTGTCCCTGAGGCGTCTCAGTTTGCTGGCGGTTGTCCTCTTGCTGGCGCTGGCGGTCGTTCAGTGTGGCCCATCCCCCACGCCGGAGGCCACCGAGGAGGCCGAGGAGGTCCCCCTGTTCTACGCCGCTTTCGCCACGCCCATTGAGGATCCGTGGGACGGCGTGATCCACGCCGCGCTCCAGGAGGCGGCGGACGCGGGCCAGATCCGGTACGAGTGGACCGACGACATCGGCTACGCTGGGGACATGGAGCGGGTGCTCCGGGAGATCGCCGAGACGAAGAAGCCGGCCGCCATCTTTGGCGACGCCTTCGGCAACGAGGAGGCGGTCCGGCGGGTGGCTGCCGAGTATCCGGACATCGCTTTCGTCTTCGGCTCCGGCCTCGGCCCGGCCGACCCCAACCTGTCGGTCTTCGACAACTGGATCCATGAGCCGGCCTATCTGTGCGGCCTCATCGCCGGCGGCGTGACCGAGTCCAACGTCATCGGCGTGGTGGGCGGCTACCCCGTCCCGGAGGTCAACCGGATCGTCAACGCCTTCGTCTACGGCGTGAAGGAGGTCAACCCCGACGCCGAGGTGCTGGTGACCTTCATCAACAGCTGGTTCGACCCGCCGGCGGCGAAGGAGGCGGCCCTGGCCCAGATCGACGCCGGAGCCGATCTCCTCTTCGCTGAGCGGTTCGGCGTCATCGAGGCGGCCGTGGAGCACGGCCTGTACGCCTTCGGCAACATGAGCGACCAGTACGAACTGGGGCCCGGTCACGTCCTCACCGGCCCGGTCTGGGACATGCGGCCGACGGTCCAGTACATCATCCGGCAGGTCGAGGCCGGTTCCTACACCGCGATGGACCTGAAGGACTTCAGCATGATGGCGAAGGGCGGTGCCTACCTGGCCCCCTTCCACGGGATGGATGAGAAGATCCCGGCCGACATCCTCGCGCTGGTTCAGCAGCGGGAGCAGGAGATCAAGCAGGGCCTGTTCCGCGTCCCGATCGACGAGGCCACGCCGGCCGGCGCTCAGTAGTTCCCCTGTGTGAACGCAGGGCCCCTCTCCCCCGGCGAGGGGAGAGGGGCCCCATCGGAGGAGGCGGTATGGACATCGTCCAGATGCGGGGGATCACCAAGCGGTTCGGGCCGGTGGTGGCCAACGACCATATCGACTTCAACCTGCGCGAGGGGGAGATCCACGCCCTGCTGGGCGAGAACGGGGCCGGGAAGACGACCCTGATGCGCATCCTCTACGGCCTCTATCGGGCCGACGAGGGGGAGATCCTGGTAGAAGGGGGGCCTGCGCGCATCAATTCCCCCAAGGACGCCATCGCGCTGGGCATCGGCATGGTCACCCAGCACTTCGCCCTCGTCCCCCCGCTGACTGTGGCTGAGAACGTGGTGTTGGGCTTCACCGACGGTTTCGTGTTGGACAGGGCGACCATCGAGCGGAAGGTGGCCGAAGCGGCGAAGCGTTTCGGCCTGGAGGTCGACCCCTCGGCGATGGTCCGCCATCTCTCCGTCGGTCAGCGCCAGCGGGTCGAGATCCTCAAAGCGCTCTACCGCGAGGCCCGGGTGCTGATCCTGGACGAGCCGACGGCTGTCCTCGTCCCTCAGGAGATCGACGCCCTCTTTGAGACCTTGGAGCGGCTTCGGGCCGGAGGGCTCTCGGTCATTTTCATCACCCACAAACTGGAAGAGGTGATGCGGATCAGCGACCGGGTCACCGTGTTGCGGGACGGGCGGGTCGTCGGCACGGTGGAGACGCAGAAGACGAACGAGCGGGACCTGGCCCGGATGATGGTCGGCCGGGAGACCTTCGGCGTCCGCCGCGAGGAGCGAACGGTCGGGGAGCGGCCGCTTCTCCAGATCGAGCGGATCTGCGCCGATGACGACCAGGGCCTCCCCGCCCTGAAGGAGATCTCCCTGGTGGTCCACGCCGGGGAGGTGTTGGGCATCGCCGGGGTGGGGGGAACGGTCAGAAGGAACTGGCGGAGGTGCTCTCCGGCGTGCGCCGCCCCACCTCGGGCCGCATCCTGGTGGATGGGAAGGAACTGACCGGGGCGACGCCCGCTGAGTTCACCGCCGCTGGGGTGGGGCGCATCCCTGAGGACCGGCACGCCGGGGTGGTGGGTGAGTTGAGCGTGGCGGAGAACCTGGCGCTGGAGTATTTGGAGGAGTTTACCCGAGGGGGGATGCTGGATCGGGAGGCGATCCGGCGGCATGCCGAGGAACTCATCCAGCGGTTCCAGATCAAGGCCCGCCCCACCGACCGGGCGCGGACGCTCTCCGGAGGCAACCTCCAGAAACTGATCCTGGCCCGCGTCCTCTCCCGCGATCCCAAGGTGGTGTTGGCCTCCCAGCCGACCCGCGGGCTGGACGTGGGGGCGACGGAGTACGTGCGGCAGCAGTTGCTCGCGCAGCGGGCGAGGGGGGCGGCGGTGTTGCTGATCTCGGAGGACCTGGACGAGATCC
>CAZOLN010000088.1:0-7238 GCA_964580565.1 uncultured Anaerolineales bacterium
TTTACCACAGAGTCACAGAGAACACAGAGGAATCTCTGCGCCTCTATGGTTGATAAAGAACCTGGAACCCCCAGCCTCAGGCTGCCGGGTTCCAGGTTCCCCAATGCTCCCGTTTTCGACTTACCCCTTCTTGGCCCTAGCCGCTTTGGCCTGCTTCTTCTCCTGCTCGGCTGCGTACTCCGTCGGGTGGATCTGGGCATGGTAGGAAAGCGGCTTGCGCAATCGCTCCAGGTCCAGGAGGAGATCCTTCTCCCGATCGTAGGCCGCGATCTCGATCTCGTGCCCCATCTTGATGGCGTCGAAGGGACAGAACTCGGCGCAGAAACCGCACTGCATACAGATGCTGATGTCCACGTAGAACTCCGCTGGCTCCCGCAGCGGCTTCCCCGTCTCGGGGTCGGACGCGCGGACGATCCAGATGCACTGGGGCGGGCAGACCCGGGCGCATGTCCCGCAGGCGGTGCAGCGGAGCTTCCCCGTATCGTCATCGTAGATCAGGAAAGGAAAGCCGCGGAACCGCTCGGGGAGGGGGAGCCGCTCGGCCGGGTACTGGACGGTGAAGATGCCCCGGCTCTTGGTGGGGCTCTGTCGGACCGGAAGGGCCTCCGGAGTGTACCGGGCTCCGAAGCCCCCCTTGAAGAACCAGCGCAGATCGTCTATGTAGGTCTCTGCAAACCGACGGATAGTGATTCCCAGCGACTTGAGTAGGTGTAGACTGGCGTACATCAGCGATCCACCTCCCCCAGCGTGATGTCAACGCTGGCCAGGATGATGACCACATCGGCGATCAGATGTCCGCGACACATCTCCCCCATCGCGCCGAGGTTGACGAAAGAGGGGGCACGGATGTGGTACCGGTAGGGGTTGGGACCCCCGTCGGAGACGACGTAGAAGCCCAGTTCGCCCTTCGGCGCCTCGATCCGTCCGTAGGACTCCCCGGCCGGCACCTTGACGGTGGCCTTCTTCTTGCCCGCCATCACCGGCCCGTCCGGCAGCCGGTTGAGGGCCTGCTGGAGGATGCGCAGGCTCTCCCGCATCTCGCCCAGGCGGACCAGATACCGGCTGTAGGCGTCGCCGTCGGGAGCGGTGATGACGTCGAAGTCGAACTCGTCGTAGATGGAGTAGGGATCGGCGCGGCGGATGTCATAGGCGACGCCGGAGCCGCGCAGGAGCGGCCCGCTGCACCCGTAGGCGACGGCCTGATCCGGCGGCAGCACCCCCACGCCGACCGTACGGGCGCGGAAGATCTCGTTCTCGGTGAGGTAGGCGTCCACCTTGTCCACAAACCGGGGGAGCCGCTCGAAGGCCAACTCACGGGCCAGATCGACCGCTTCCTCGGTCATGTCGTGCGCCACGCCGCCGAACCGCATGTAGTTGCACATCATCCGCGAGCCAGCGGTCATCTCGAACAGGTCGAGGATAAACTCACGCTCCTCCAGCGCGTAGAGCATCACCGTGAAGTAGATGCCCAGGTCGTTGCACATGAAGCCGACGGAGACGGCGTGGTTGAGGAAGCGGGTGAACTCGCCCATGATGACCCGGATGTACTCCGCCCGCTCGGGGACCTCCACGCCCATCAGTTTCTCCACGGCGAGTACGTAGGGCCAGTTGTTGGTCATCGAGCAGACGTAGTCCAGCCGGTCGGTGTAGGGGATGTTGCCCAGCCACGTGTTCCGCTCGCCGATCTTCTCGTGGCACCGATGGAGGAAGCCGACGATAGGCTCCAGTTTCTGGATGCGCTCTCCCTCCAGGGTAGCCAGCAGCCGAAGGACGCCGTGGGTGCTGGGGTGGTGGGGGCCCATATTGAGCACGACCCGGTCCACCGGCATCGCGGGGTTCTTCTGCTCCGCCACCTCGTCGTGGGGACGGTACCCCCACGGGTCGGCCGTGGGCCGCCAGTCCTCCGCCGACCAGCCAGGCGGGTAGCGGAGGTTGCGCCCCAGCGGGGCCCGGCTCTCGGCCATCACCGGATGCCCCTCAGGCCACCGGCTGCTGAAGGGCTTTTTCTCTTCCTCGTAGTAGACCTCGTGCCAGTCCTTGCGCAGCGGGTGACCGTCGAACCCCTCCCAGAGGAGGATCCGGCGCAGATCGGGATGGCCTTCGAAGCGGATCCCCACCAGGTCCCACGCCTCCCGCTCCTGAAAGTTGGCCGAGGGGAAGACGGAGACCAGGGAAGGGACCACGGGGTTCTCCCGGTCGGCGTGGACGTGGAGGGTCAGCGGCCCGCCCGTGGGCTGGAAGAGGTGGTAGACCACCTCGAAGCGGGGCGGGAGGCCGTTGACCTCCTCCGGATAGTCCACCCCGACGACGTCGGAGAGGTAGGCGTACCCCATCTCATCGCGCAGGAAGGTAGCGACCTCGACCAGCCGGTCACGGTCGACGATCAGCCCTTCATACGGCTCGGGGGCGGGCTCCACCGCCCCGGGGAACCGCTCCTGCAGGCAGGTCAACAGGTCTGCGGGTTCGGGTGCGACTTCTGTGGACATGGTCATCCTCACTCGACAGGTTCTGGTTGGGATGCCTCGAGCTGCTCAGTGAGCCGCCAGTCGATCAAATCCGGCCCCAGTTCTGGCACGGGTACGCTCGTATCCACCTCCTCGCCCTTGCGATACCAGCGCAGGTCCCGGATCGACTCCCGCTCCATTCGCGCGTGGATGGTGAGGAAGCCGTGGATGAGGGCCTCGGGCCGGGGAGGACAGCCGGGGATGTAGACGTCCACCGGGATGAATTTGTCGATCCCGGAGACGACGTTGTACCCCTCTTTGAACGGGCCGCCGGAGATGGCGCAGGCCCCCATCACGAGGACGTACTTGGGCTCCGGGAGCTGGTTGTAGAGGCGGATCACCTGGGGGACCATCTTCTTCGTCACCGTGCCGTTGACGATCAACAGGTCCGCCTGACGAGGGCTGGCCCGCATGATCTCCATCCCGAAGCGGGAGGGGTCGAAGCGGGCGGCGAAGGTGCCCACCATCTCGAAGGCGCAGCAGGCCAGCCCGAAGAACATCGGCCACAGCGATCGCTTGCGTGCCCAGTTGTAGATGCGGTCGAGGGGGGTGACATGGACAGTGCCGACCAGTTCCGGGGGGATCTCGGGCAGTTGCCTCTTCCGAGTTGGCATCGCGTTTCCTCCTCGGGTGCGGATTGGTGTGGAATCGGTCAAACAACAGGTATTTTACAACGGACTTGCTTTTCCCGCAACCGCGCGCCCCCCTTGCATTCCCGCCCCCTCGTGTTACAATCTCCCGCGTATGTCCATCCATCGAGCACTGGCCATCACACGAAAGGAGTTCCGCCACATCTTGCGCGATCCCCGCACCTTCTTCCTGGTGTCGGTCTCCCCGGCGTTCCTCCTTCTCTTGCTCTCCCACATTTTCGCCTTCGACGTGGAGCAGGTAGACCTGGCGGTGCTGGATATGGATCGAACCCCGCTCTCGCGGCGGTATGTCGCCGCACTGACCGCCGACGGCGACCTCCGTGTCCGGGCGCAGGTGGCCTCGCTGGCCGAACTGGACCAACTGCTGGCGGCGGGGGAGATCGACGCGGGGTTGGTGATTCCACCGGGCTTCGAGGCGGACGTGCGGGCCGGACGGTCGGCCCAGGTGCAGGTGGCGCTGGATGGGGCCGACCCCATCGCCGCCAGCCAGACCGCCGCTGGATTGGAGCAGCGAACCGCGGCCTTCGCCGCCCAGCAGCGACCAGCAGCCGCCCGCGCCGTGGGGGGGTTGGATCCGCGGATCGTGGTTCGCTACAACCCGACGCTCAAATCGCTGGTGAGCATGGTGCCAGGGCTGGGCGCCATCGTCCTCTCGATGCCCGCCCTGGGGCTGGCCCTGGCGCTAGCGCGGGAGAAAGAGACCGGATCCTTCGAGGGGCTCATCGCCACGCCGGTGCGCGGGGCGGAGTATCTGCTCGGTAAGACAACCGCCTATCTGCTCAGCGGGCTGCTCGGCGCCGCCCTGGCCTGGCTGGTGGCGATCTTCTACTTCCGCGTGCCGTTCCGGGGCAGCCTCCTGGCCTACCTCATCCTGGCCGCCGACTACCTCCTGGCGGGGATGGGCTTCAGCCTCTTCATCGCCAACTTCACCCGCAGCCAGCAGACGACGATGCTCCTGGTGCTGACCGTCTTCTTTGCCCCCAGTTTCTTCATCGCTGGCCTGATCGCCCCGGTAGACATCCGGAACCTCGTCTCCCGCCTCATCGCCTACAGCCTGCCCGCCACCCACTTCATCACCATCAGCCGGTCCGTCTTCCTCAAAGGGCTGGGGATCGACGACCTATGGTCCCCCGCCCTGACGCTTCTCGGAATGGGGATCGGTGGGCTGGCCGTCAGCCTTCTCCTCTTCCGCAAGAAGTTGGGGTAAGGACGATGCTCTCTCGGGTCTGGAACCTGGTCTGGAAGGAGATCATCCAGTTCACCCGCGACCGGTTGATGACCGCCTTCATCTTCCTGCTTCCCCTGGTCCAGTTGGCCCTCCTGGCCCAGGCCACCGGGCGGCGGATCGGGGACCTGAAGGTGGTGGTGCTGGATCAGGACCGGACGGCTGTCACGCGGGCGTTGATCAGCGACCTGGACAACCGGGAGGAACTGGCGGTCCATTACCACGTGGACGACCTGGAGGAACTGGAATCGTTCCTGGACCTGGGGAAAGCCGACGTAGGGGTGGCCTTCCCGCGGGGATTGGCACAGGATCTGGCCGATCCGACCCGCACCCCTCAGGTCCAGGTGCTGGTCGACGGCTCGAACGCTGTGGTGGCAGGGATCGCGACGGGGGCGGTCAACGCGGTGTTCGCCCAGTACGAGCAAGAACGGCTCCAGGCGATGGGGTTCGCTACCTCCCCTCCGATCGACCTGCGGATCACGACCTACTACAACCCTACCTACAACACCCGCTACTTCGCCATCCCTGCCCAGGTGGGGTTCATTGTATATCAGATCACCCTCGCCGTCGCCTCGCTGGGGCTGGCACGGGAGCGGGAACTGGGGACGCTGGAGCAGTTGATCGTCACCCCGCTCAGCCGTCTGGAACTGGTGTTGGGGAAGGCGATCCCGGCCTTCATCATCGGCGTGGTCAACTTCTTCTTCCTACTGGGGGTGACCGTCCACGTCTTCGGCGTGCCGATGCGGGGCTCGGCGCTGGTGTTGCTCCTGCTCACGCTTCCCTTCATCGTCGCCGAGATCGGATGGGGGGTGCTGATCTCGGCGATAGCCCACACGCAACAGCAGGCCATCCTCTTCGTCTTCATCCTGGCGATGACGGACATCAGTTTCTCCGGCTTCCTGGTGCCGGTGAAGAACCTGCCAGGGGTCCTCCAGTGGATCGCCCAGGCGGTGCCGATGTACCACTACCTGGTGATCATCCGGTCGGTGATGCTGAAGGGGGCGACGCTCTCTAACCTATGGCCCCACGCCCTGGCGCTGTTCGGCCTGGCGGGGGGAGTCCTATCCATCTCCGTCCGCACCGTCAGCCGGGGGCTCGACTGATCCAAGGGGCACCCACCCCGTCGGGTACCGCCGCGCCAGATCCACGTAGAGCCGCTTGAAGCGGGTCCACTGCTCTTTATACGCTTCATCCACCGTCCGATCCAGCACGCGAGCGGGTACCCCCACGGCGATGTGCTCCGGCGGGACCTCCTGCCCCTGCCGGACGACGGCCCCCTCGCCGACCACCGCCCAGCGGCCCACGACCGCCCAGTCGGAAACGACGGCCCCCATCCCGACGATGGCGTAATCGTCGATCCGCCCCACGTTGTGGATGACCGCCCCGTGGCCGATGGTCACCCAGTCGCCGATGGTCGCCTGCTCACCGGGGCGGGCGTGGATAACGCAGTTGTCCTCGATGCTACAGAAATCACCGATGACGATGCGGCCGTAGTCGCCGCGGATCCGCACCCCCGGGCCGATCCAACACCCCCGCCCGACGGTCACGTCGCCGAAGACCTCGGCGGAGGGATGGATGTAGGTCCCTTCGCCGATACGAGGCCTCTTCCCCTCAAAAGAAGCTACCGTCATCGGTCCTCCTTCTCCGCCGCCCGCGCCCGTTCCAACTCTTCCTCCAATTCCTCCAGTTCCATAATCATCGCCGGAGGGATGGAGTGCTTGGGCAGGCGGGCCTTCAAATCGGCGATCCGCCGCTCCAGTTCTTCGATACGGGTTGTCTGGTGCTTCATCCCCTCCACTCCTGTCTCCCCGTCCCTATTCCTCTTCCACGATCCGATAGGAGGTCGTGATCTCCGCCGTCTTGCCCAGCATCGCCGAGGCGGAGCAGTAGGTGGTCTCAGAGAGATGGATCGCCCGTTCGACCGCGCTCTCCTTGATCCCCTTCCCCCTGATCACGTACTCCAGGTGGATCCGCGTGTAGACCTTGGGATGATCGGGGGCCCGCTCAGCGCTGGCGCGGACCTCCAGGCCGTCCACCGGCTGGCGCATCCGCTGAAGGATGGAGACGACGTCCATCGCCGTGCAGCCCGCCAGCCCGATGAGCAGCAGCTCCATCGGCCGCGGCCCCGTCTCCCGCCGCTCCTCCCCTGGCAAGGCATGGTCGATCACGACGGCCGGGCCACTGGACGCCTCCCCAACCAGCCGCAGCCCAGGCCCGACCCAGGTAACCTTCGCCTCCGTCGCCATACTCCCTCCTCATCTCACGGGACGTTCGACTTCCAACCCCTGACGTTTGACGCTTGACGTTTTGACGCTTGACGTTTGACGCTTGACGTTTGACGCTTGAGACCCGCCCAGCCCACGTCACGCGTCACGCGTCACGCGTCATACGTCATGCGTCATACGTCATACGTCATTCCGGGTGCGGGATGACGCAGATGAACCGCAGCACTCCCTCGCCGGTGTTCCGGTAGCCGTGGGGCTCGTCCGGTGGGATGTAGAGGGCCACGCCGGGGCGCATCTCGACCTCGCCGCCCGGCCCGTGGGCTATTCCCTCTCCCTCCAGGACGAAGATCTCGTGCTCGTAGGGATGCTGATGCTCCTCGAAGACCGCCCCCGGTGCGAACTCGATGACCCGCATCGCGAAGTTAGGGGCTCCCTCCGGTTTGCCGATCACCCAGCGGATGGTGATTCCCTCAGCGGCGGGTTCTGGTGTGACCTCACGGTAGTTTCGACTGAGCATTGGTACCTCCTGTCAAAAGATGCAAGATGCAAGATGCAAGACACAAGGTGCAAGGTCCAAGGTTCAAGGTCGAACGGCGGGGCGCCGTCGAGGCAGGCCCAGCAGGATCTCGAACGG
>CAZOLN010000088.1:7338-9412 GCA_964580565.1 uncultured Anaerolineales bacterium
CGGAAGGTCTCCCCCGAGGCCGTCTCCACCTCCACGCCGTCCCCGTCCTGCCGCAGCGCGACCACCGGCGAGCCATCCCGCACCTCCGCGCGGGCGTGTTGCAGGACGTGGTAGTCGAACCGATCCCGCATCACCATCGCCACGGGCCTGCCCGGCAGATCGGCGACCACCTCCCGACCGTCCCGGAAGCGGAACCGGACCCGGCCGATCTCCCGCTCCACCACGGGGGAGAAGTCGAACGGGAACCGGTCGAAGACGGCCTTGGGGACCCCGCCGCCGCAGGGTTTGTAACGGGGGAGGCGTTCTTTCTCCAGGACCAGGACCCGCTTCCCCGCCTCGCCCAGCCAGTAGGCGGCGGACGCCCCCGCCGGCCCGGCTCCCACAACGACGGCGTCGTACTCCATCTACCGAATCGCTTTCTCCGCCACGTTAGCCGCCACCAGGATGGGGTCCCACACCGGGGCGAAGGGCGGCGCGTAACTCAGGTCCAGCCGCTGCAGGTCCCGGATCCCCCACCCCGCCTGCAGGGCGGCGGCGACGACGTCGATCCGCTTCGCCGCCCCCTTGCCCACCATCTGCGCGCCCAGCAGACGCCCGTCCTTCTGAAAGACCAGCCGGACGTGGAGCGGGCCACCGCCGGGGTAGTAGTGGGCCTGGGAGGCCGCCTTGACCGTCGTGCTCAGCGGCTCGAACCCCTCCTCCCGCGCCTGCCGCTCCGTCAGGCCGGTGCGGGCCACCTCCAGGCCGAACACCTTCGCCACGGCGGTGCCCGCCACGCCGTGGAAGACCGCGTCCCCACCGGCAGCGTTCTCCCCGGCCACCCGCCCCTGCTTGTTGGCCGTGGTCCCCAGGGGGATGTAGACCGGCTTGCCGGTGACGATGTGGCGGGCCTCGGCCACGTCGCCCGCGGCGAAGACGCCCTCCAGGTTCGTCCGCTGGTGGTCGTCTACCGCCACCGCCCCCGTCGGCCCCAGGTCGATCCCCGCCCGACGGGCCAGGTCGACGTTGGGCCGCACCCCGACGGCCACCAGCACCAGGTCGGCCGGGACCTCCTTGCCGGAGGCGATCACGGCCTCCACCCGCTCGTCCCCGCCGATCTCCTCCACCCGGTGCTCCAGGAGGACCCGCACCCCGTTCCGCTCTAACTCCTCCCGAACCAGCGAGGCCATCTCGGCGTCGAGGTTGGGGACCAACTGGGGGAGCATCTCCACCACCGTGACCTCCAGGCCGCGCGTTGTGAACGCCTCCGCCATCTCCAGGCCGATGTACCCGCCGCCGACGATCACCGCCCGCTTCGGCGCCCTCTCCTCGATGAAGCGGCGCAACGCGATGCCGTCCTCCACCCGGCGCAGGGTGAAGACCCCCTCCCGGTCGATGCCGGGGAACGGAGGGCGGGCCGCGTTGCCACCGGTGGTGAGCACCAGCCGGTCGTAGGCCACCTCGAACTCCCGCCCCGCCTCCAGATCCCGCACCCGCACCCGCCGACCCTCCGGGTCGATCTCCGTCACCTCGTGGTGGAGATGCACCTGGATCCCCTGCCGGGCGAACTGCTCCGGCGTGCGGGCGATCAGGGTGTGATGGTCCTCAATGATGCCCTGGACGTAGTAGGGAAGGCCACAGGCCCCGTAGGAGACGAAGCCCGACTTCTCGTAGACGACGATCTCCATCTCGGGGTCGGTGCGGCGGGCTTTCGAGGCCGCGCTCATCCCGGCCGCCACCCCGCCGATCACCACCAGTCGCTTCTGCGCACCCATCTTGCTCCTTTCTCCAGGCGGGCTACCGAAGCCCCTCTTGGGCCGTGCGGATCGCCTCCCACAACCGGGCGATCCACTCACCCACCACCGGCACCACTTCCAGTCGGCTCAGTAACCACGCCAGGATCCCCACCAACAACACGGCCCCTACCGTCTGCCCCAGCCCGAAGGCCACGCCCCGCAGAAAGTTGCGCCAGAGGACGTGGCGGATGTCGCCCGCGAGGGGATGCCACCGCTGGAGGCGTTCCACCTCCCGGGCCAGGGCGCGGGTCGCCGTGGTCAACTCCTCCAATCGCTCAACCAGCCGACGGTCCTCAGTG
>CAZOLN010000088.1:9512-12028 GCA_964580565.1 uncultured Anaerolineales bacterium
CGTCAAACGTCAAGCGTCAAACGTCAAGCGTCATGCGTCAAACGACAATCGCGTCATACGGACAGGCCGGAACGCAGGCCAGGCAGCCGTAGCACCGGTTGCCGTCCACGAAGGGAGGCTCCCCTGGGTCGAGGGCGACGAGGGCCTTCGAGCGGCAGACTTTGCGGGCCACGCACCGCCGACAGGCCTGGCAGCGGGCATCGTCCACACGGGGGATCTTGGCCGGGGAGGGATGGTCAGGCATATGCAGGGATCTCCTTCTCGGCGATCGCGTTGTGCGGGCAGGCCGACCCGCAGAAACCGCATCCTGAGCATCGGTCCGGATCGAGGACGGGGAGCGCGCCCGGTCTCTCCTGCACCAGCGCGCCGTTCAGGCAGGCGATCGCCGCCAGACAACGCAGGCAGGGCGGGCAACGCTCCCCGTCGATCCGGAGGTCAACCATCGCTACTCCCGAATACGGGCCAGCACGTCCGATTCGTCCATGATCAGGTAATCCACCCCGTCCAGCCGGATCTCCGTGCCGGTGTACTTGGGGAAGATCACCTTGTCTCCCACGGAGAGGTCGGTGGTCATCTCCTCCTCATCACCGACCGCCTCGATGACGCCCCGCTGGGGCTTCTCCTTCGCCGTGTCCGGCAACACCAGCCGACCGCCAGCGAAGGTCTGCTCATCCTCCAGAGGGCGAATCAACACCCGTGCACCCAACGGTTCGATCTTCATCGTACCTCCTCCGATTTGTTTTCACCACGGAGACACGGAGGGCACAGAGTTCTCTAAACGATTTTTTGATTCCTCTGCGCTCTCTGTGCCTCTGTGGTTCATAAGCCCAGCAACCGGTCGATCTTCGGCCGGTCGAAACCGACGACGATCTTGCTGCCGATCTGGATGACCGGCACTCCCTGCTGCCCGCTGCGCCGGACCATGTCCCGCAGCGCAGCCTGATCTCGAGAGACGTCCACCTCGCGGAAACGGATCCCCCGCTGTCGCAGGTACATCTTCGCCGCGCGGCAGAAACTGCAGGTGGGCGTCGTGAAGATGATCACTCTGGGTTGCTTTTTTCGTTCTCGATCCCGTGCCACGGACGTCTCCCTCCCGATTAAGAGGTCTTGACCCCTTCATGGGGGGTCTGCCAGTATTCGTCAAGGAACCGCTCCGCCTCCATCGCCGCCACCGCACCGGTCCCGGCAGCGATGACGATCTGCCGGTAGTTGGGGTCCTGCACGTCCCCGGCGACGAAGACCCCCGGCACGTTGGTCCGCTGATGCCGGTCGGCGACGACGTACCCATGCTCGTCCAGTTCCAGTTGGCCGACGAAGAGTTTCGTCTTGGGCACCATCCCGATGTAGACGAAGACCCCGTCCGTCTCGATGACGGAGGTCTCCCCGGTCTTCACGTTCCGCACCCGGACACCCGTCACCGTCTCATCCCCCAGGATCTCCTCGACCACCGAGTCCCACACGAACCGCATCTTCGGATTGGCGAAGGCCCGCTCCTGGAGGATCTGGGTCGCCCGCAACTGGTCCCGACGGTGGATGACGATGACCTCGCTGGCGAACTTGGTGAGGAAGAGACCCTCGGCGATGGCGCTGTCCCCACCGCCGACCACAACCACCCGCTTGTCCTTGTAGAAGAAGCCGTCGCAGGTGGCGCAGGCGGAGACCCCCCGGCCGAAGAACTTATCCTCGCCCGGGACCCCTAGCCGGCGCGGCTCTGCGCCGGTGGCGATAATGACCGTCCGCCCTCTATAGGTGGTCGAGTAGGTCTGGACGGTGAACGGCTGCTGGGAGAAGTCGACCGCCGTCGCCTCGTCGAACACGACCTCGGCGCCGAACCGCTCGGCCTGGCTCTGGAACCGCTGGGCCAGGTCCATCCCGGCGATCCCCTCGGGGAAGCCGGGGTAGTTCTCGACCAGGTCGGTGTTGGAGGGCTCCCCGCCGGGGAGCGGACCGGCGATGACCAGCGTCTTCAGCCGGGCGCGGCCGGTGTAGATGGCGGCGGTGAGCCCCGCAGGGCCTGCGCCGAGGATGATCACGTCGTAGACGGCGGGCTTCTCCTTCTCACCCTCCGCCCGCTTCTCCTGCGGCTCGAAGCCGGTGATCAGGGGTTTGATCTCCATAGGCTCCCTCCGCTACTCCTCCACTCCCTGCAGCGCCTCTTGAATCTTATCCAGCACCATCGGCTCGGGCGCCGCACCCTCCAGGTGGACCGTCTCGTTGATCACCGTGCGGGGCACACCCATCACCTGATACTTCACGGCCAGGTGGGGGAACTCCATCGCTTCGACCATGTCCGCCCGGACGTGGGGGCTGGCGATCGCCATCTGGTGGGCCAGCGTCACCGCGTGCGGGCAGTACGGGCAGGTCGGCGTCACGAAGACCTGGATGTGGAGCGGCTGGTCGATCCCGGCGAGGAACTTCTTCCCCTCTTCGCTCAACTCCGGCTCCCCGGCCGCCACCGTGCGGATGGCGTGCAGGAGAGAGGTGAACTCGTAGCCAGAGGGGATGCCGTAGAAACG
>CAZOLN010000089.1:0-11588 GCA_964580565.1 uncultured Anaerolineales bacterium
ATATTCGCCACCACGTCTGCAATTTCGGCTCTTGGGGCATCTTGCCCGCACATCTAACGGTTGGTAGGCTTCAAGACCCCTATATATGGGGGTAGGAATGAGCATGCAAGGAAATCCATGCAAATCGGGGGAAAAATCCGCCTAACCTTCCGACCCGTGTTCTCTGCCGCGAGGGGTTTGCCAGAGGCAACCTCCTTGCCCTGTGTGGAAACTCGCCTATAATACCCGGCACACGGATTGTGAGGAACTGCCTCGTCTCGACGACCTCAGTATAAGAGAAAAAACTCTCTTTGTCAACATCCCACCAAGGCAGGTTTACAATGCAGCCAACAACGAGCAAACGACCTAAGAAGCTCCTCGATCAGGTCCGAGACGCGATCCGCCGCAAGCATTACTCCATCCGCACCGAGGAAGCCTACGTCTCCTGGATCAAACGGTTCATCCTCTTCCACAACAAACGCCACCCCCGCGAGATGGGCGCGCCCGAGATCGAAGCCTTCCTCACCCACCTCGCCGTCGAACGGCGCGTCGCGGCCTCTACCCAGAACCAGGCCCTCAGCGCCATCCTCTTCCTCTACCGCGAGGTCCTCGGGATCGACCTCGACCTCCCCCTCCACGCCATCCGCGCGAAACGACCCCGCCGCCTCCCCACCGTCCTCACCCACGACGAGGCCCTCCGCGTCATCGCCGCTCTCTCCGGCACCCACCAACTGATGGCCAAACTCCTCTACGGCTCCGGCCTCCGCCTGATGGAATGCGTCCGCCTCCGCGTCAAGGACCTCGATTTCGACCAGCACGTCATCATCGTCCGCGACGGGAAAGGGGCCAAGGACCGCGTCACCATCCTCCCCGATAGCCTTATCACCCCCCTCCGAGAGCACCTCCAGCGGGTCCGATTGATCCACCAGCAGGACCTCAAAGACGGCTACGGTTCGGTCTACCTCCCCTACGCCCTGGAGCGAAAGTACCCCAACGCCAGCAAGGAGTGGATCTGGCAGTACGTCTTCCCCTCCGACCGCCTCTCCACCGACCCTCGCACCGGCGTCGTCCGCCGCCATCATATCGACCCCAGCACGCTCCAGAAAGCGGTCCGAAAGGCCGCCCGACTCGCCGGCATCGACAAACACGTCACCTGCCACACCTTCCGCCATTCCTTCGCCACCCGCCTCCTCGAAACCGGCTACGACATCCGCACGGTCCAGGAACTCCTCGGCCATAAGGACGTCAAGACGACGATGATCTACACCCACGTCCTCAACCGAGGCGGCGTCGCCGTCCGCAGCCCGCTGGACCTGTAAACAATACCCCAATCGACCCGTTTGCAGTGGCGCAGAGGAGGGGTACAATAAGGTCGGCCCAGACCCTCGGAAGAGAGACCTATGATCCGAAGAACCATCCATCCCGTCGTCTGGTCGTTGCTCGCCCTTGCGCTGCTCGCCTCCTCACCTTCCTGCCGCCCCGCACCGGACGCCCTCGATCGAGTGATGGAGACCGGCACGCTGCGCGTCGGGATGGACGCCAGTTTCCCCCCGTTCGAGTACGTGGATGAAACGGGGAGCCTGGTCGGCTTCGATGTGGACCTGGCACGAGAGATCGCCTCCCAGATCGGCGTGGAAGCCCGCTTCGTCGCCAACCTTCCCTACGACGGTCTGTACGACGCCCTCACCGCGGAGCAGGTGGACGTGGTGATCTCCGCCCTCTACGTGGACCCGACCCGAACGGCCGATTTCGCCTACTCGACCCCCTATTTCGACGCCGGACAGGTGCTGGTGGTGGCCGAAGGGACCGAGGGGATCGAGAAAATGGAGGACCTCGACGGGCGGACGTTGGCGGTGGAGTTCGGCAGCGCAGGGGATGTAGAGGCGCGGACCTGGGAGCGACGGCTGACCGCGCTCACCATCCTCCCCTGCCAGACCGCCGACGAGGCGATGGCAAAGGTGGCTGTAGGGGAAGCGGACGCAGCACTGGTGGACCACCTCTCCGCATTGATGACCCCCGTCGAGGGGGTGCGAATCGTGGGGGAGACGGTGACCAAAGAGCCCTACGCCGTCGCCGTGCGGCGGGAGGACCGACGCCTCCTAGAAGCGGTCAACAAGGCGCTGGCAGCGATGCGGGCGGACGGCACGCTGGACCGCCTGCAGGATCGCTGGTTCACCGGCGCCCGTTGATCCCCCCGGCGATTCCCCCCTCAGATGCAGACGACCCCCCAACTGGTCGCCTGACAGTCTGCCAGCCTCCCGCAGGGTAACGCACGGCTCGACAGCGCAGGTGACCAGCCAGGGCAGCACCCTTTACTGCGCGCTCGGGTGCACCGTAGGGAACCTGCGGGAGGCTCCTTGTTACCTTTGGCCCCCTCATAGGTGACAACTGTCAGGTTGACAGAAGGGGAAAAGGGGGTACCATCCACAATGGATTGCATATAGTGAGCGGCCTAGATGACCGAAAAAGCATACCGAGAGGCGGTCCAGATCTTCCATCTTCTCTCCCATCCGACCCGCCTGCGTATCCTGGACGAACTACGAAGGAGAGAAGCCTGTGTCTGTCACCCGCAGGCGATCCTGAACCGCCTCCAGCCATACATATCTCAACAACTGCGGGCGTTGTGCGAGGCAGGGCCGGTCGAAGGCCACAAGCGGGGAAGGGAAACCTTATGCTAAGCATCCAACTCATCGCCTGGGTCGCCGTACTCCTCACCTCGATCCTCTCCTCGATGGTCGGAATCGGGGGAGGCACCCTGTACGTCCCCTTGCTCCTCATGCTCGGGTTCCCGTTCCACCAGGTGGTGACCGCCAGCCTGTTCACCATCCTGATGACGTCGCTCTCCGCCACCCTCACCTACCGCCACACGATGAAAGTGGATTGGAAACTGGCCCTGTGGATCGAGCCCCCCACCTTCTTGATGGCGTTCATCGGCGGCTATTTGTCCGACAGGGTCGACGTGAGGATCCTAAAGGAGACCCTGGTCGTCGTCCTGATGGGAACGGCCTACCTCCTCTCTCGCCCCCTGCACAAGGGCGACCGTCCGCCGGTCCGGCGAGGGATCCATCGCCTGCTAGCCGATCGGGAGTACTGGGTCGATCTAAGAACCCTGATGCCGGCAACGACGCTGGCCGGGTTGCTCGCGGGAGTGGAGGGCATCTCCGGGGGTGTGCTGAAAGTGCCGGCGATGGTCCTCCTGGGCGGCGTCCCTCTGGACATCGCCGCCGCCACCTCGGAACTGATGGTCACGGTCACGGCGGCGACCGGCCTCCTGGGCCACCTGCTGGCCAACCGGCTGGACCTCGCCTTTGCCCTCCCGCTGGCGGTGACCGCCTCCGTCGGAGGGCAGATCGGCGCCCGGCTGGCCGCGAAGGTGGATCGATCCGTCCTGCAGAAGGTCCTGGTCGGGATGCTGGTCCTCGCCGCCGGTCAACTGCTCTGGGACACGCTAGGCCCCGGCACCTGGATGCAGCACTAGCCTTTCCCGCCCCCCTCCTGAGGGGCCCGAAACCTCACGACCAGCCGGTCGTCCTCGTCGTAGGCGTAGTGAGCGAAGAAGGGAGGGGCGTCCGGCTCCATCCCCAACACGCGCGGCAGGAGGATCGGCAGGTCCTCCACCAGGTCCAACTCCCCGATCCGATCTCGGGGAACCCATTCCGGTGTCCCTTCCGCCGAGGAACGGACCTCCCGCCCCAACGCCCGCGCGGTGAAGACGAACAGGAACACCCCCACCCCATCGGGCGATGGGCAGACGTTAACCACCCCTCGCAGCCGAAGGTCCGTCACCTCCAGCCCGGTCTCCTCCCGGATCTCCCGCAGAGCCGCCGTGTAGACGTCCTCCTCCGGCTCCACGTGGCCGCCGATGCCGTTGTACCGGTTGGGCCATATGCGCTTGTTGGGCGCCCCCCGCAGGAGGAGCACGTCGTCCCCATAGGTGATGAAGCAGAGGGTGCGCGGGATCACCAGATACCGACCAGGGAGGTCGGCCACGCCCTGGTCCTCCCTTCCCATCGCCCCCCTACCGCGGCCGCCCGACGGGCAGCAGGTAAAGCGGCTCTTGATCGGCGGGGAGGTTCAGGACGCGGGCCACTGCCGCGTCGTCGAACGCCCCCACCGGGACGCTGACCAACCCCAACGCCACCGCCTGAAGGAGCAGGTTCTGGGCCGCATGCCCCACGTCCATCGGCACGTACCGGAGCCGCCCCCGCTCCCCGTACCGGGAGGTGGTGCGGGCGAAGACCCCGCCGACGGCGAAGACCACCGGGGCCTGGGCGAGGAACTTCTGCCCCCACGCCGCTTCCACCAGCGCGGGCCGCACATCCCCCTCCAGGTGCAACTCCAGGCGGTGGCCCTCCGGCAGGTAGTGCCACACCCCATCCTTGCGGCAGGCGTAGAACTCCAACGGACAGCGGCCGCCCGCAGAAGGAGCAGCCCGCTTGAAGGGCCGGTCGCCGGTGATCCCCTGGGCGGCCCAGAGCAACTGCCCGATCTCCTCCAGGCTCAGGTCGTCCGGCCGATACGCCCGAACCGACCGCCGCGCCGCGATCGCCGCCTCCAACGACATCGGCCCTTCCAACCTCGGAGCCGGTAGTACGATCTCTTTCATTTGTTCACCCCCTCGAAACACTTACGCCGTTCTGCGCCGACCGCCACCCCCAACCGATCCCGGACATCATCTCACCACAATCGGGACACCGTCCGTTCTGCGTCATATCGGTCTCCGTCCACACCCCCCATCGCTCCACCAGCATCCGGCCGCAGGTGGGGCAGTAGGTGTTGGCGGCGAAGTGTCCGGGGACATTGCCGATGTAGACGTACCGCAGCCCCAGATCCAGGGCCTGCGAGCGAGCCTGTTCCAGCACCTGCACCGGTGCCGGAGGGATGTCGAACCGGTAGGCGGGATGGTAACGGGTCACGTGCCAGGGCGTGTAGGGACCCAACTCGTCCAGGATCCGCCGCGCGATGTCCCTCAACACCCCCGCATCGTCGCTGACGCCCGGGATGACCAGGGTGGTGACCTCGACCCAGATCCCCAATTCCTGCGCCAGGCGCAGGTTGCGCCAGACCACCTCGACGTCGGCCTGACAGTAGGTACGGACGGCCTCGGCGTCCCCCTTCACGTCCACGTTCATCCCGTCCAACCCCGCCCGCGCCAGCCGTCGCAGCGCCTCCTCGGTCATGTACCCGTTGGTGACGAAGGTGTTGTACAACCCGGCCTGTCGGGCCAGCCGGAAGACCTCCAGCGACCACTCCAGGCTCAGGGTCGGCTCGTTGAAACTGATCGAGGCGCCCTGGCAGCCCCGGTTGATCGCCTCGGCGACGAACCGGGCGGGGGAGAAGAAGCGGCCACCCGAAGGGGGCGACTTGGAGATCTCCCAGTTCTGGCACCAGGGACAGGCGAAGTTGCAGGACCACGAACCGGCGGTGAGGGCCACCGATCCAGGGTAGAAATGGTAGAGCGGCTTCTTCTCGATGGGGTTGGCGGAGAGAGAAGAAACCGCCCCATACGTGAGCGTCACCAACCGCCCGTCCCGGTTCTCCCGCGTGCGGCACCAGCCGACCCCGCTGGGCGGGATGACGCAGCGGCGCTCACAGGTCAGACACCGCACTCGCCCCTCTGCCGGAGCCCCCACCGGCTCCCACAACAGGGCCGGGTAGACGAACGATTCCTCCCCCATCGTCGAAGGGCATTTTACTCAAGGGGGACCGTTATGGCAACTCCCCCTCGCCCCTTGCCTCTTCCCCAGACCATGGTACCATACAAGCGAGGAGGGACAAGCGATGACCATCCGCATCGAGACCTGGCTCTACGGCCCGATCGCTCGCTACGCGAAGGAGGACGCCGTGGGGTACGCCCGTTTGGACCTGGAACTGCCTGCCGGGTCCACCCTGGCCGATCTGGTCCGCCACCTAGGCATCCCCGCCGAGGAGCGGGGGATCATCTTCGTCAACGGCAACGTGGCCTCCTTCCCCGGCGTCGAGGTGGACGAGGAGATCGTCCTTCAGGACGGGGATCGGGTCGGCCTTTTCCACCGCCGGAGCATGTGGCCCTTCCAGTACCGGTTCGGCGCCGCCGTGCGGCCCGAGTTGCAGGAGGCCCTCCGCCGCCGGGAAGACGGCGGCATCCGGCACTCCTATAAGTGATATGTGAACCACAGAGGCACAGAGGACACAGAGGTTCTCAAAAAATAGAGGTCTCTGTGCCCTCTGTGCCTCTGTGGTTACTGCAAAGAAGGGCCCCCCGCGAGCGGGGGGCCCTCTCCGCAGCGGAGGTTACTCCTCCGCTTCTTTCTCCTGCATCGCCAGGTAGATCTTCTCCGCCGAAAGCGGCAACTCGTTGAAGCGGACGCCGATGGCGTTGTAGAGGGCGTTGGCGATGGCGGGGGCCGTCTGCACCATCACGTGCTCGCCGACGCCCCGCGCGCCCCACGGCCCGTCCTCCAGCGGCGTCTCCACGATGTCGCCGTGGATCTCCTTCGGGATGTCCGGCGCGGTTGCGATCCGGTAGTCCACGAAACTGGGGTTCAGCGGCCGGCCCTTCTCGTCGAACTTCAGGGCCTCGAAGGCCGAACTCATCCCATGGACCGCGCCGCCCTCGATCTGGGTCATCACCAGGTCCGGGTTGATCGCCTTCCCTACGTCGTAGGCGCTGGCGATCTTGAGGATCTCCACCTGCCCGGTCTCGGTGTCCACCTCCAGGTCCACCGCCTGCGCGCCGACGGTGTAGTGGACCACCGCCCGCGGCCCCTGACCGGTCTCCGGATCGAGGCTGGTCACATAGGTAGGCATGAACTTGCCCCTCCCGACGATGGGGCCGCCCTTCCAGCCCTCGTAGTTCTCGTTGGGCAGGCCGTAAACGACCATCCCCTTCAGGGAGAGTTCCCGTTCGGACTTGTAGGAGATGACCTTGCCGTCCTTGATGTCCAGATCCTCCGGGTCCTCATCCCAGTGCTCGGCCACCAGTTCCAGGATCTGCCGCTTGGCGTCCTCGGCGGCCGCCTTGACGGCGTTCCCCATCGACCAGGTGATCCGGCTGGCGACGGTCTGCCACTCGTAGGGGCTGTACTTGGTGTCGATGGGAGCGGAGACGCGGACCCAGTCGTAGGGCACGCCCAGGGCCTCGGCCGCGATCTGTGCGGCGACGGTGAAGGCCCCCTGCCCCAGTTCCTGGGCGCCGATCTCCACGTTGACCGTCGCGTCCTCGTTGAAGCGGACGATGGCGGAACTCCCGGGGTTGGGCGGCATCGCGGGCGCCTTCCACATGATGGCGAGCCCTTTCCCCCGCTTCTTGTGTGGGGCGGAAGGTGGCTCCTCCTTGCCCCAGTTGACCGCCTTCGTCACCTTGTCGATGCAGGCCACCAGGTCCACGTTCGGCATCGTCATCCCGGTGGCGATGGTCTGCCCCGGCTTGACGCAGTTCTTGCGGCGGAACTCGGCCGGGTCCATCCCGATCGCCTCCGCCAGCCGGTCCATAATCTGCTCCAACCCCCAGTGGATCTCCGGCATTCCGAAGCCCCGCATCGCGCTGCCGATGGGCTGGTTGGTGTAGACGCAGTAGGAATCGCCCTTGACGTTGGGCACGTAGTAGGGGCCGGTGCAGGAGTACCCGGCGGCCCGGGCGATGTTGACCCCGTAGTCGTTGTAGGCGCCGCCGCCGAAGTAGTAGGCCACCTCCATCGCCAGCAGGTTCCCCTCGGCGTCACAGCCGACCTTGATGCGGGCCACCAGGCTCTGGCGGACGGTCGTGCCGACGAACTCCTCCTCGCGGGTCATCCGCAACTTGACCGGGTGACCCATCACCGCGCGGGCCATCGCCACGGCGTAGACCTCGATGGAGACGCCCGCCTTGCCGCCGAACCCTCCGCCGACGTAGGGGGAGATCACCCGCAGGTTGCCGTGGGGGATCCCCAGGCTCTGGGCGATCAGGTCCCGCTGGGCGAAGGGGGACTGGGAACTGGTCCACAGCGTCACCTGGCCCGACGGCTCCCACGTCGCCACCGCGACGTGCGGCTCGATGGGCACGTGCTGGATCTGGGGCAGACGGAACGTCTCCTCCACGATCACCGCGCACTGGGACCAGGCGGATTCGACGTCGCCTCGGCGCAGTTTGAAGTGCTCCGAGATGTTGGTGCCCGGCTCCGGATGGATGAAATGCGCGACCTGATACGAACCCAGGTCAGGGTGGAGAAGCGGCGCGTCCGGCTTGATCGCCTCCAGCGGGTCGAACACGGCGGGCAGTTCCTCGTACTCCACCTCGATCAGCCGGGCCGCCTCCTCGGCGATCTCCTCGGAGACGGCGACCACGCCGGCCACCGGATCACCCACGTACCGAACCCGCTCGGTGGCGAAAATGGGCCGGTCGACCAGGTAGAGGCCGATGCGGCCGGGAAAGTCCTTCCCTGTGACGACCGCCTTGACCCCCGGGACCTCCAGCGCTTTGCTGACGTCGATCCTCTTGATCAGCGCGTGGGCGTAGGGGCTACGGACGAGGCGGCCGTAGTAGAGCCCGGGGCCGAACTGCCGGTCGTCGGCATAGACGGCGGCTCCGGTGACCTTCTCGAAGACATCCACGCGGGGGACGTTCTTGCCTACAGAGGAGAACTCGGCCATCATGCACCCCCTTTCTCGGCCGCCGCCTGGACGGCCTTGATGATGCGAACGTAGCCGGTGCAGCGGCACAGGTTACCGACCAGTGCCTCCTTGATCTCCTCCTCCGTCGGGTGAGGGTTGCGCTTCAGCAACGCCTCGGCGGAGATCAACATCCCCGGCGTGCAGAAACCGCACTGGACGGCGTTGTAGTCGATGAACGCCTGCTGAAGCGGCGTCAGTTGCCCCTCTTTCGCCAGTCCCTCGACGGTGACCACCTCGTGGCCGTCCACCTCCACGGCCAGCACCATGCACGAGTTCACCGGCTCCCCGTCGAGCAGGACGGTACACGCCCCACACTCACCGGCCGAGCACCCGTTCTTGGGGCCGGTGATGCCCAGTTTCTCCCGGAGCATCTGGAGCAGCGTCATATGGGACGGGACCTCCAGATACTCCTTCTCCCCATTCACCGTCACCGTAATCGAATGCATTCCCATACTTGCCTCCTTGGACAATCGGCAATCCCTATGCCAGTCGCTCCCACACCGCCTGCAGGCCACGCAGGGTGAGGGCGCGGACCATCGCCTTGCGGTAGGCCGCACTGGCGCGGACGTCGTCGATGGGGGAAGCCTCCTCCATCGCCTTCTCGGCCGCCAGGGCGAAGGTCGCCTCGCCGGGTGGCTCGTTCGCCAGCACCTCCTCCGCCGCCCTCGCCCGCAGGGGCACCGGCGCCACCGACGCCAGCCCGATGCGGAAGCGGTAGCCGGAAGGCGCAGTCCCATCGGGGAAGCCAAACACCGCCACGCCGACGATGGAGAGATCGCCGACCTTGTTTCGTCCCAGTTTCAAGTACCGACCCGCCGCCCCGGCCGGCGGCACCGGATACCGGACCGCCACGACGAACTCGTCGGGCTGGCGTGCCGTCTTGCCAGGGCCAAGGAAGAACTCGCCCACCGGCACCTCCCGCTCCCCGTTGGGCCCGTAGAGGACAATGCGCCCTTCCAGGGCCAGGGTGGCCGGAGCGGTGTCGGCTGCGGGCGAGGCGTTGCACAGGTTGCCGCCGAGCGTGGCCCGGTTCCGCAACTGGTACGAGGCGACGGAGTTGGCCGCCTCCGCCAGCAACGGGTAGTGCGCTACGATGTCCGGGTGGCGTGCGACCTGGTTCATCGTCACCGCCGCCCCCACCGTCAGCCCGGCCTGCTCGTCGTACACCACCTCCCGCATACCAGGCAGGTGCTTCACGTCCACCACTACCTGGGGGTGGATCACGCCGTCGCGCATCCGCACGAAGAGGTCGGTGCCGCCCATAAAGAGCCGCACCGCCTCCCCCCGCTCCTGCAACAGGCGGACCACCTCCTCGGCAGTCCCTGCCCTCACGTAGTCGAAACGCGGAAGACCAGGTCTTGCCAGCACGTTACTCACCTCCTAACAGGGGTCCCGCTACGAACGTCTCTGAAAGGCAAACCCTTGCGGTAGCCAACGGGCGCGCAAGGGCTTGGGGAGGGGAGGGAGCGCCAGCGGACGCCCCCTCCCCTGAGACCGCTCACCTCAGAGGGCTATTTGCCCTCGGAGGACTCGATGACGGTGGGTACCTCCGGCGGCTTGAAGATGAGGAAGATGAGGTTGAGGAGGATGCCGACCACGGCCGCCGTGGCGATGGCGGGCAGGCCGTCGGGGAAGAGGCCGGTGAGGATGGGGATGGGGATGTTGCCGCCGTAGCCGATGTGGCCGCCGATGCCGATGACCAGGATGGCCGCGCCGATGGCCAACTGCTTCGGATCGTAGAGGTTGACCTTCTCGGCCAGCATCAGGGCCACGCCCTGCATCCCGATGACGCCGAAGAGGTAGATGGCCAGGCCGCCGGTGACGGGCACCGGGATGGTCCCCACCAGCGCCGCCAGTTTGCCCACGAAGCCGAGCAGGATGGCGATCACGCCGGCGGCGATCAGGCTGGGGCCGGAGTAGTTGCGGGTGATGACCATCAGCGAGTTGTTCTCGCCGTAGTTGGTGCCCGCCACGCCGCCGAACATGCCGTTGATGAAGTCCCCCAGCCCGTCCAGGACCAGGTTCAGGCCGATCAGTTCGGCCAGGTGGTACCGCTCCCGGCCCATCCGCACCGCCAACTCGTCTACGTAGAGGCTGATCTGGTACAGGTGGGCGGTGGACTCGGGGATGGTGGCGATGGCGATCACGGCGATGGTCCCGACCGCGCTCCAGGCACGAGGATCGGTGAAGGCCGGTAGCGTGAAGCGCGGGATCCGGAACCAGGCCGCGCTCGTCACCGGGCTGAAGTCTACCAGGCCGAAGGGGATGCTGATCAGGTAGCCAGCGATGGCCCCGAAGAGGACGGGGAGCAGGCCGATGAAGCCCTTGCCCTGCAGATAAACCGAGATCAACACCGTGATGAGCAGGGTCAGGAAGGCCACCCCCCAGTGGCCGGAGGCCATGTCCAGCGCGGCGTAGGCCAGAGCGATGCCGATGACGGTAGCGACGGAGCCGGTGATCACCGGCGGCAGGATCTTATCCAGGTTGTCCTTGCCGATCCAGCGGATCCCCAGGCCGACGAGGATGTTCACCAGACCGGTGGCGACGATACCCACCTGGGCCAGGCTGACCGCCTCCGCGCCCATGTACTGCCCGAAGGTCTCGGGCGAGGCCCCGGTGACCGACATCGTCGCCGCGATATAACTGAAGCTGGAGCCGTAGTAGAGGGGGATGTATTTCCCGGCGATAAGCCGAGAGAGAACCAGTGCGGTGATGGTAGCCAAACCGGAGATCGTCAACACCGCCCCGACGTCAAAACCGACCAGAAGGGCCACCAGCACCGTCGCCGGGAACATCGTCAGCACGTGCTGGAAGCCCAGGACGATGGTCTGGCCAATGGGCGGCACGTCGTTGGGAAGATAACCGATAATCTTCTTCTCTTCCGCTACGGCTGCCATCTGTTCACTCCTTTCCTGTAATCTGGCTAGATCGACACACCACGCTTGCTATAAGGTCTGTGGATACGGAACTTCGCTAGA
>CAZOLN010000090.1:0-11382 GCA_964580565.1 uncultured Anaerolineales bacterium
CCGTTGGGGTGTGGAAAACCGCAACGTGTCCCCGCCGTCGGACCGAGGCTCCACGGATGCACGATGGCGCTCGATGTGGTACACTGAGGGCCGTATGGGTGTCGCCTACTGTGGCACAGCGGAGAGGCTTGTGTGGCGCCGGACGTGCCGGGGGGAGCGGGTGCTACGGACTGAGCAAGGTGCACGGGAGGAGGTAAAGGAATGGTGAGGGGGCTGCGGAACCGAGCCGTCCTGGCTTTCCTCATCTTCAACCTGCTGGCGGGTATCCTTTTCGTCGGCGGGGCGTTGTTGGTCTCGTTTATGCGCTCCTTTGGCACGACGCCCACCCAGTTGGGGGCGATCCTGGGCATCGGATGGGGGGCCAGTGTCCTGGGGTCCTTGTCCGGCGGGGCGCTGGCCGACCGCATCGGCCCCCGTCGGACGGTCCTCCTGACCGTGGCTGTGGTCACCCTTGCCCTGCTGGGCAAGGCCCTCTCGCGCCACTGGCTTCAGGCCGGGGCTTGCCACCTCCTGGGGATGGGCGCGCAGGCGGCCCTCTTCCCGGCGGCGGTGGTGCTGCTGAAGGGGGCTGTCGGGGAGGAGGTGGGGAGTCCCCTGGGCTTTCTGAACACCGCCTTCTCCCTCGTCGCCATACCCGGCGCAGCGCTGACGGGGTGGGTGGTCCAGCGGTACGGGTGGAGCATCCTCTTCCTGGGGAAGTTCGTCGCTTATCTCGTTGCCCTTCCCCTGCTCGCCCTGTTGCTTCCCGAGGTGGCAGGGCGGGTTGCCGACCGGGATAGCACGGAGGGAACGTGGCGGGAGGCTCTCTCCCACCCGCCGCTCCTTCTGGTCTGCGCCAGCGTCTTCGTAGTGACGGTGGGGGGATACGTCCACGCCTACTATCCCTACTTCGTCCAGGAACGTTTCGCGGCGGACGTCCGTGGGCTGGCCTTCTTCGACGCGATTTACAACGGGGTCTGGATGCTTTCCAACTGGCCGGCGGGGGTCGCAGCCGACCGGGTGGGGCGGGGCCGGGTCGCAATGGTGGGGTGTGGGCTAAGCGCAGTGGCCTGGTTCCTCTTCCCTCTGGTTCCCTCGCTGCTGGGGATTTACCTGCTTTACGGCCTCTACTGCCTGGGCCACTCCCTGGGCTTCTACGCCAGCGTCTTCGCGGCGGACGTGGCCCCGGAGCGGCTTAAGGGACGGGCGGTGGGGCTCTTCGACGCCGCGATGTATGCGGGAAGTGTGCTGGGAGACGGGGCGGGGGGAGCGCTGTGGCAGCACTGGGGAGCGCGCTCTTCCTTTGCCCTGGCCGGCGGGGCCCATCTCGTCGGCGTGGCCCTGTTGGCCCTGGGAGGCAGGAGGGCCATCGCAGCGGAGCCGATCCGGCACGCCGTGCGTGAGGGAGGATGAGGAAGGCCGTCCTCCCCTGGCTACCGCCGCGACCGTCAGGATCGGATGGCGGCCGGGGAAGTCGGTGGGCACGTGGTGACCTGCGCCGGTGTTGGTGGACGCCGAGGGGGAGGCCCGCATCGACGGGCGGGTGGAATTGGATTTCGGGGCGGAGGGAGTCTATCCGGGTACGGGTTGTTGTAAATTGAATGTGTGCTATAATATGTTCGGCTGAAGTGACGGTTCCAAATTTGGTGACGTTTCCGAATCTCCTCACCAAGATTGCGAAAAGAGGCTTGAAATGCACTTCGCACCTCACTGCAGGCCACAACAGGACGAAGCCCCGAGTCCGTATCTCACCCCGAGCGGTTCCCCAATTTTGGAACGGTCACTCGTCTTAACGCATTCCGGCGCTCCAAGTTAAAGCCTGTAACCTACCAGGTCCAACCGATAGTCGAAGCCTTTTAAGGCGATGAGAGCCTGTCAACCTGCCGGATGCTCTCCAAGCATGGGTGGCACCCTGGTGCTCCTTCCCACGGGTGTGTACCCTCCTACTCTCTTTTATTGCCCCCATTCTTACGTTTTGCGTTCGGTGTCCCCGCAGTTTCCACGTTTACGAAGGAGGTGAAAGATATGCCTGTAGAAGGTCCGTTCATCCTGATCAATCCCGATCGCTGTCTGGGTTGCCATACTTGCGAGTTAGCCTGCGCTGTAGCGCACACCGAGGCGGGCTCTCTCATCGGCGCTGTGCTGGCCGGTGAGCGGCTGCAGCCTCGCAACCGCGTGATCCAGGTGGACAGCGTCAAGATCTCCACCCAATGCCGCCAGTGCGAGGATGCTCCGTGCGTCAAGGTCTGCCCCACCGGGGCCACCTATCGCACGGAGACCTACACGGCGGTGGATCAGCGGCTGTGCATCGGATGCCGGCTGTGTATGTTGGTCTGTCCGTTTGGTGCCATCCGTGTGGCTACCACCACGGTGGCTGGTCGGGAGAAGAGGGCCGCTTTCAAGTGCGACCTGTGTGTGGATCGACCCGAAGGCCCGGCCTGCGTGGAGGCTTGCCCCACCAAGGCGCTCAGCCTGCGCTATCCCCGTGAGGTCATCCGGCAGGCCAACGAGGCCACAGCCCGGCAGTTCCTGGAGGCGCTGGAGAGCCAGCGGCAACTGGCAAGCAACCCATAGGACCCCCCCGCGATCGCCTGTAGGGGGGTGTGCTCCCGTGTGTCCTTGCGGTCATCTGTGAGGAGGTGATTTCCCATGGCTGAGAAGACGTACAGTGAGAAGATCTTGAATATGAGCATCGACCCCGCCGCCCAGGAGATGTTGGCTCGGGCCGAGGAACTGGGGCTCGAGACCGCCTGGGATCGCCTGGAAGCGATGTTGCCCCAGTGCGGCTTCGGCGAACTGGGCGTCTGCTGCCGCAACTGCAACATGGGTCCCTGCCGCATCAGTCCTTTTGAGGAGGAAGGGCCCAAGGTAGGCGTCTGCGGGGCGACGGCCGACGTCATCGTCGCCCGCAACCTGCTTCGCATGATCGCCGCCGGTGCTGCCGCCCATTCCGACCACGGGCGGGACATTGCCCACACGCTGCTTTTGACCGCCGAGGGCAAGGGCGGCGGCTACGAGATCAAGGATGAGGCCAAGCTAAAGGCGCTGGCGGCCGAGTACGGCATCGAGACGGAGGGGCGGAGCAAGGAGGAGATCGCGCTCGACCTAGCCCGCGCCGCCTACGCCGAGTTCGGCAAGCAGGAGGGGCCCATCCAGTTCACCCGCCGCGCGCCGGAGAAGCGGGTGGCCCTGTGGCAGAAACTGGGCATCGATCCCCGCGGCATCGACCGCGAGATCGTCGAGATCATGCACCGCACCCACATAGGGGTGGACAACGATCCCGTCAACCTGATCCTGCAGGGGCTCAGAGCGTCGATCGCCGACGGCTGGGGTGGTTCGATGATCGCCACCGAGCTCTCCGACGTGCTCTTCGGCACGCCTACCCCCACCCGCTCGCAGGCCAACCTGGGCGTGCTTCAGGAGGATCAGGTCAACATCGTCGTGCATGGCCACGAGCCGACCCTTTCGGAGATGATCGTCGCCGCTGCGCAGGATCCCGAGATGATCGCCCTGGCCGAGAAGTACGGGGCCAAGGGGATCAACGTCGTCGGGATGTGCTGCACCGGCAACGAGGTGCTTATGCGTCACGGCATCCCCATCGCCGGCAACTTCCTGCAGCAGGAGTTGGCCATCATCACCGGCGCGGTCGAGGCCATCATCGTGGACGTGCAGTGCATCATGCCTGCGCTGGGCGCGCTGACCGGCTGCTTCCACACCAAGTTTATCTCCACTTCGCCCAAGGCCAAGTTCGCCGGTGCGACCCACATCGAGTTCCACGAGGAGCGCGCCTTCGAGATCGCCACCGAGATCGTGCGTACCGCCGTGGAGAACTACCCTCACCGTAAGCCCGATATGGTGCACATACCGGACCAGAAGACGGAGTGCGTGGTCGGCTTCAGCGTCGAGGCCATCTTGGCCGCGTTGGGCGGTACGCTCGACCCGTTGCTGGAGGCCATCAAGAGCGGGGCGATCAGGGGCATCGCTGCGGTGGTCGGCTGCAACAACCCCAAGGTCAAACATGACTACGGCCATGTGACGCTGCTCGAGGAACTGATCAAGAACGACGTGCTGGTGGTGACGACGGGCTGTAACGCCATCGCGGCGGCCAAGGCCGGGTTGCTGCTGCCGGAGGCGGCCGACAGGTGCGGCGAGGGACTGAAGGGCGTCTGCAAGGCGCTGGGCGTTCCGCCGGTGCTGCATATGGGCTCCTGCGTGGACATCAGCCGCATCCTGGTGGCCTGTGCGGCCATCGCCAACGCGCTGGGGGTGGACATCAGCGATCTGCCAGCGGCGGGCGCGGCACCGGAGTGGATGAGTGAGAAGGCGGTCAGCATCGGCGCCTACGTCATCTCCTCCGGCGTCTTCACCGTGCTGGGCACCGTGCCCCCGGTGTTGGGCAGCCCGGTCGTGACGGAGTTGCTCACCCAGGGCGCGAACGACGTCGTGGGCGCGGCCTTCGCCGTCGAGCCCGATCCGCTCAAGGCCGCCAAACTGATGATCGACCACATCGAGGAGAAGCGGACGGCCCTTGGGATTTAGTTCAGGGGGTCCAATCAGGTGCGACGCACCCACGAGGTGCGTCGCACCTGAACCAAGAACGGAGGTGGCGATGTCGCTCATTCCTCAACCACCGCCCCCGCCGGGAGGCGCGCTGCTGGCCCGACTGCACGAGATCAACGCCAAGTACGGCTACCTGCCGGAGGCCGAACTGCGCCGCGCCGCCGACGAGATGGGCGTGCCGCTGAGCCAGCTCTACAGCAGCGCAAGTTTCTACGCTGCGTTCAGTTTCGAGCCCCGCGGCCGTCACACCATCCAGGTCTGTAAAGGGACGGCTTGCTACATCCGGGGCGGGGATAAAATCCTGGAAAAGCTCGAATCGATGCTGGGGGTGAAGGCGGGCGGAACGACCGCCGACCGGCTCTTCACGCTCGAGACCGTGTACTGCGTCGGTTCGTGCAGCATGGGTCCGGTGATCCGGGTGGACGGAGATACCTACGGTCGGCTCAGGCCGGAGAGTCTCCCCCGCGTCCTGGAGAAGTACCGATCTGTAAAGGAGCAGGAGGTATGAAACCAGAGACCACCCGCCCCGATCTGGAAGCGCTGCGCGCCCGTGGCCTTTCTACCCTTTTCCCATCCAAGCCCAGAGTCAGCGTGGGGATGGCGACCTGCGGCCGGGCAGCGGGAGCCAGTGCTGTGTACGACGCGCTGCGGGAGGAGGCGGAGGCACGCGGGCTGGATCTCGCGCTCGTCGCGACCGGCTGCATCGGTTACTGCCAGCAGGAGCCGTTGGTGGATGTGCGCGTCCCCGGCCGGGGCCGTCTCCTCTACGCCCACGTGACGCCCGACCGCGCCCGCGACCTGGTGGCGGCGTTGGCGAGCGGCGAACTGCCGACCGAAGGCGCGCTGGCTATCATCCCTGAGGAGGAATCCTCTGCACGCCCGGAGTCTATGGGGGATCTCCCGTTCCTCAACGAACTCCCTTTCTACTCCCGGCAGCAGAAGATCGTCCTCCGCAACTGCGGGCTGATCGACCCCGCGAGCATCGAGGAGTACATCGCCCGAGATGGCTACCGGTCGCTGGCCCGCGCCCTGCGGGAACTGACGCCCCAGGAGGTGATCGACGAGGTGGCGCGCTCTGGACTGCGCGGGCGGGGCGGCGCCGGATTTCCCACCGGGCGCAAGTGGCAGATCGCCCACGACGCGCCAGGGCAGCCCAAGTACGTCATCTGCAACGGCGATGAGGGGGACCCCGGGGCGTATATGGACCGTACCGTGCTGGAGAGCGACCCCTACAGCGTCATCGAGGGGCTGACCATCGCCGGGTACGCCGTCGGCGCGCACCAGGGGTATATCTACGTGCGGGACGAGTACCCGCTGGCCGTGGAGCGCGTCACCCAGGCCGTGGCTCGGGCGGAGGAACTAGGGCTGTTGGGTGAGGACATCCTGGGTTCCGGTTTCGACTTCTCCATCACCATCGTGCGGGGGGCGGGCGCTTTCGTCTGCGGCGAGGAGACGGCGCTCATCTCCTCCATCGAGGGAGGCCTGGGCGAGCCGCGCCCCCGGCCGCCCTATCCGGCCGTCAGCGGGCTGTGGGGCAAGCCCACCGTCATCAACAACGTCAAGACGCTGGCGACGGTGCCTGTGATCATCGATCGGGGCGCCGACTGGTACGCCAGCATCGGCATAAAGGACAACACGGGCACGGTCGTCTTCTCCCTGGTGGGCAAAGTGGCCAACACCGGCCTGGTGGAGGTGCCGCTGGGGCTCACGCTGCGCGAGATGATCGAATCCATCGGCGGCGGCGGGCTGGACGGCAGGGCGGTGAAGGCGGTGCAGACCGGTGGGCCGTCCGGCGGCTGCCTGCCAGCCCGCCTGTTCGACCTGCCCATCAGTTACGAGACGCTGACCGAGGCCGGGTCCATCATGGGGTCCGGCGGCATGGTGGTGATGGACGAGGACACCTGCATGGTGGACGTGGCCCGCTACTTCTTGACCTTCACTATGGCCGAATCGTGTGGCAAGTGCACCCCTTGCCGTGAGGGGACACGCTACATGCACGAGATCCTCACCCGCATCGTCGAGGGCGAGGGAACGCCTGACGACCTGGAGCTGCTGGAGGAGGTAGCCAACTGGGTCAAGGCGGCGTCGCTGTGCGGGTTGGGCCAGACGGCCCCGAACCCCGTGCTCTCCACGCTGCGCTACTTCCGCGACGAATATGAGGCGCACGTGGTGGAGAAACGTTGCCCGGCCGGCGTCTGCCGCGCGCTGATCCGGCTGATCATCCATCCGGACGTGTGCACCGGCTGCGGCCTCTGCCGGCGCGAGTGCCCCGTGGGCGCTATCAGCGGGGAGAAGAAGAAGCCCCACGTCATAGACCAGGAGTTGTGCATCCACTGCCGCATATGCTACGACGTCTGCCCTGTTGGGGCCATTGAGATCACGAGGTGAGGTCATGGTCAATCTGACCGTGGATGGACGATCCGTAGTCGTGCCCGATGGCGCAACGCTGTTGCAGGCCGTGCGCGCCGCTGGGATCGAACTGCCCACGCTCTGCCATCACGATGGTTTGGAGCCGTACGGCGCGTGTCGGCTGTGTATGGTGACCATCGTCGCCCCCCGCCACGCCCTCGTTGCCTCCTGCGTCTATCCGGCGGAGGACGGGATGGAGGTGAGGACCGACGCGCCGGAGGCGGTGCACGCCCGCCGCCTGGTGCTGGAGTTTCTCCTCAGCCGCTGCCCCCAGTCCGATGTGATTCGGGAGATCGCGGTGGGTGAGGGTGTGGCGACCTCTCGCTTCGGTGAGCCTCCGCCGGAGCGGGCGGATGAACTGTGCGTGCTGTGCGGCCTGTGCGTGCGCGTCTGCCGCGAGGCGATCGGCGCGGCCGCCATCTCTTTTGTCGGACGGGGGATCGAGCGCAAAGTTGGCACCCCTTTCGACGTCCAGTCTGATGCCTGCATCGGCTGTGGGGCCTGCGCTGAGGTCTGCCCCACCGGTGCGATCCGGATCGAGGACCGGGGCAGTCAGCGCATCCTCCATACCTGGAACACGACG
Source organism: uncultured Anaerolineales bacterium (assembly GCA_964580565.1). Lineage (GTDB taxonomy): Bacteria > Chloroflexota > Anaerolineae > B4-G1 > DUEL01 > DUEL01. Next base: position 7,532 of record CAZOLN010000090.1, read on the forward strand.
GTTGAGTTACACGCCTGCCCGGAGTGTGGACGTTTTTTCGCTCCTGAGCCGACGGCCTTTTTGAAGGAGATGATGCCGGAAGTGGCGGACGTGTGGGCCCTCTGCCCTGAATGCCGCCAGCGTCGCACGGCCCGCCAGTGGATAGAGCAGATCCCTGTTCCGTAGGGACATCGCTGTGACGATCAATCAGCGGGAGGAGTGACGCCCTTCACCTTCCCTCCCTGCCCGTACGCGCTCGATCGTCTCCACGTGCTCAAGCATGTGCTCCGTCAGCATCTTCACCATCTCGCGGACGGTCATCTCCCGCCTCACCTCGCCCTCGGCGTTGGCGAGCCTTATGGAGCGATCCCAGGCGTCGGAGAAGTGCTCCAACAAATGGGCGAGGTAGTACCGGTGCGCTTTGATCAGGTCCAGGGCCGGTCCTACCCCGCGGTGCTCGAAGTCCAGAGCCCGTGCCCAGGCCTCGTTGCCCGGGAATCCCTCGAACCGGACCATGACCCCTGGGGTGGCGATGGCCTTCTTGATGCACATGGACCACACGTCGCCGTCGTCGGCGACGTGGTGAACGATCTGCCGGATCGTCCAGCCGCCTGGCTCGCTGGGCAGGTCCAGGTCCGCTTCGGAGAGATCCCGCACCAGCGCCTGCAACCTCTCCGCGCTTGAGAGGAATAGGGAGAGCATCTGCGCGTCTGATCCTGTCTGCTCTTTCATAGGTTGTGCCTCTCCTTAAGTTTTCGCGACCTACGCAGTCTCACCACAGAGGCACGGAGAGCACAGAGAAACCTTCTGGGAACTTAGAGAAACTCCGTGTCCTCTGTGCCTCTGTGGTTCCTGGCCCAGAAAATGGCACGCGGTGCGGAATCGGTGTAGGGGTGGCCCTCGTAGTCCCCCAACATCCGCTCGATCCTCAACCCCCGACCGGTTATCCAACCCGCCACCTCTCCCGCACTCACCGGGTGCTTCTGCTGGATGTACTCCCGCTCCACGACGCTTCCGTCCGGCAGGGTGATGCGGGTCTGGCGGAGGAAGCGGATCAGCCGCCGGGGTGCGTCGTACCAGACGACCCGCCACCGGCTCTCCAGACGCGTGCCGTCGGCACACTCGCCCGTGGGGAAGACGGGCTCGCGCACCGGTGGATCGTACCAGGAGCGGTCCAGTTCCCCCTCCATATGGTCGTTGTCCACGAACAGATACCCGCCGGGCCGCAGGGCCTCCGCCGCCGCAGCGATGACCTGAGCCTGCTCCTCCGGCGTCGCCAGTTCGTAAAGGCAGTTGCCGCCCAGGACCACCAGGTCGAATCCGGTGGGCCACGTCTCCTGGACGACGTCGATCTGCAACAACGTGATCCGCTCCTGGACCTCGGGCGCAAGCGTTCGGACTTTGGCCCTCGCTCGAGCCAGCATGCCCCCGGCGCGGTCCAGCCCCACCACCGTATGGCTGTCGAGCGCCAGTGGGATGAGAATCCGCCCCGTGCCGCAGAACGGCTCCAGGACGCGCAGCCCCGTCCGTGGGCCGATCAACCGGCGGAGCAGACCGATGTCCTCCGTCGTCGTGATGAGTCGGTCGTAGATCTCCGCTACGTGAGCATCCAGGTCATAGCCGAGCATCCACACTCCTCCCCGCGAACCAGGGTTCCGACATGCCCGCCCCTCTCAGTATCCACTCGCCCGGATGTACTCCGAAACGTCCACGTTGTAGACCACCTCCTCGACCGTCCACACGGCCCAGGGCGTCCCTTCGTCCAGCCAGGTCGTCGTGGCGGGCGATGGAACCGTGATCCCGTGAAACTCGCGCCAACCCTAGCGGCTCGTTTCTATCCTGACCGCCTCACACCGCCCCAGCCGGATCTCCCGCACCAGATCGCCCACGCCCTCGATCCTGCGCTCGAAGCGGGTCCCCATCCGAAACATCTCCCCCGCGCGGTGGGCGTCGCTGCCGCCGACGCCGGGCTTGCCGTGGGCCATCGCCAGCCTCCTGGCCTTTTCGCAGTCGTTCGCCGAAGCCCTCCCGTTCAAGACCTCCACCGCGTCCACCCGGGCGATGATCCGATCCGCCATCGCTGGGTCAACGGCCCGGCACACGCCGTACCCGGAGAACGGGTGGGCGGCGATGATCACGCCGCCGCACCGGTGGACGTAGTCGATGAGCGCGAAGATCTCCCTGTAGGCGACGCAGTCCTCCGGCGCGCCGAAGACCAGGAAGTCCCCGTAGTCGTTGAGCACCTCTATGCCCGGCAGGACGAGCACGCCGTCGACGACGCCACCCCGGTCGTACAACCGGTTGTGCTCGGTGATGGCGACGGCGACCCCGAGCCGCCTGGCCTTTCGGACGTAGTCCTCCAGCCTGAGGTCGGTGTTTTGGGACCGCTCCGCGTGGTTGTGCAGATCGACGATCATCGGCATCGTCCCGCTGCTACCCCCCTGTCCACTCCCGCCAGGCCAGCGTCCACAGCGTCGAGAAGTACGCGGCGATCGCCCCCCGGACGAGGAGCAACACCGGCCACAGCAGGCAGCACAGTGCCATAAGGACGTTGGGCAAGAAGAACGCGATCCCCAAGCCGATGCTGATGACGACCTGGAGCAGGAACAGGATCAGCGCCGGCCCGAAGTTCTCCAGCAACACCTCCACTCCCCGCCGATAAGAGGCGAACACCCCCAGGTTTTCCAGCATACAGGCGCGGTTGGCGAAGGTCCGCAACAGACTGAGTGCCAGCCCGATGGGAACAAGGACGCACGCTAAGGCCATCAGAGGGGCCACCAGCCCGATGTCCGCCAGCCGAGGGCCTACCTCGCCCCGGAACAGGTACGTCCCTCCGAGAGCGGCGGCTGTTCCCAGGCCGGTGAGGGCCAGGATGGCCCCCGGGATGGCTGGCAGCACTCCGATGCCGAGCAACGTCCATCCCCTTCGCCATCCAGCGCGCCAGGCTTGCCCGAAGTCGGACGGCGTGCCCGAGTCCACGGCGCTCACCCCGGCGATCAGCCCACCGCGGGCGATGGTCGAAACCGCCCACAGGGCAACGGCGACGAGCAGCGCGACCCCGATCAGCCCGGCGGCAGCCACCGCGATGAGCGCCACGGGCAGGCCCCACTCTCCCTCCAGATCCGGCGGCCGAAAGTTGAAGTCAGGCCCACGTTCGTGCGGAGGGACGTTGATGTCCACGTTGGCACCGCCGCCCCCACCGGCACTGCCCAGCGCAACCAGCACGCCGAGCAAGATCAGGAACTTGTGCTCCCAGATGATGTCCCACGCTCGACGAAGCAATCTTCCGTAATCCATTGCAGTTTTACCTCCCTGTTATCGCCGGTCGGACCGCCGGGCGCTTCACACCCAGGCGGGCAGACGCTTGGCTTGCCCAGGCCCGGACGGCCTCCCAGTCGCGGAAGTCCCCCTCCGGTGCCCCCATCTTCTTCACCATCAACCGCAGGAGGAGGGGCAGCGCGTCGTAGTCCATCACGCCCGCGAAGAGGCCCACCTCCACCGGCTGCACCACCTCGCACACCGGGTCCAGGTAGGCCGCTACCTCGCTCCGGTTCTCCGCGGTGTCCTCCCTCATCGTCAGGCAGACGGCGAAGAGGGCCACCGGCACCCGACGGAGCGCCTTTCTGTGGCTCTCCACGAACTTCATCGCCTCGGGCAGCCACCTCCCCGCGCGGATACCGCTGCCGACGACCACCGCGTCGTACCCGTCGATCCCCTCCAACTGCTCCACAGGGCGCACGTCCACTGCGCAGTCCCCTTCACCTCCGATCACGCGGCCGATCTCGGCCGCCACCTCGGCCGTCGAGCCGGCCTTTGTCGCATACGCCACGAGAACTCTCATCGTTTTCCCCCTAGAGTCACGATTTCACTGT
>CAZOLN010000091.1:0-5889 GCA_964580565.1 uncultured Anaerolineales bacterium
CCCTGGCTGGTCACTTGCGCTGTCGAGCCGTGCATTCACCTGCGGGAGGCTGGCAAACTGTCAGGTAGCCGGTCAACAGACAACCGGTTGACATCCTGGGAAAAAAGTCTATAAGGAAGTGGAGGGCAAAGGATCAATGGCACACAAACCGATTGTCTCCGTCGTCTCTTGCGATAGGTATGATCCGGACGGGGTCCGCCAAGCGATGGAGGCCGCGCTGGCGCCTCTGGGCGGCATCGGCCGCTTCGTCCGCCCCGGGATGCGGGTGCTTCTGAAGCCCAACCTGCTGGCCGCCGTCGATCTGGACCGGGCGGTGACGACCCACCCGACGGTGGTCCAGGCGGTGGCCGAGTTGGTCGCCGAGGCGGGCGGGGAGGTGTGGATCGGCGACTCACCCGCCGGTCCCGTGGAGAACGGTCCGCGGGTCTGGCGCAGGAGCGGGATGGTCGACGTGGCCTCGCGGACCGGCGCGCGGCTGGTGCCGTTCGAGGGGGTGGAGTGGAAACGCGTCGGCGATAACGACTACTTCATCGCCCGCCCCGTCTTCGAGGCCGATCTGGTGATCGACCTGCCGAAACTGAAGACCCACGTCCTCACCCTCTACACCGGCGCGGTGAAGAACCTCTTCGGCACCATCCCCGGCACCCGCAAGCGGGAGGTCCACCTGCGCGCCCCCGGCATCCAGGACTTCAGCCGGGCCCTGGTCGACGTGCTGGCGTTGGTCCGACCGGGGCTGACGATTATGGACGGGGTGTGGGGGCAGGAGGGGAACGGCCCGGGCACCGGCGGAACCCCCCATCGGTATGGCTGCCTGGCGGCGTCGACGGATCCGGTGGCGTTGGACGCGGTGATCACCCACGCGATGGGATACCGGCCCGGCGAGGTGCTCCACCTGGTCGAGGCGGAGAGGCAGGGGCTGGGCGTGGCAGATCCCCAGGCGATCCGGGTGGAAGGGGACCGGAAAGCGTTGGACTTCGGCCGGCTCGACCTGCCGAGGGCCCGGTGGTACTTCCGGATCCCCGCCTGGATGGGCGCGCCTCTCTACCGGGCGGCCCGGCTACGGCCGCGCGTGGTGACTGCCCGCTGCATCGGCTGCGGTCGGTGCGTGGAGGTCTGCCCCCAGGAAGCCATCGAGGCCGGCAAGCCCCCCCATTTCGACCTGGACCGGTGCATCGGCTGCCTCTGCTGCGGCGAGGTCTGCCCCGAGGGAGCCATCGAGCCCCACCGCGGGCTCCTGGCCCGGCTGATCGGCATCGGATATTGACAGGGAGCAAGGAGGGACGCTACCTGCGGCGCACGACCCGTGAGGAGCGGAAGCGGTTCGGCAGTCCCTGGATCGTCATTTACCGACGACGGGAGGAGGAACAATGAAGGCAATGGTCCTGCGCAAACCCCGGCCAGCCGAAGAGCGGCCGCTGGAGTTGACCGATCTCCCCCTGCCGGAGCCCGGCCCCGGCGAGATCCGGCTGCGGGTGCGGGTCTGCGGCATCTGCCACACCGACCTGCACACGGTGGAGGGAGATCTGCGACTGCCCAAACTCCCCCTCGTCCCCGGTCATCAGATCGTCGGGATCGTGGAGGCGCGGGGGGAGGGGGCGGACCGGTTCGAGATCGGCCAGCGGGTGGGGGTCCCGTGGCTGTACCGGACCTGCGGAGCGTGCGAGTTCTGCCAGCGGGGGCTGGAGAACTTGTGCCGGGAGGCCCGCTTCACCGGCCTCCACGCCGACGGGGGGTACGCCGAGGCGATGGTGGTCCATCAGGACTTCGCCTATCCCCTGCCGGAGGGGTACTCGGACGTGCAGGCGGCTCCGCTCCTCTGCGCCGGGATCATCGGCTACCGGGCGCTCAAACTGAGCGGGGTGGAGTCAGGACAGCGGCTGGGGATGTACGGCTTTGGCGCCTCGGCCCACGTCACCATCCAGGTGGCCCGGCACTGGGGGTGCGAGGTCTACGTCTTCACCCGCAGCGAGGGCCATCGGCGGCTGGCCCGGGAGTTGGGGGCCGCCTGGGTCGGCGGGGCGGAGGACGACCCGGGGGTCAGGATGCACGGGAGCATCATCTTCGCCCCGGCCGGACGTCTGGTCCCGGAGGCGCTGCGGGTGCTGGAGCGGGGTGGGACGCTCGCGCTGGCCGGGGTGACGATGACGCCCATCCCGGAGTTGGACTACGACCGGCTGCTCTACTGGGAGCGGTCGATCAAGAGCGTCGCCAACTTCACCCGGCGGGACGCGGAGGAACTGCTGGCGCTGGCCCCGAAGATCCCCATCCGGACCACCGTACAGACCTTCCCGCTGGATGCGGCCAACGAGGCACTCCTCGCCCTCAAGCGGAGCGAGATCGACGGGGCAGGAGTGTTGGTGATTGCACAACAGGGGTAAATTGTGGAGGCGCGGGTTGGGGGCGCAACAAATTGCGCCCCCAACATGAATTATGCCCCGAATTTGGTCAACCGCTTTGCGTGGGCCAGCGCCAGGGGCATCAGGTCCACGTGGCGGATGTGGCCCAGCCCGCCCCGCATACAAGCCCGCTCCCCGAAGGTCTTTACCCCATCCGGACGGACGTAGTGCGACCAGAGGAGGACCGGCAGTTCGTGCCAGGAGTGGGCCTTCCACTTCGCAGGGGTGGAGTGGTCGCCGGTGACGATGACCACATCCGGCTGCAGGGCCAGCATCTCCGGGAGCACCCGGTCGAAGTGCTCGATCACCTCCACCTTGCGCTCGAAGTCCCCGTCCTCCCCCGCGCTATCGGTCTTCTTGACGTGGAAAAAGAAGAAGTCGTACTCCGCCCAGTGGGCCTTCAGGGTCTCTACTTCGTCCTCGATCGTCTCTCCGGTGGGCAGGACCTCCATCCCGGCCAGTTTCGCCACGCCCCGGTACATCGGATAGGTGGCGATGGCGCCACAGCGGAGTTTGTAGATCTCAGGCATCTTGGGGAGGCCGGGGTCCTTGGCGATGCCCCGGAGGTTGCAGCAGTTGGCCGGGTACTCGTCGGCCAGGAGGCGGCGGGCGTGGGCCAGCCAGCGGTTGAGGAGGTCGGCGGTGGGGGCGGCCTCCGGTCGAAGCGGCTCCACCGGCAGCGGCGGCACCCCCGTCTGCTGGGGATCCGTCTCCGTCAGCCCGTCCTCCAGCCCCTCCCCGCGCAGCACCAGCACGAACCGGTACTCCTTCACCGGCTCGACGAAGGTCTCCACGCCGGGAAGTTTGATCGTCCGTAGTTTCTCGCACAGCCGCGCGCCGACCTCGGTGGGGATCCGCCCCGCCCGTCGGTCGGTGATCACCCCGGTCTCGGGATCGACCGTGCAGAAGTTCCCCCGGGCGGCGATGTCGTTCGGCCGGAGGTCGAAGCCGATCCCCAGCGCCTCCAGCACCCCCCGGCCGATCTCGTACCGGAGGGGGTCGTACCCGAAGAGGGCCAGGTGGCCGGGACCGCTACCGGGGGAGATCCCCGGCGCGACCGGGGTGCTCATCCCGCAGATCGAGCCCGCAGCCAGCGCGTCCAGGTTGGGCGTGTTGGCCGCCTCCAGTTCGGTAGGGCCGTCCGGTCCCATCGGCAGCCCCCCCAGCCCATCCAGCACGACAAGGAGGATCTTCGTCTCTGCCGGTACACTCAGTTCCCGAAGTAGATCCAGGTTGTCCATCGGTTCCCCTCGTTTCAGATTTAAGGTTCCAGGTCGCGGGGTCGCAGGGAGCAAGGAGCAGGTTAGCAGGTGAGGTGGAAGGCTCCCGCCGTCCGGCGACGTTCCCGCAGGTCGTTATAGCGCTGGACCGCTTCGCCGGTGTTGGCGACCACCAGTTCGATCCCGGCCTCCTCCAGCGCCTTACGCGTCTCCTCCGTCACCTTCATCCGGCCGAACGCGCCGGTCCCGACGACCAGCACCTCGGGAGCGGCCTCCAGGACCGGTTCCAGGTCGTCCGGGATCAGCCGGTGGCCCTCCTTCCGCCACCAGTTGCCGATCACCCGGTCCGGCAGCAGGATCAGGTCGCGGGTATGGGATGTCCCATCCACCACCATTCGGCCGAAACGGTAAGCCTCGATCCGTGGAGGGGCCATTCTCACCACCTCCCTTGCTGCCGCCACAGCGGCGCAGAGAGTACGGGCTCCGTAGCGGTCCTCCGCCAAAGGCGAGTATACCGCGAAACGGGGGGTTGGCAAGATCGCCCCCCGGCCGTCCACGAATGGAGCACGAATGCACGAATACACGAATGCGCGAATACATTCGTGTATTCGTGCCCCATTCGCGGATGGCCTACTTGCGCAGAACGGCCTCCCGGGGGATAATTCGGACCGATGATACGGGAGACACTGGACAACGGCATCGTTCGCTATCGGTTCGAGACGCTCGACCAGGAGGTCGTACCCCACGCCGTCTTAACCCGTCTTGGGGGGGTGAGCCAAGGGCCGTTCGCCACGCTAAACCTAGGCCATACGGTGGGAGACGACCTGGAGGCGGTAGAGGAAAACCATCGCCGGGTCTTCGCCGCGCTGGACCTTCGCCGCGATCGGCTGGTCAGCCCCTACCAGGTCCACAGCGCCAACGTGCGCTGGGTAAGCGACGCCCACGCCGGGACGGTCCAGCCGGCCACCGACGGGCTGATCACCGACACGCCGGGGCTGGCGATCCTCTTCCGCTTCGCCGACTGCGTGCCCATTCTTCTCTTCGATCGCACCCACCGGGCCATCGGGCTGGTCCACGCCGGGTGGCGGGGGGCGGCGAAGGGGGTGGTGGCAGCGGCGGTGAAGGCATTTGCCCACCACGTCGGCAGCCGCCCCGAGGACCTGTGGGCGGGGATCGGCCCGGCCATCGGCCCCTGCTGCTACCGAGTGGGGTCGGATGTCGCCAGGGCGGTCGCGCGGGCCTGCCCCGCCGATGCCCAGATCGCCCACCGGAAGGACGGCGGGGTCTATCTCGACCTGCCCGGCGCGGTGCGGGCCCAACTGGCGGCCGCAGGGGTCGGGCAGGTGGAGATGTCCGGCATCTGCACCGCCTGCCACACCGAGGAGTGGTTCTCCCACCGGGCGGAGCGGGGGCGGACGGGACGGTTCGGGGTGGTGATGATGCTGCGGTGAGAGGCAACCCGATGGAATACGGCGAGTTCGTCCACCAAAACCTTTCGCGGGTGCGGGAGCGGATCGGGGAGGCGGCAGCGCGAGCCGGGCGCGACCCTGGGGAGATCACGTTGGTGGCGGTGACGAAGACCTTCCCGGTGCAGGCGATCCTGCTCGGCTACGACCTGGGCCTTCGCCACTTCGGGGAGAACCGGCCCGAGGAGGGGGCGGAGAAGATCCCCCAGGTGAACGCAGCGGTGGACGGCCCCCGCCCCACCTGGCACATGGTCGGCCACGTCCAGAGCCGAAAGGCCGGACTCACCGTGGCCCACTTCGACGTGGTCCACTCGGTGGACCGGCTCAAGATCGCCCGGAGGCTGAGCCGGTTCGCCGTCGAGGCCGGCCGGGTGATCCCCGTCCTCCTCGAATGCAACATCAGCGGCGAAGCGACCAAGTTCGGGTTCCCGGTGGACCGCTGGCAGGAGGACGAGGCTCAGCGGGAGGCCTTTTTCGCCGCCTGCGCCGAGATCCTGACCCTGCCGGGGCTCCGGGTGGAGGGGTTGATGACGATGGCCCCGATCGCCGAGGACCCGGAGGAGGTGCGACCGGTCTTCGCTGGGCTGCGGGCGCTGCGGGACGCGCTGGCGGAGCGGTTCCCTCAGGTGACGTGGCGGGAACTCTCGATGGGGATGACCGACGACTTCGAGGTAGCGGTGGAGGAGGGAGCGACGATGGTGCGGATCGGCCGGGCCATCTTCGGCCCCCGCCCCACCTGACGTATGACGCTTGACGTTTGACGCCCGACGTTTGACGCTTGACGTTTGACGCCTGACGTTTGACGCC
>CAZOLN010000091.1:5989-11251 GCA_964580565.1 uncultured Anaerolineales bacterium
GACGTTTGACGCCCGACGTTTGACGCTTGACGTTTGACGCCTGACGTTTGACGCCTGACGCTTGACGCGTGATGCCTAACACCCGAGACCGACCAGCGAGGTGACGATGGCGATCTGGTTGCTGTACCGACTGATCCGACTGCTGTTCGACCTGTACACCCTGGCACTCATCGCCCGGATCGTGCTGCCGATGCTGGGGATGAGCTACGCCCACCCGGTGATGCGCTTCCTGTGGAACATCACCGAGCCGCTTCTGGCCCCGATCCGGCGGCAGATCCCTATGGTAGGCCCCTTCGACTTCAGCCCGATGATCCTCATCCTCATCCTGTGGCTGGTGGAGCAGGTGATTCTGTGGGTAATCCTGTGAGGAGGGGTGCGGGAGGCAGGGAGCAGAGGAGCAAGCCGCAAGGAGCAGGGGGGGCAAAGGTGAAGGAACTGCGGGTTCAAGAGAGCGAAGAGGGTTGCACGTTCGGCGTGCACGTGGTCCCGCGGAGCCGCCACGACACGGTGGTGGGTCTCTACGGAGACTCGCTGCGCGTGCGGCTGACGGCCCCTCCCGTCGGTGGGAAGGCGAACGAGGCACTACGGGAGTTCCTGGCCCGGCGGCTGGGCGTGCCCAAGCGCGCGGTGGAGATCCTCTCCGGCCACACCTCCCGCCACAAGGTGGTGAGGGTGCAGGGGGTGGGGGCGGAGCAGGTGAGGGCGCTGCTGGAATAGGGAGCACGGGAGCAGGGGAAGCCAGGAAGCGAGGAGGGTAAGTGAAGTATGGGGAATGAGGGTGAGTTGAGGGGGAAGGGGGTCTGGCTGCTGTACTCCCGGAATGTGGACCTGGCGATCGAGATGGCCCTGGCCATCGGTGCCACCCACATCCTCTACAAGACCGGCGACCGGGGGATGTTCTTCGTCGACGCCGCCCGCCGCGTCTACCGACGGGTGCGGGAGGCGGGACTGGTTCCCTTTGCCTGGACCTTCATCTACTGCGACGATCCCAACGCAGAAGCCGAGGTCGCCATCCAGTCGGCGCGGATAGGGTACGAAGGGATCGTCTTCGACATTGAGGAGCAGGCCAGCGGGAAGGGGGTGGGCGCGACGGCGCTGGGCCGTCGGCTGCTGGAGGCTGGGCTGGAACCGGAGCGGCTCTTCTACACCTCCTACCCCAACATCTGGCAGCATCTGGACATCCCGTACCGGGAGATGAACGAGTTCTGCCGGGGTGGGTTCATGCCCCAGTGTTACCCCACCTTCCGCCGCACCCCGCCCACGGTGATCAAGAAATGGGCCTACGGGGAGCACGCACGGTGGAACGAGGAGTGGGGGAACATGCCGCCCCTCTACCCGATCCTCGCCGCCTACAAGGACGAACACGCCACCCAGCGGTTGACGCCCCAGGAATTTCTGGCCTGGGCCCAGGTTCTGGCCGACCAGGACCCGCCCTTCTACAGCATCTACCGCGCCGGGGTGACCAACCGCGACCTCTGGCCGATCCTGGCCGCGCTGGGGGAGAGCGCGCCGCCTCCCCAACCGGCTCCATCGGTTGAAGAGCCCGCTCCCCCACCTGTAGAACCCGTTCCTCCTTCGGAGCCTCCAGCGGAGGAGGTGGAGGAGACAGAGGAGGAACCCCCACCTCCGGTTTACCACGTGGTCACGGTGAACGACACCGTCTGGACCATCTGCGACCGGTACAACCTCCCCCGTGAGCGGTTCTGGGAGTGGAACGGGCATCTGTGGGACGAGCGAGGGTTGCCACGCGACCCTGTGTATCTTCAAGAGGGGTGGCGAGTGCGAGTGGGATAGTGGGGAAGCGGGGAAACGGGGAAGCAAGGGTCCAGGAGAGCGAGGCCGGGCGGCAGGTAGCGCGGGCGGCCACCCAGGTGATCTTCCTCTTCATCGTCAGCCGGGCACTCGGGCTGGCCCGGGAGATGGTGGTGGGGGCCGTCTTCGGCACCACAGCCGCCTACGACGCCTACCTCGCCGCCGTGCGCGTGCCCGACATTCTCTTCACCCTTATCGCGGGCGGCGCGCTGGGCTCCGCCTTCATCCCCACCTTCACCGGCTACTTCGCCCGGAACGATCCCGAGGGCGGCTGGCGGCTGGCCAGCGCGGTGGTGAACCTGCTCATCCTGGTGCTCACCCTGGCTGCCGGTCTGGCCTGGCTGGCGGCTCCCCTCATCGTCCCGACGATCCTCGCCCCAGGCTTCGCGCCCGACCTCCAGGCCCTCACGGTCTCCCTGATGCGGACGATGCTCGTCGCGCCGATCCTCTTCGGCGTCAGCGGGGTGGTGATGGGGGTCCTCAACGCCAGGCAGCACTTCGTCCTGCCAGCGCTGGCCCCCAGTTTTCTGAACCTCTCCCTCATCGGCGCGGCGTTGCTCCTGGCCCCCCGGATCGGCGTGCGGGCGCTGGCCCTGGGATATGTGGTCGGCGCGGCCCTCCACCTCTCGATCCAGTTGCCGGGCCTGATCCTGGTCGGTGCCCGGTACCTCCCGTCGCTGTACCACCCCGGCGTGCGGGAGGTGCTCTGGCTGATGGCCCCCCGCGTGCTGGGACTGGCGGCGGTCCAGGTAAACTTCCTGGTCAACACCAACATCGCCTCCCGACTGGGGGAGGGGGCGGTCTCCGCGTTGAACTACGCCTGGCTGTTGATGCTCCTGCCCCAGGGGATCTTCGCCCAGGCGGTGGCCACGGCGGCGTTCCCCACCTTCGCCGACCAGGCGGCACGGGGGGACCGGGATGGGATGCGCCGCACGCTGGTCGGCACCCTCCGCGCCGTCCTCTTCGTGACCCTCCCGGCGGCGGTGGGGTTGATCCTCCTGCGCAGGCCGCTGGTCGCCCTCCTCTTCGAGCGCGGGGCGTTCCAGGCCAGTTCCACCCAGGCGGTGGCCTGGGCGCTCGCCTTCTACGCCCTGGGGCTGGTGGGACATGCGGCGGTGGAGATCCTGGCCCGAGCCTTCTACGCCCTGCACGATACCTGGACCCCCGTCTGGGTCGGCGGGCTGGCGATGGGGCTGAACGTCGCGCTGAGCCTGATCCTGCCGGGGGTGTTCGGCAGGACGGGGCTCCCCTCCCACGGCGGGCTGGCCCTCGCCAACTCCGTCGCCACGCTGCTGGAAGCGGTCGGCCTGATGCGGCTGCTCCGCCCGCGGCTGGGCGATCCGAAGGCGTGGCGGCTACAGGGGGCAGCCCTCCGGAGCGGCGCAGCGGCGGCAGTGATGGGGGGAGCGCTGCTCGTCTGGCAGCGGCTCACCGCCGGGCACGGCAGCCTGTTCGTGGGGGGAGGAGGGGTGGTGCTGGGAGCAGGCGCCTACCTGGCCGCCGCCGCGCTCCTGAAGGCCGAGGAACCGTGGATGATGGCCCGTCTGCTCCTCCGGCGGGGTGGGCGGCTCCCCCCTGGCCGAAATGGAGGGAGAACCCCTGCGGACCCGGTGACGGACAGCCCGGTTGACAAAAGCCTGGACGTGGAATAGCATACCCAACGGCCTTGCGGTTGAACGTATCGGTCCGCCAGGCCGTACCTGCAGGATAACCGCTTATGCGCACCCTGATCCAACGGCTCGACAGGTTGATCCGCCGCATCAACGGCATCTTCGAATTCTGCGACGACGACACCTGCGTCTTCCGGCTCCAGTGGAAGCGCGCCCCGCACGAGATCCGCCTCTCCGACGGAACGACCGTCCGCCGGAACGAGCCGGTGCTGTACCTGCACCTATGGAGCGAGCACATCCCGCCGATGCCCCCCCAGGGGCCGGACCTGGCCTGGGCGGTGACCCTCCGCCGCCGTCTCCTCGCCACCCTCCGACAACTCGCCCGCTGGGTCCGGGAAGATTCCCACCAGAGCCAGGTGCGCGCCATCGGCGGGGCGACGGTGCTGATCCCTGCCGGGGGAAACGAGGGAGGAAAACGGCTGCTGGAGCGACTGGGTTTCGACGTGTTTCCCTATCACGGGCCGCTGGGTCGGTTCGGTGAGTTCTGGGAGAACCTGTACGCCTGGGTCTTGATGTGGGCCTACAACCCCGCTAGCGTGCGCCACCGCTCCCCCCGTCGTATGCGGCGGACCGAGGTGTGGATGTCGGTGCAGACCCTGCTGGAGCGGTACGGTTGAGTTGAGGAGGTGGGATGCAGAGGATTCGACTGCTTCACTTCGCCGACCTGCACATCGGTGTGGAGAACTACGGCCGGCTGGACCCCCGAACCGGGGTCAACCAGCGGGTGCTGGACTTCCTGCTCCGCCTGGACGAGGTGATCGACCATGCCATCGAGCATGAGGCGGACCTGGTGATCTTCGCTGGGGACGCCTACAAAACCCGCGACCCCAACCCCACCTACCAGCGGGCCTTCGCCCGCCGGATCAAGCGGCTGACCGACGCTGGCATCCCCATCGTCCTCCTGGTGGGCAACCACGACCTGCCCACGATGCCCCAGCGGGCCTCCAGCGTGGACATCTTTCACACGCTGGACGTGCCCAACGTGACCGTCGGGCGGGAGGAGGACGTGTTCACGATCTCGACCCGCCACGGCCCGGTGCAGGTTGGCGTCGTGCCCTATCCAGTTCGCCAACGCCTCCTGGCCCACGACGAGTACCGTGGCCTCTCCATCGAACAACTGGATCGGGAACTCCAGCGAATCGTCACCGACAACATCCGTGGCCTGACCGCCAAACTGGATCCGGAGATCCCGGCCGTCCTGACCGCCCACCTTACCGTCTCCGACGCCGTCTTCGGCTCGGAGCGGAGCGTGATGATCGGGCGGGACGCGGTCATCCTGAGGTCGGCCCTGGCGGACCCGGCGTGGGACTACGTGGCGCTGGGTCACATCCACAAGCACCAGAGCCTCAACGACGATGGATACCCGCCGGTGGTCTATTCCGGCAGCCTGGAGCGGATCGACTTCGGCGAGGAGAAAGAGCCGAAGGGGTTCTGCTGGGTGGAACTGGCCCGGGGGGAGACGACCTGGGAGTTCGTGGAGGTCAACGCCCGCCGATTCGTCACCGTGGAGGCCGACCTGCGGGAGGCGGAGGATCCCATCGCCGCGCTGGAGCAAGCGGTGGCCGCCTACGACCTGAAGGACGCTGTCGTACGGGTCATCCTCCGGATCCAGGCCGAGCAGGAGCCGCTGTTGCGCGATCGCCAGATCCGAGCGCTCCTGGCGGAAGCGGCCTTCGTCGGGGGGATCAGCCGGGAGGTCGAGCGGACGGCGCGGGTGCGGCTGGGGACGCTGGCCCCGGAGGAGATGACGCCCCGCCAACTCCTGGAGCGGTATCTGGAC
>CAZOLN010000092.1:0-11216 GCA_964580565.1 uncultured Anaerolineales bacterium
CTTGGGTCCACATACTCTCGTCTCAGCACCTCGGTTTTCGTCCTGGGGGTCTAGATGGGGGATCGCACAGGATAGGCCCCTCCTTTCCGCGTGCACCGAATAACTTATCACAACTTCCCGATCTCGTCAAGCCTTGGGGGGGAGATTCGTCCTGCTAGAGGAAAATTTTAAGGTTTTTGAGAGGCGACGGGCCGCTGGAAGATCGAGGCCTTACTTCAGCAGCCCCCGGTAGATGCCCACCAGCCGTCGCCCGGCGCGCTCCCAGGAGAAGTGGCGGGCCGCTCTCTGGCGCAGTTCCCTCCCGAGGGCACGCCGCAGTTCGGGGTTCTCGACCAGGGTTTGGATCCCATCGGCCAGTGCGGTTGGGTTGCCCGGCGGCGTGGCGTACACCCCCAGTGAGCCCAGGTATTCCCGGCTCACCGGCGTGTCGAAGGCCACGGTGGGCAGTTCCATCGCCATATAGTTGAGCAGTTTCCCGCTCCCTTCGGTGGCGGAGAGTTTGGGGGCCACAGCGATATCGCCCAGCGCCAGCATCGCCGGGGCTTTCTCGTAGGGGACCTTGCCGGTGAACACCACCCGGTCGGCTACATCCAGGTCGGCGGCCATCTGTTGGTAGACGGGCACGTCGGGGAAGCCCATCACCAGGAAGTGGGCCTCCACACCGCGCTCCTTCAGGATGTGGGCGGCTTGGATGAGGTGGGGGGTGCCCTGATAGTGGGCAAGGAGCCCCAGGTAGACGACGACGGGCCGGTCGGGCGGCAGGCCCAGGCGGGCGCGCCCGGCGGCGATCCGGTCCGGGGTCAGGACGGCGGGGTGGAAGAACTCCAGGTTGACGCAGTCGGGCAGGGGATGGATGCGGGCGGCGTCGCAGCCGAAGTACCGCTCCAATTGGATCGCTCCCAACTGGGTGCTGGTGACGATCACGTCGGGCATCTCGTTGATCCGCTCCTCCAGCAGGCGGACCCAGCGGTACCACGGCCCCTCGGGGTCCAGGAAACGGTGGTCGACCATCTCGCTGGTCAGGCTCCCCTGGCGGTCGAACAGGAGGGGGAGGCGGCGGATCCGGCCGAGGACGGCGCCGATGAGCGCGCCCTCATAGAGGTGGGCGTGGATCAGGTCGAAGCGGCGGCGGAGGATGAGGCCCAGGACGCGCCAGGCCAGGAACACGTCGAAGGCCAACTTGTGCAGGCTGGAGCCGACCTCGTAGTCGGCCCGCCAGGGGGTGGGGCGGGTACGGACGATCTCCAGGTCGGGCAGGTCGCGCCCCAGGTGGTAGGTGACGATGGTGACCCGGTGGCCCAGCCGTTGCAGGACCCGCGCCTCCTCCAGGATGCGGACGTGGCAGCCGTAGTCGAGGAAGAAGGAGGTGGGGGCGATCATCAGAATGCGGAGGGGCTTCTCCAAGGGCACGCCTCGCCTAGCAGTGGGCTATTTCTCTTCCTTGGGAGGGCGCCGGAGCATCCCGCCGAACAGCAGCCGTCCAAACTGCTCCCCGAGGCCGGGGATCTCCCCCAGGTCCGCCCGCTCCTCCCACGTCCCGCTGGCCCGCTCCTCCAACCAGCGGGTGCGCCCTGCTGCGGCGTCTTTGTAGGCTGCTTGCAGGGCCGCCTCGTCGCTCTCCAACAGCCATTGCCGGATGCGGTCCAGTTCCTCCAGGAACATGTCCAGCCGCCGCAGGAGGTTCTCTCGGTTGAGGAGCGCCGCCGCCCGAAGCGTGCTGGGGTCGGCCGCGGCGGGCTCGGTGGCCGCGGCGAAACCGGCTCCGGCCACCTTGCGCATCTCCATCCAGCCGGGGGAGTCGACGGTCGCCCGCAGCAGGGCCGTTGCGATCAGCGCGGGCAGGCCCCCGATGCCGGCCTGGAGGCCGTCGAACTCGATGGGGTCCATGAAGAGCGGCTGTGCGTCCAGCGCCCTGATCAGGTCCAGCAGCATCGATACGGCCTCGGGGTCGGTGTCGCGGGCGGGGGTGACGCAGTAGAGGCCCCCCTCGAAGAGGTCGGCCCGGGCCGCCTCCGGCCCGGCGAGCACCGCCCGCTCGCCGATGGTCGGGTTGGGGATGGGGGCACCGGCGACGAAGCGGACCCCCTCTGGGAGGTACTCGCGGGCCCATTCCAGCACGGGGACCTTGAGGAGGGCGGTGTCGGTGACCACGCATCCCTTCTCTAGGTGTTGCCCCAGCGCCTTCAGGGTCTCTCGCACCGCAGGGAGGGGGAGGGCCAGGATCACCAGGTTGGCCCCCTCACAAGCCGCCGGGAGGTTCCAGTCGGTCTTGCTCACCGCGCCGACCCGCGCCGCATAGCGGGCGTGGTCCGGCTCCCGGTCGTGCCCAACGACCTCCAGGTCGGTCACCTGCTCCCGCAGGGCCAGGCCGATGGAGGTTCCTACACATCCCAGTCCAACGATCGTCACGCGACCTTTCATCGTTCACTTCTCCTCGTCCATTACCAGGATCCGTCCGCCCGCTGCAGGGCCTGCAGCAGGCGATCCGCTTCTCCGTTCAGCCTTTCCACCGGTTCATGGTGGCGGCGGATCAGGGCGACGGTGAGGGGAGAACACTCCGCCTCGGCCGCCCATCTCGCGCCGATCTCGGCGTGGTGTCGATAGACCACGAAGGGCTTCCGCCATCCCTGTGCTTCCCCCTCGCTGAGCCGGTCCAGCAGGCGGGGCATGAACCGGTCCAGCAACACCACCGCCACCCGTACCCACAGCGGCATCGGCGCGGCCGCCTTCCCCACGTCGTGCAGGAGGGCGGCGACCAGCAGGTCGCGTGGCTGTGGCCCCTCCCGCACCAACGTCCGATAGACCGCCAGGCCGTGGCGCTGGTCGGCGGGGGACATCCGGAGGAAGAGCGCCCGTTGCGCTGGCGTGAGCGCCTGCATCGCGGGGGTCGGGTCCTCCCTTGCCAGGGGTGCGGTCAAGGCGCGGAAGAACTGTCGCACCCGGTACACCGCTTGACCTATCATCGCAGGAAGAGCAGCATCTCCAGGGGCTGCCTGACCCATCCGATCAGCAAGCCGATCACGTCCAGCCCCAGGTAGGGGAGGATGAAGAGGACCCCCAGCAGGATGTACGGGCTGTAGGGGCGGAGTTCGATCAGCCGGTCCCCCCATTGGGGGGGGAGGATACCGACCAGCACCTTTTCCCCGTCCAGCGGGAAGAAGGGCAGCAGGTTGAACAGGGCCAGGCCGATGCTCACGTCGGCGATGTAGAACAGGATCAGGGCGGGATTCAGGAGGCTCTGGGCGGTGAAGATGTTCGCCAGGCTCATCCAGCCCAGCCGGAAAGGGACGGCGCAGAGCGCTGCGACCAGGAGGTTGGCCACCGGACCGGCGAGGGCGGTCAACGCCATCCCGCTCCGGGGGTTCGTCCGCATCCGGTACGGGTTCACCGGCACCGGCTTGGCCCATCCGAAACCGGTCAGCAACAGCAGCAGACTGCCCAGGAAGTCCAGGTGGGCCATCGGGTTCAGGCTCAGCCGCCCCTGTAGCCGGGGGGTATCGTCCCCCAACTCGTGGGCCGACCAGGCGTGGGCCCACTCATGGATGGGCATCCCGATCAGAAGCACAACCAACCGTGCCAGCAATACCGCAGGCGAGAGTCCTAAGGGCATCGTCCATTCCACCGCACGGGATGTTGTCGCACGGTGGAATTATAACACAATCCGCCCACTCCGGCGAGGGCAGGTGATAAGGTCTACCCCCGCGCCGCCTTCAGGATCGCGCCGACCAGGTGGCTGCCCAGGATCGCCAGGCCGTCGGTGGGCATGTAGTGGGAGGCGGTGTCCTCGAAGAGGATGGAGGCTTTGGAGGGGAAGTCCTCGTCGCCGAGCCAGTAGACCGCCGCCAGGTGGATCCGGGGCAGGACCATGAAGGCGTAGCCGGCGTCTCCGATCTCGATGGGTTCTCCACCCAGCCGTTCCGCACCCCGGCGGAATGTCTCCAGTCCCTCCTCCCCCAGTTCCCGCACCAGCCGGTTCTCCGCATAGCCGCGGAAGGCCTGGGCGTAGAACATCCCGTCGGGGAGGCTGTGGAAGGCGATCCACCGGCTGGAGGGGGTCGTGCCGTCGGCGGTGACCAAATAGGTGAGGAGCATCGCCTGGATGAAGGAAGAGGGCTCCTCCCCCGTGTCGGCCCGCTGTACCGTGAAGTCAGGGGGGCGGATCAGGTAGTCCCGCCAGAAGAAGGTCAGCCGGTACGCACCGTCCGGCTCCTGCCCGCAACCGCTGCGGAGCACCAGTTTGTGCGGCGGGATCTCCCGCAACCGCTCTCGCGCCTCCGCCACGCGGGGGGCCAGTTTGTCGTACCACTCCCGAAGTCCTTGAGGATGTCCACCGGGTCTAAGCAACGGCTCCCTCCTGGATGGGAAGCAGGATGAGCGGCTGTCGTCTCCGGGCCTGCTCATCCTGCCCTTTGGGGGTGCGTCACACGTTATACGTCACGCGTCATGCGTCAAGCGTCAAACGTCACGCGTCAAACGTCATGCGTCAGGCGTCTGGGGCTTGTTGCTGGCTACTTGCTGCTGGCCACCTGCCCCATCAACTCCAGGAACTCCTTCCACTCCTCCTCGAAGAAGTGGACCGTGACGCTGCCAAACTCCAGATGGTAGGTGATCTCCCCATCCGGCTCCTTGGCCCGCCAGACACTGAACTCATCCGTCTCAGCCAAGATTTCGATCTCATCCACGTTCGTTTTCTCCTTTCAAAGGTCTTTCGAAGATCCACAGGCTGTGCTCCCATGCGCGCACCGCACCTGCGGCTTCCAACGCTTCTAACAGCGGGGGATGGGTCGGGGGGCGGAAGCGGAGTTTCTCATACCCCCGCTCGTAGGCCAGCACCCGCAGCCCCCAGGCCAGCGCGGTGATCCCTTCCGGATCCCCGTCCACGTACCCAACTGCCAGCCGCCCCCGCTCCGGGTCCTCCCGCACGATCGCTATCCCGGTCAGCCGCCCATCTAGTTCCACGCCCCAGACCTCCCCCCGCTCTAAGTGGCCCGCCAGCCGTTCCCGGGTGAGGGTCATCCAGTGCCACTGAACCTCGTACAGCCCCCCTGCAGCCTGCAGGATGGGCGAGTCGGCGATCCGCTCCCACACCGCGTCCAGATCGTCCGGCGTCAGTCGCCGGAGGGGGCAGGGGCCGGGGAGCGGTTCCGCCTCGTAGGCCAGGAACTCCGCCACCCGGCGGAACCCATCGCGGGCGGCGTTCCGGTGCACCGGGAGGTTCCACGAGCCGGTGGCGAAGCGGAGGACCCCCCGTCCGGTCCGCTCCGCCAGGCCCACCTGGTGGGATTGGAGCAGGTGGGCCACGCCCAATCGTCGGTATGCCGGATCCACCCGCAGCCCCTCCAGCCACCACTCGTCGTCGGCGATGCGGGTCAGTTTCCCCAGTCCCACCACGCGATCCTTCAAAGTGACCACGCTCAACTGGCCGTCGGGGTCGTTCAGCCACTCCTGCCAGACCTCGGGGATGTAGTCGTGGCCCTCCCAGATCTGGGCGCAGATGGCCTCCACGTCCCCCTGGTCCTCCGGCCTGGCGGGTCGGATCGACCAGCGGTTGGCCAGGAACCGCCGCCGCGCCCGGTCCCAGAGGCGGCGGCTCAGCCCGCGACGGGGTGGGGGAGGTGGGGACGGTTCGGGGAAGGGATCGCGGTCGGTCAGGCGGCAGTAGAGGTAGTGGGCCAGCACCCGTAGCGTCGCCACCGTCGGGGCGGCGAGGAGCATCCCCAGAATGCCCGCCAGGCTCCCCCCGGCGATCACGGCGATCAGCACGACAAGGGGATGAAGTTTCAAACTGCTCCCCAGCACCCGAGGGAGCAGCACGTTGCCCTCGATCTGCTGGATGACGAGGTACAGGCCCAGGACCAAAACGGCGAACCAGAAGTTGCTGAGGGGGAGCCAGGAGGAACCCTGGAAGAGGGCCAGCAGCACGGCGGGGATGGCGGCGATGATGGGGCCGATGCTGGGGACGAACTCCATCAGTCCCGCCAGGAGGCCGAGGGCCAGCGCGTTGGGCAGGCCGACCGCCGCATCGACGACGGCGGTGATCACGGCCATCAGCACCCCCATCAGCAGTTGGCCCCGCAGGAAGGCGTTCCACACCTCCGTGATCTGCTGCCGAAGACGGACCACGTCCTCTTGGATCGAGGGGGGCGGCAGCGTGTCCAGCCACTCCGTCAGCCGGTCCGCGTCCCGCGTGAGGTAGAAGGCGGCCAGGAGGATGAACACCAGCCAGAAAAGGGTGGAGGCGAACCCGACCACCAGGTTGAAGGTCCCCGCCGCCACGGTCTGGACGAAGTTCCGCAAGGTGTCCAGCAGTTGGACGTATACCTCCTGCAGGTTCCACTCGTAGCCGAACAGGGTGATCGGTTGCTGGACCATCCGGCCCAGGTCGGCCGCGATGCGGAGGAAGTCCAGGTTGAGGGATCGGACGGCGCGGACCACCGAGGGGATGGCGATGGCGGGGGCGGCGAGGAGGAGAAGGACGACGGCCAGGAAGACCAGGGTGGTCGCCGCCGTACGGGACATCCGGGTCCGACGCTCCAGGAGGTCCACCAGCGGGTCGAGGACGAAGGCGAGGAGGAAGGCCAGGATCAGGGGCGGAAGGACCCCCCGGAAGCGGTAGAGGACCAGGGCGAGCAGCACCAGCAGGATCGTGGCGACCGTCCGTTTGGTGGCCGTGTCCCACCGCCGGACCGTCTCGCTCATCCCTCATCCTCCTCAGCCGGTTCGTCTTCGGCACGGATCTTCTCTTCGACCCGCTCCCACACCGCCTGCAGCCATCCGGGGGTGGAGATCTCCATCGTTGGCTGTCCTTCCTCCTGTGGAGGCCACGGGTAGAGGTCGAGCAGTTTGCAGTAGGTATATTTGACGATCACCCGGAGGGAGGAGATGATGGGGGCGGCCAGGAAGACCCCCAGCACACCGGCCAGGATCCCTCCTAGGATGATGCCCACGATCACCACGAGGGGGTGGAGATGGACCCGACGGCCGACGAAGCGGGGGATGTAGAAGTTGAGGTCTACCTGTTGGAGGACGATGTGGATCATCAGGACCAGGACGGCGAACCAGAAGTTGGGAAGCGGCAGCCAGAGGGAGCCCCGGAGCAGGGCGATGGGGATGGCGATGATCAGCCAGATCGTGTGTCCCAGACTGGGAAGGAACTCCAGCACGACCGCCAGCAGGGAGAGGATGAGCACGTTGGGGAGGCCGACGGCTCCCATCAGCACGAGGATCGATCCCCCCATCGCCAGCCCGACCAGCAGTTGACCCCGGAAGAAGTCCCTCCAGATGTTGTTGATCTCGTCCCGCAGGCGGCGGTAGTCGTGGCGCAGGTGGGGCGGCACCCATTTCTCGACCTGGGCGCTCAGCCTGGGGCCGTCCTTGATCAGGTAGAAGGAGATCACGAAGATGAAGATCGTCCAAACCACCGTGGTGACCGCCTGCATCGCCAGGGCCAGCGTCTGGGTGACGGCAGGGCGGACCATCGCCGCCAGTTCTCGCTGCAGTTCGAGGTAGAGCGAGGAGGGGTCGATGACGAAACCGCCGAGGGTGTACTGGCGGGTGAAGAAGGATTCCAGCAGGTCCGTGGCCGCCTCCAGGTTCAGCCGGAGGGCGGTCACCTGGCGGACCAGTGGAGGGGCCAGCAGGCCGATTGCCAGGGCGAGGAGGGCGAGGAACAGGAGGTAGACCAGCAGGGTCGCCAGCCCGCGGGGGAGCCGCAGGCGGGCGCACACGAGGTTGACCACCGGCGTCAGGAGGTAGGCGATCAGCCCGGCGATGACCAGGGGAGGGAGGGCTTCTTGGAAACTGTAGATGAGGATGGCCAGCAGGGCCATCCCCGTCAGAGTGACGGTGACCTTGGTGATGCGGCTCCAGGGTGGGGAGAGTTGTTCTTCCATCGATCGCGCACCGTCTCAGTCCACCCGTCCGATCTGGTCCAGCGGCCAGTAGATCAGCCAGGCCCGCCCGACGATCTGGTCGATCGGCACCGGCCCGAAAGCCCGGGAGTCGTTGGAGTGGGGCCGATTGTCGCCGAGGACGAAGACGTGGTCGGGTGGGACCGTCGTGGGGGGGAAGTCCGCTCCCCCAACGTGGACCGACCAGGGCTCGTCCAGAGGGCGGCCGTCGATGACCACCTGTCCGTTCTGTATAGACACCTCTTCGCCGGGAAGCCCAACTACCCGCTTGATCAGCAGGCCTTCCCCGTTCGGGTTGTGAAGGACGACCACGTCCCCCCGGCGGGGTGGGTGGATGCGGTAGGAGACCTTCTCCACGATCACGCGTTCGTGGTCGTGGAGGGTGGGCTCCATGCTCTGCCCCTCCACCACGGTCGCCTGGGCGAGGAGGAGGTTGATGACCAAGGCGATGAGGAGGGCGGGGAGGACGGTCTCGGCGATCTCCCGGACCATGCTCAAGAGGAAACGCCCGGCTCTGGAGACCAGGCCGGGCCTTTCGTTTTCTAGTTCTGGCGTGGGGGGCAGCGGTCCTTCCATCACCTCAATCCCAACGCCGCTTCGCTGCTCAACCTATCGGCGGCGAGGGGAACGACGCCGCTCCCGGCTGTTCCCTCCCGGTCGGTCCCGTCGCCGGGCTTCCTCCGGCGTCCATCCCTCCAGCACCGCCCGTCGCGAGAGGCGGATCTTTCCTTCACGATCGATGTCGGTCACCATCACCAGGATCTCGTCGCCGAGATCCACCACCTCACGGATGTCGTTCACCGGTCGGTCGGAGAGTTGGGAGATGTGGACCATGCCGTCGGTGCCGGGAGCCAGTTCGACGAAGGCGCCGAAGTCGGTGATGCGCACCACGCGGCCGGTGTAGATCTCGCCGATCTGCGGTTCGAGGGTCAACTGTTCGATGATCTCCCGCGCCCGCTCGGCCCCGGGGCCGTTGGTGGAGGCGATGTAGACCGTGCCGTCGCTCTCGATGTCCACCCGCACGTCGCACTCGTCCTGGATGGCGCGGACCGTCTTGCCGCCGGTACCGATGATCGCCCCCAGTTTGGCCGGATCGACGTGGAGGATGAGCATCCGGGGGGCATAGGGGGAGAGTTCCGGCCGTGGCTCGGGGATGGTCTCCCGCATCACGCCCAGGATCTTCAACCGCGCCTCGCGGGCCCGCTCCAGCGCTTCGGCCATCAACTGGTCGGAGATCCCCTTGACCTTGATGTCCATCTGCAGGGCGGTGATCCCCTTCTCCGTCCCGGCTACCTTGAAGTCCATATCCCCCAGATGATCCTCCATCCCCAGGATGTCGGTGAGGATCTGATACCGGTCGTCCTCGATGACCAGCCCCATCGCGATGCCGGCGACGGGGGCCCGGATGGGCACCCCGGCGTCCATCAGGGCCAGCGTGGAGCCGCAGACGGAGGCCATCGAGGTGGAGCCGTTGGAGGAGAGGACCTCGCTGACGACGCGGATGGTGTAGGGGAACTCCTCCTCCGGCGGGATGACGGGGAGCAGGGCCCGCTCGGCCAGCGCGCCGTGCCCGATCTCGCGGCGTTTCGGGCCGCGCAGAGGACGGGTCTCGCCGGTGGAATAGGGGGGGAAGTTGTAGTGGTGGATGTACCGCTTCGTCTCCTCCGGGGAGAGGTCGTCCAGCGTCTGCTCCTCCCGCGGCGTGCCGAGGGTGGCGACGGAGAGGACCTGGGTTTCCCCGCGGGTGAAGAGGCCGGAGCCGTGCGTCCGTGGCAGCAGACCGACCTCGGCGGAGATAGGCCGGATCGTGTTCGGATCGCGGCCGTCTACCCGCAGCCCTTCCTCCAGGATGCGCTTGCGGACGATCTCACGGACCAGTTCGTCGAAGGCCCGGCCGACGAGGATCTCGTCCTCTTCCTCTCCGAGGGTCGCTTTTACCTCGTCCAGGAGGGCCTTCAATCCCTCGTTCCGCGCCTTCTTGTCCGGCGCGTCGTAGAGGGCGGGGAGCAGTCGATCGCCCACGATCTCCTGTACCCGCTCGATCAGATCTTCGGAGACGGCGTGGGGCGTGTAGGTCCGCTTCGGCTTTCCCACCGCCTTGCGCATCTCCTCCTGGACGGCGATGACCTCCTGGATCGCCTCGTGGCCGCGCCGCAGGGCCTCCAGCATCACCTCCTCGGTGACCTCGTTGGCCCCCGCTTCGACCATCAGGATGGCGTCGGCGGTCCCGGCCAGTTTCAGGTCCAGCAGGCTGCGCTCCATCTCTGGGACGGTGGGGTTGATGACGATCTCTCCGTCGACGTAGCCGACCTGAACGGCCCCGACGGGTCCCCCGAAGGGGATGTCGGAGATCGTCAGGGCAGCCGACGCGCCGATGATGGAGAGGATGTCCGCCTGGTGAAGTTCGTCCTGGGAGAGGGGGGTGACGATGACCTGCACGTCGAGGCGCAGGTCCTTGGGGAAGAGAGGACGGAGCGGCCGGTCGGTGAGGCGGGCGACCAAGATGGCGTGCTCCGGTGGTCGCCCCTCGCGGCGGAAGAAAGAGCCGGGGATCCGGCCCGCGGCGTAGAGCCGCTCTTCGAAATCCACCGTCAGCGGGAAGAAGTCGATCCCCTCCCGCTCCTCGGTGGACATCGTCGCTGTGGCCAGCAACATCGTGCCACCACAGCGGACGGTTACGGCACCCCCTGCCTGCTGGGCCAGTTTCCCGGTCTCCAGGGTCAGGGTATGCCCACCCAGTTGTGCTTTGAATGTATACGTTTTCATACTTAACCTCCGTGCCCGGAGTCCAGCACGGAGGTTAGAAACTGGGACATGGCCCGAAAGGGCTTCCGGGACATGTCCCAATTCCAAACCTCGTGCCGGCCTCCGGAAAGTCTAATTCGGCCTTGCGGGGGCTCTTCGCCCCCGCAAGGTTACCCACTACCTTCGCAATCCCAGCCGCCGGATGATCTCCCTGTACCGCTCTGGGTCTTTGCGGCTCAGGTAGGTCAGGTGGCGGCGACGCTTGCCCACCATTCGGAGCAGGCCCCGCCGGGAGTGCTCATCGTGTTTATGGACCTTCAGGTGCTCGGTCAACTGGTTGATCCGAGCGGTCAGCATTGCGATCTGCACCTCCGGCGAGCCGGTGTCGTTTGGCGAACGACCGTATTCACGAATGATGGCCTGTTTTTCTTCTTTGCTCAGCGGCACTTTCGTGCTCCTCCTTGCTCGGGATGGGGTGCGTCTGGATCGACCCACCCGTCCTGGATTGCGGTTATGATTGTACCACGCTTCCCCTATCTGCGCAAACGGCAAGGGGATATG
>CAZOLN010000093.1:0-11159 GCA_964580565.1 uncultured Anaerolineales bacterium
GGGGGGGGGGGGGGGGGGGGGGGGGGGGGGGGGGGGCGGGGGGGGGGGGGGGGGTGGGGGGGGGGGGGGGGGTCGGGGTCGGCGTGAAACCGGCGGCCGCCGGGGAGGGAAACCGGATCAACGCCAGGAGCACAAATCCCGCGAGAGCGAGTAGGAGAGCGCGTCCCAATCGGAGGTCGTCCGGCCTGGGCTGGGCGGTCCCGTGGTGTCGCGCCACAGTGGAAAGGCCCGAGAGAACATCCCTTAACATCGTTGCTCCTTTCCGGGCTCTTTCGGTACCCCCTTTGCTCCGAATAAGCCCCTGCCACAGTCACGAGGAGCAACCGATTTGCCCAAAGAGGTCCTCAATTACATTTTACTGTATTTGGCAGAAAATGCAACCTCTTTTTTGGCCCTGTGTCTGCCTCGGCTGCCCTTGCCCTGGGGACCCAACGGGATATACTTCCCGGCGGTGGTCCAATTCGACGGAAGGAGGCGTTGTGGGCTTTGCGTATCTGATCTTCGACCTGGACGAGACGTTGTACCCCCGCCAGGCGGGTTTGATGCGGGAGATCGGCCGGCGGATCGAACGGTGGGTTCAGGAGAGCCTCCGCCTCACCCCCGAGGAGGCGGCCGCGCTGCGGCGGGTCTACCTCCAGCGGTACGGCACCACCCTGGCTGGCCTGCTGGCCGAAGGGCGGGTGGACGCCGACGCGTACCTCGCCTTCGTCCACGACGTCCCGGTGGAGCGGTGGATCCGGCCCAACCCGGCCCTGGCGCGGATGCTGGACGGTATCCCGCTGCGCAAGGTCGTCTTCACCAACGCTACCTCCGAGCACGGCTGGCGGGTCCTGAAAGCGCTGGGCGTGGCGGACCGGTTCGAGGATGTGATCGGGATTCGGGAGGTCGGGCTGCGCAGCAAGCCCAATTTGGAGTCGTACCGGTGGGTGCTGAAGCGGCTTGGGGTCCCGGGGACCGCCTGCATCCTGGTGGACGACCGGCCGATGAACCTCCGTCCGGCGAAGCAGTTGGGGATGACGACGGTGCTGGTGGACGGCGTGCCGGAGGAAGGGGTGGATTTCGTCGTGAGGGACGTTCTGGAGGTCGGGCCGCTGGTGGCCCGCCTGCTGAGGGAGGAGCGGAGGGAAGGGGAATCGGGGCGGACCTCGCTCCGGTCGAGTTAGCGGGTCCTCGTGCCGGTCTGAGGCCGTCCGTCAGGTGCGGTGGATGAGGGTGCGGGCGGCCTGGACGACCGGGTAGAGTTGCAGGTTTCGAGCCTTCTCTTCCGCCTGGAGGAGCACTTCCCGTGCCTCCTCCGCCCTGCCGGCATCCAGAAGGAGATGGCCGTACTCCAGGAGGGTGCGGGCGGTCTGGACGTCGTCGTGCAGCTCCTGGGCCAACCGGAGGGCCTTCTGGAAAGCCTCGATGCCGGCCTCCCAGTTCTTGCGCAGCCGTTCGATGACCCCCTGGGCGCGCCAGGCGATGAGGAGCATGCCCCTCTGTTGCCGCTCCTCGGCCCGCTGGCGCGCTTTCTTTGCCCAGTCGTCGGCCTTCTTCAGGTCGCCTTTCCGGGCCCAGGCCTCCGCCAGGTAGGCGCACAGCCAGGCGTTGTACAGTTGTTGCGCTCCGGAGTGAGAAGCCGCCTCGCCCTGGCTCCAGCGGCGGATCGCCTCGTCCAGGTCGCCGCGCCCGTAGGCTGTCCTCCCTCCCTCCCACCACAGAGCGACCTGGTGGTAGGGGTGGGGGGAGCGCTGCAGCAACCGCCAGCCCTCCTCCAGCACCTTTTCGGCCGCCTCCCAGTCGCCGATGTGGTTGTAGATGCCCGCCAGGGTGGAGGCGAGGATGACCTGCTCGCTGATGATCCCCGCCTGCCGGGCCAGCGCCAATCCCTCCTGGGCCATCTCCAGGGCTGTGTCGATGTCTCCGATCTCCTGGGCGAAGCAGGCCTGGTTGTTCAGGGCGATCACCCGATGCCCGATCGGAGCGTCGACCATCTTCAGGTAGTGCAGCGCCTGGGCGCCGGCCTCCAGCGCTTTGCGGTACTCGCCGCGGCTGTAGTAATAGAGCGAGAGCGCGCGATAGCACTGCCGCAGCCCGTCGGTGTACCCCGCGGCCTGGGCCAGGTTCAACGCTCGCTGGAGGGCCTGTTCCGCCTCCCGGTAGCGACCTCGGTTCCGCTCCAACTGGGCGATGCGGGTGTAGCCGGCGACGAGGAGGTCCTCCGCATCCGACAGGTCGCGCACCGCCTCCATTCCCCGTTGGACGTACTGGTAGGAGGCCTCCAGGTCCTTCACGGCCAGCCGGTCGGCGATCTCGAAGCAGGCCCTGGCGATGCCGCGCGGGTCCCCTGCGGCCTCGTAGAGGGCCAGCGCCTCTTGGAGATGGACCTCGCCCCGTTCGTACTGCCCCAGGTAGTGGACCCCCCGGGCCAGGCTCATCAGCACCTCGGCCGTTCGGAGGGGGTCCTGCTTGGGGTCTAGAAGTTTGAGGGCGCGCTCGTAGAGGGCTGTCGCCTCGCCCAGGGCGTGGGCTCTGGAGGCGTAGTCGGCGGCCTGGAGGAGGTAGTGGAGTTCCTTTCCCCGCTGCCCGGCCTGACCGTAGTGGTAGGCGAGAAGGGAGTAGTACGGCTCCAGGTTGGTCGCACAGTGACGCTCAAGCCAGTGGGCCACGGCTTCGTGCAGCTGGCGCCGTTGGGAGAGGGGGAGGCTTCCGTAGACGACCTGCCGGGTGAGCGCGTGCCGGAAGGCATACACGGGCTCCGGGGATTCTTCCTCCAGTCGGATCAGCCCCCATCGCTCCAGGGAGTACAGTTGGTGGTCCAGACTCTCCCCGTCTGGTGAGGTGGGGTGGACGTCGCGGAGGGCCTGGCGGGAGAAGGTGAGGCCCAGGACGCTCGCCACCTTCAGCGTCAGCCTGCACTCCTCGTCCAGTTGGTCCACCCGGGCCTGGATGACCCCCGCGACGGTGTCCGGAATGCGGATGTACTGGATCCGCCGCTGGTCCAGAACGGCGCTTCCCCCCCGCACGGAGACCCCTCCCACATCCTGGATCATCCGCACCAGTTCCTCGGTGAAGAAGGGGTGGCCCTGCGTGCGGTCGAAGATCATAGAGGTCAGGTCGACGGGGACCCGTGCTCCACCTAGCCGGTCCTGCACGATCACCCGGGTGGCCTCCGGCGTCAGTTCGTCGAGGGGGAGGCCGGTGTGGTGCTCCAGGCCCCATATCTCCCTCCAGGGGGGTGAGGGCGGGAACGGGAGGGGGCGGTGGATCAGGGATAGAAGGAGAGGAGAGTCCCTCAGGTTCCGTGCGATGTGGGCGGTCAGTTGGAGGGAGAGGTCGTCGGCCCATTGGGCGTCCTCGATAAGGACGAGCAGGGGGGTCTCCTCCGCCTTGGCCCGGATCAGCGCCTGGACGGTGGCGAAGATGTTGTCCCTTCGCACCTCCCCGTGCATTCCCTGCGTCAGTTCGTTGTCCTCCACCTTAAGACCCAGGATCTCCGCCAGGAGGGGGAGGCGGAGGACCCACCGCTCTTTTGCGTCCGTTGGGGGAGAGGGGATCCCCTCCAGAGCGCGCCGGAGCGCCTGGAGCCGCTCCTCCAAGCCCATCTTTCCCGTGATTCCGCACAGACTGGAGATGACCCATCGCCAGGGTCTGTAAGGGGTCTCCCGGGCGAAGGGGATGCATTCCCCTCCAAGGGCCAGGCCGCCCTGTCCGGCCCACAGGCGGACCAGTTCCGAGGCCAGCATCGACTTCCCGATTCCGGGCTCCCCCTGGATGGTCAACACCTGCGTCTGTCCTCCCAGGGCGCGGTCGATGACGGCCCGGAGGATCCGGGTCTCCTGCTCCCGATCGACCAGCCGCTCCTGGCGCCTCAGGTACTGTCGGATCAGGGCGGGGCGCGGCTGCAGGCTCCCCAGCACGGCGAAGGTGAGCACCGGCTTGTGCTTGCCACGGAGGATCGTTTCCCCCACCTTGCGGAAGGCGAAGTGGGAGGCCGTGGCGTCCTGCACCTCGGCGGTGGTCAGGATCTCCCAGGGCCTGGCCTTCTCCGCCAGCCTGCTGGCCAGGTTGATCTCGTCGCCGATCATGGTGTAGGCGTGGCGGAGGGTGCTGCCGATCTCGCCGGTGAAGAGCCACCCGCTGGAGATGCCGATCTGGAGGGGGAAGCGGGAGGTTCCGAAGAGCGCGGCCTCCCGCAGGGAGAGCGCGCAGGCGATCCCCCGCCGCATGTCGTCCCCGTGGGCGATGGGGGCGCCGAAGGTGATCAGGAGGGTGTATCCGTGGGAGTCCACGACGGGGTTGCCCAGCCATCCTTCGAAGCGGGTCACGTTCGCCTGGACCGTGCGGATCCACCGGTCGAGCCACTCGTCGTACGCTTCCACCTGGGGAGGGACCCAACGGACGAAGACGGGCACGACGAGGCGGTACTCCGCGGTGAACCCTTCCACCTCGTTCTGCATCCGCTGGATCAACAGGGGGTGGACGAAGTGGCGTAACTTCTCCTCATCCACAGGGGGCAGGGCCGCGGCTTGCTGAGGGGGCTGGGAGGGGGGGGCGCGGATGAGGTCGGGGTTCAGCGTGGTGGATGTCGGCTCCCCTATCAACCTGCTCACGTCGGGGGCGAGGCGGATCTGGTTGGGGGCGGCCTGCTTTCGGGCCCGGAGGGCCTCCCGCACGGCTGGTCCGTCGAGCAGCCAGAGATAGGGGTCCTTGCCGAGGATGTGGATCGTCGTCGGGCCGTAGCCGATGCCCAGCCGGACG
Organism: uncultured Anaerolineales bacterium; assembly: GCA_964580565.1. Lineage (GTDB taxonomy): Bacteria > Chloroflexota > Anaerolineae > B4-G1 > DUEL01 > DUEL01. The sequence goes on from CAZOLN010000093.1 coordinate 4,741, forward strand.
GCGGGCTTCACCGGGCCGAGGGGGGTTTCCGAGGGCGGCATCTTGATGAGGGTCGACTGCATCTCGAACGCAGCCGTGCAGGCGTAGAGCGCGGCGCGGCGTCTCGCCGCCGGCTCCGCGGGCTCCTCCACGGGCCACATGCAGACGATGGCATCGCCGACGAAGTGGAGGATGTCCCCCCCGAAGGTGTGGGCGATCTCCACCAATGCCCCGAGCACGCCGTTCAGAAGCCTGTTCAGCGTCTCGATGCCGTGGATCCCCTCTCCGGTCAGTTGCTCCGCCAGGGAGGTTGAGCCGACGATGTCGGCCCAGAGGATGGCGGCTTCAAAGGTGTACTTCTGCCCGGACTGAGCGGGGGTGGTGGGATCGCCCAGGCGCTGCAACACCCAATGTGGGATGTGGGGTGTTAACGATCGCAAGTCCATATTCTTGGCTGGGCCCGGCTTTCACAAAATGGTACGGGCCAATTATACCGTCGAATAGAGTTTTGTACCAGCCTGGGTTTTTGCGGAGGTGTTTCGGTTAGGGGAAACGCACCTCCAACGCGCGTCCCCTGGCGGGTGCATCGCTGGAGGATCGGTCGGCACGCCTGGGGGATCGCCGACCGTGACGGCGCGGGGCGGTGGGCTGCTCCGGAGGGGTCGGACCAGTCCGGAGGCGTCAGACCAGTTCGTACCGCTTCAGCGCCTCCCGCAGGCCGGGGCTGATCTGCTCCAGCACCCGGTGCAGGAGCCGCTCGGCCACCTCGTCCCCGAACCGCTCGCGGACGACGTTGATCTGGGTGTGGAGGAAGCGCCGGTAGATCCTCGCCAGTTCCTCCGCCCGCAGGCCGGGGTCGGTCCGGTCCTCAATGCGGCTCTTCACGAAGCGGACGGGCAGGTCGCTACATCGTTGATTGACCTCGATCTCGCAGGAGAAGTCGTTGGGGGCGGCCCGATAGGGGCGGGTGGACTTGCAGAAGAGTTCGGCGAACTCGCGGAAGAGGCGGCGGAGGCGGATCTTGTCCAGATCGCCGGGCTGGACCAGGCCCACGGCGTGGAGGCCGTAGAGGATCTTGCTGGTCTCAAACTCCGTGAGGTCGCACACCCGGGCCACGTCGGTCACGTCCCGCAGCCCGTCCAGCGCCTCCAGCACCCGGCACTCTTCTTCCGTCAGTTCCAGGTCGTCCGGACATTCGCCCCGTTCCCGCCGCTCGAAGACGGTGTCTGGAGAGGGGACGACCCGCTGGATCGTGGCCCAGTTGTCCACCCATCGCGCGCCGTTCAGGATGAGGTTCTCCGCGCTCATCCGCAGCACCAGGCACCCCTCCGCGGGCCCCATCCGCTGGTCGAACGTGAACGCCCCCTCCTGCCAACGGAACAGGTCGTAGATGTCGTTCAGGATCTGTTGGGGATCGTGCACCTCCCCCTCGGGCCGAAGGGAGGTGGCGCAGACGGGCCGGCCCTGGTGGAAGGTGAGGGTGCGGGTGAACGTTCCGTCGGTGATGGTGAGGGTGCCGCTGTGCTTGCCGGAGACGATCAGTTTGATCAGATCCGGCAGGTGAAAGTCGTGGAGGTCGCCGGTGAGGAGCATCAGCCCCTGATACCCCTCGATGCCGACCCCCTCTCCCCGCAGTTGGCGGATGATGCCGCTCAGCCATTCGGAGTCCATCCGCGTGCAGGCGATGGCGTGTTCCAGGATCGCGACCCGCAGCGGCTCGCCCGCTGTCCGTTCCTCCTCTAGCCGTTTCTCCAGTTCCGCGCCGCGCTGGCGCAGGAAGGCCAACCGTTTCTCCAGAAGGGCCAGTGCCCGCTCCTGAGGCAGTTTGTTGAGGAGAAAGATGCCCAGATCGTACTCGAAGAGGACAGGTTCCTCGGAGCCGAGGACGTCCTCCATCCCCGCGAAAAAGGCCTCCAGGCCCTTCTCCGTCGGGTGGTAGACGCTCTTCTCCGCCCCGCCCCCCCGGACCCGGGTCGCCGAGATCAGCCCCAGCCGGTGGAGTTTGTTGAGGGAATAATAGACGGCCGGCGTGCTGATGTCCATCCACGTGGTGATTCCCTCGATCTTGATCGTCTGGGCGATCTCATAGCCGTGCATCGGACGGTCAAGGAGCAGGCCCAGCACGAGAAGGTCGTTCTTTGTGAGCATTTTCACCTGTCCCGGATGATAAATGACACCTGAAACCATTCCTATTATACCATATAATGCTTCTGAATTCCAACCTGCAACCGTCAGAAATTACTACTTGACTATTCCAATATTCCGTGATAGAATATCGGCAGTTGTCGGCTGCTATATTATTCAGTACTGAATACACCGTTTCCACCTCACCAGGAGGGGCTAATGGAGAAGGCCAAACTCTCCCGCCGCAAGTTCTTGGGGCTCGCGCTGGTCGGCGGTGTGGCGGCGACCGTAGGGTCCAGGCTCCTGCCTGGCGGTCGCGTTCGGGCCGCTGGGGAGACCGCACGGTCCCCCTATGCCCTGATCATCGACACCACCAAGTGCACGGGGTGTGGCGCGTGCATCGAGGCCTGCCACCTGCGCAACGACCTCCCCGAGGATCAGAGTTACATTCACCCTGTCATCAAGGGAACCAACAACCACCGCTGGTTCCTGATGGTCCAGTGTCAGCACTGCGCCGATCCCCCTTGTGCTGCGGTCTGCCCTACCAACGCCACCTACGTCCGTGAGGACGGGGTGGTGGTGATCAACGAGAAACTCTGTGTCGGCTGCAAGTACTGCCTCGTCGCCTGCCCTTATCAGGCCCGCATTTTCAACGAGGAAAAGGGCGTGGCGGAGAAGTGCTGGCTCTGTTTGGACTGGGTGCTGGGCGGCGGAGTGCCGGCGTGCGTGCAGGCCTGCATCCCCGGCGCGCGGATCTTCGGCCGCACCGACGATCCGGACAGCGAGGTCAGCCAGCTGATCGCGTCCGGCCGGGCCAAGCCGCTCCACCCCGAGTTCGGCACCGACCCGGTCGTGCTTTCCTACATCATTGAGGAGTGAGGTGAGAGATGCAGACGGCGTGGGGCTGGCTACCGGCGATCTACCTGTTCCTGGGCGGCCTGGGGGCCGGAGCGTTCATCGTAGCTGCTGTGATCGAGTTGACCAACAAGCGGTACGAGTTTGAGTTCTGTGCCATCACCCTGGTCGGTGCGACGGTGCCCGGCCCGGTGGTGGCGTTGGGAACGGTGCTCCTCATCTTCGACCTGGGCGCGGGGCTGCGGGAACCGTGGCGCATTGCCTACATGCTCACCCACTTCACCTCGGTGATGACCTGGGGGGTTTGGATCCTCTCCATCTTCATCCCTCTCGCCTTTATCTACGGCTTCTTGGAGGTGATGGACGTCTATCCGTCCGCCTGGGAGTGGATCAAGAGCAGGAAGTGGGCCAGGAAACTGGCCTTTCTGCAGGATTTCCCGCTGCGCCGGGTGAAGCGACGGGTCGCCGCGGCAGGCGCTCTCTTCGCCCTCGGCGTGGCGGTCTACACCGGCATCCTCCTCAGCGCCGTCGGCCCGGCGATCCCCTTCTGGTCCACCTGGGTGCTTCCCTTCATCCCCATCCCGATGCTCCCCCTCCTCTTCCTCGTCTCCGCCCTCTCCACCGGGGTCGGGCTCACGGTCGACCTGGCGGCTACGCTGGCTGTGCCGGATGTCTGCCATTACATCCGTCGCCTCCCCCTCATCCACCTGGCGATGATCGGGATCGAGACGTTGCTGTTGGGGTTCCTTCTCATCACGGCCTTCCTCAACGGCGGGGCGGCGGCCCAATCCGCCCGCGACATCGTGGTCGGCCCGCACAGCATCGTCTTCTGGGTGCTGATCGTCATCCCCGGCTTCATCTATCCCTTCATCGTCCACGCCTACGCGGCCGGGCTGGGACGGCACTCCCCCGCCTCCGGCCTGGGCTCGGGCATCGGCATCGTCGTGGCCGGGCTGTTCCTGCGGTATCTGATCATCGTCAGCGGCGTTCCGGCCTTTCTGTAAAGGAGGTCCCCGATGCTTCCATCCCACTGGCCACGATGGTCGGTCGTTCTGATCGGATTCGCACTCGTCGTTTTCACCATCCTCATCGCGCTGGTGCTGGAGCCGGCGGCTCAGGCCGTCGCTCCGAAGCCCATGCCCACCCCCACTCTCTCCCGCCTGGACTACGCCGCTCCGCTCTCTGGCGGCTGCGTGAACTGTCACACCGACGAGACGGCGTTGCTCAACAGCGGCGCTGGGGAGTCCGAACTCCACCGCCTGCTCCGCACGTCGGAAGAGGTCGCCTCCCTCCACGGTCGGTTGGGCTGCGTCACCTGTCACAAAGGGAACGGCGAGGTCGACGACAAGGAGGCCGCCCACGAGGGGTTGGTCTCCAATCCCACGGACTACCGGGAGGCGGAGGGGGTCTGCCTGGCTTGCCACGCCGATGTGCGGACGGACATCCCCGAAAAGCATATCCACACCCCCCACGAGCGGATCCTGTGGGGGATCCGCGAGGGGCGGGAGGTCTGCGCCTGCAGCAACTGCCACGGTCCGGTGGCCCACGGCGTGGCCCCGGTGGGCACCCACGAGGGGCTGGCCGCCTACTGCATCGACTGCCACGAGGAGAAGGGCGTGCCCCCGGAGCGGCTGAAGTGCGACGGCTGCCACATCAGCCCTCACGACATCGCCGACCTGGACTGCGAGACCTGCCACACCTCTACGGAGACCTGGGGGGACGTGCGGCTGGCGATCCACCCGATGGAACTGAACGGTAAGCACGCCGAACTCCACTGCTTCGGGTGCCATACTCAGCCGCTGTTCCGGGACGTCTCCGGCTTCACGTGCCGGGATTGTCACACCGCCGCCCACGAGTTCGGGGCGGATCAGAACTGCGACGAGTGTCACTACGACGGCACGGCCTGGAGCGAGACCAAAGAGGGCGCGTTCGACCACACCGCCATCTGGGACTACCACGTCGGCGTCCACGCCACCGTCGAGTGCAAGGGCTGCCACTTCGAGGGGTACGAGGCGATCCCGGCCAATTGCGACTCCTGCCACCAGCCCGATCCCAGGACCTGCGATCTGGAGCGGGAGTGCACCGATTGCCACGTCTCGGATAGGGCGTGGTCGGACGTGAGGCAGTAAAGGGGGCAGGGGGCAAGAGGCAGGAGGCAAGAAGCAGAGAACGCTTGACGCTTCACGCTTCACACTTAACCCATCTGAGGAGGTAGAAGGAAATGCAGAAGCGACTCACCATACTCAACCTGGTCGTCACGGTGATGCTGCTGGCCGGCTTGGTGCTGGCGGGCTGCAAGCCGTCGCCGACCCCCACTCCGACGGAGGCTCCGACGGAGGCGGCAACGGAGGCTCCCACCGAGGCCCCCACGGAGGCGCCGACGGAGGCTCCCACGGAGGAGGCCACCCCGGAACCGACGGAGGAGGCCACGCCGGAGACGGTGGACGAGTTCACACTCGTTGCCAACCACATCGCGGAGCGGCTGGCCGAGTGGACCCCGGTGACCACCGCCGATGCCCTTTACGAGAACTTGAACGACGGCGACACCTCCAACGACCCCTTTATCCTCAGCGTCCGCAAGCCCGAGGACTACGCCAAGGGCCACATCCCCGGCGCCTACAACATCCCCTGGCGGGAGATCGCCGATCCGGAGAACCTCTCCCACCTGCCCACCGATCGGCAGATCGTCGTCTATTGCTACACCGGGCACACCGGACAGGTGGCGGCGACCATCCTGCGGTTGCTGGGTTACGACGCCGTCAACCTCAAGTTCGGCATAATGGGCTGGACGAACGACGATGAGGTCTTCGCCCAGACGCGCTTCACCGAGCCGGCAGGCTACCCGGTAGAGACTGAGGCCCACGAGCTGACGGAGGCGTATGCGCTGCCCACCTGGAGCACCGGCGAGACCGACCCGGTAGCCATCGTCCAGGCACGGGCCCAGGCCTTCCTGGCCGAGTGGACCCCGGTGACCACCGCCGATGCCCTTTACGAGAACTTGAACGACGGCGACACCTCCAACGACCCCTTTATCCTCAGCGTCCGCAAGCCCGAGGACTACGCCAAGGGCCACATCCCCGGCGCCTACAACATCCCCTGGCGGGAGATCGCCGATCCGGAGAACCTCTCCCACCTGCCCACCGATCGGCAGATCGCCGTCTACTGCTACACCGGGCACACGGGCGAGGTCGCGGCAACGGTTCTGGCCGTGCTGGGATATGACGCGACCAACCTCAAGTACGGGATGATGGGCTGGACCGACGATCCCGATGTCCTGGCCCAGCCTTCCTTCCCTGGCGCAGCCGGATACCCTGTCGAAACCGAGGTACACGAGTTTGAGAGTGCCGCTGGCGGGAATGCTGTATTGGAGGCAGCAGCGGCCTACTTCCCCGAGGGGATGAAGCTCATCACCGCCGAGGCGGTCTATGAGAACCTGAACGACGGTGACGAGACCAACGATC
>CAZOLN010000094.1:0-7315 GCA_964580565.1 uncultured Anaerolineales bacterium
GTAGGCTGCGGGGGTTGGCGAGGCAGTGGGGGTGGAGGTCGGTGTAGGCGTGACGGGCGTGGAGGTCGGCGTGGGGGTGAAGGGGGTAGGAGAGGGGGTGGGGGAGATGGTCGGGGTGGGGGTAAGCGTGACCTCCTCCGGCTCCGGAGTCGGAGTGGGAGTGGTATCCTCCTCGATAATGGCCTCTCCCACGACCACCCGCACGGGGGCGGACGTGACCGTGTTCCCTGCAGCGTCGGTGGCGCGGACCCGCAGCCGGTACGTCCCCTCCCCCGGCGGGGTCCACGTCCCCCGGCCCTCCTGCAGCCCCTCGGCCAGGGTGACCACCTGCAGGTCGGCGATCGGCTCGCCGTTCACCAGGAGTTCCATCCGCGTGACCCCGCCCGGCATCGAGCCGTGGGCCATGACGGGGATGGAGGCGCCGGGGGGGACGTGTGCGCCGTCCAGCGGCGCGTCGATCCAGACTTGGTAGGCGGCCCCGATCTCCGGCGGGGCCTCCCCCCGGCACGCGGTCAGGAGCAGTATCAGTGCGAGGACCACGGTAACCCATCGCAACTTGCTCATCGCTCTTCACCTCCTCATCTCGATCGTCACGACACCCGCCGTCACCCATCGCGCGCCGCCGGTAGCGGGGTCCGGCGGGTCCGAGGGCCGGATCCACCCCCGTCCGGCCTCGGCGTCCCTCTGCCGCTTGTAACGGGGAACTCCCCCGCCGTGTTACGCTTTTCGCCCTTAGGGGGAGGGGCTCTCGTTCGACCTCACCCCCACCCCCGGCCCCCAGCGAGGTCGTCCCCTCCCTTCGGCTTTTCGCTCTGGGCCCAGGTTATCCCCACAGCCGGGGCCAGCAGTGCCGTGATCATGAGTACGCTGATGGGCAGCCATTTGTTTTTCATCACACACCTTCTCAGGGATTCCATCCGTTCCTAATCGTTCCTCAGCATCAGCGGCAGATATACCCGGTACGGCCGTACCATCCAGACGCGCACGCGGGCGGCCTGGATCGCCGAGTCGTCCTTGCCCCGGCAGACCCGGATAGAGGACGAGGTGAACCGGGTCCAGTAGGCGCCGATGATCCACAGCGTGCTGCCGTCGGGCTTATACAGGTCCCTGCCGTATCCGAAGTGGTGAAGAAGTCCGCTACCGTCGCGGAACTGAAGGTTCACCACCATCGCCCCCGGCGGCTGCCCCAGACCGTGGCGGAAATCCGAGCAGGTCGGCACGTCGTACCAGTCGCTCTGATAGTCCGCGCCGGGGTTGCGCCAGATGCGCACGCGGACTTCGTCTGCGTCGACGTCCTTGTCACCCCGGTGGACGTAGATGTACTCTTCGTCGAGGCCGTACCAGTAAGCCCCCCTCCTGACCAGGCCGCTGGCCTCGTAGAGCAAGTCCCCCCCATACCAGAACTGATTGATCCCTTTGAGGTCGCTGTCCTTGAAATCGAGGACGACGACGTAGTCATCCGGCGAACCTCCCAGGTTGTGCTGTAGGGTGAGGGCCTCGTTCTGACCGATTGCCCTCCACCCGCTGTCGTAGTCCGGGAAGGGAGCGATCCAGAGGCGGGTTCTGACCTGGGAGGCGCCCTCGTCGTCCGGGAGACGGTACACCCTCAGCGAGGCATCGTCCAGAGAGTACCACGCGACTCCGATGTGGAGAAAACCACCGGAACTGCTGAGCGTATCTCCACCGTAGGCGATCTGGTTGATCCCCCAGTCCGGGTGCTGGCCCATCACGTCCACCACATACGCATCGGGATCGCCGCCCAGGTTGTGGTCCAACGAGATCTCCCTGTCACTTGCGATGTCCCGCCAGCCGCTGTCGTACTTGGGCTCCCGGCTGGCCCAGATGCGGATGCGGGCGGTAAGGGAACCCTCGTTGCGGTTCACAATGCGGACCCGGCTGCCCGTCAGGCCGGACCAATACGCCCCCCAGCACTCATCCTCCAGGGGATCGTAAAAGCAGTTTCCCCCGTAGGTGGTGTGGTGGCGGCTGCCGTCGTCCTGCTGGAACTGAAGGTCGACCCAGAAGTCGTTCCACGGCCCGCCGAGGTCGTGGCTCAGGAGAGAAGAGACCCCGGCGTCTATGGTGATCCACCCGCTGTCGTAGGCCGGCGTCGGCATCCGCCAGATACGGACCCGGAACCGGGAGACGTTCGGGGCGTAGGAAGAACGATGGACGGTGATCGAGCGGGTGTCCAGGCCGGTCCAGTAGGCGGAGGTCCCGTAACGGTGCTGGTTGATGCCCTCATCCGTTCCCCCGTCGAACTCCAGGTAGACCCAGTAGTCGTCCGCGTCGCCGCCCAGGTCGTGCTGGAGCGTCGTGTCATCCTGGGAGGGCGTCACCCACCCGCTGTCGTACTCCGCCTGGGGCACGACCCAGATGCGCGTGCGGAGCATCTCGCCTTCGTGGCTGCAGACGGTGATCGAGGTCGGGGTGAGGTTCTTCCAGTAGAACCCTTCGCTGACCGTTCCGCCGGGGGTGTCGTAGTAGATCCCGCCGAAGCCGTAGTGGGTATCCCCGCTCGCCGTCCACCGGCTGACCAGGTCGACCACGTAGTCATCGGTTTCCCCGCCGAGGTTATGCTGGAGGTCCACGCATTGGTCGCCGCTGAAAGTGACCCATCCACTATCATAAGCCGGTGGGCCGAAGGGGAAGCCGAAGGGGACCGCGGCTTCGGCCCTCCCGACGCCGAGGCCGGGCAGCGTGAGTAAAACGGTCAACGTGCTGATGACGGCGAGCGCTTTTCTCATTATCGCCTCCTTCTATGTTTGGGTGTGCTTCAGGTTGGGGGCGGAGGTGTCTGCTGGCCCTCACCCCCCACCCGGCCCGCCGATGGCGGGCCACCCTCCCCCCTCTCCCACACCCGTGGGAGAGGGGGGAGGGCCGGGGAGGGGGGTGAGGGCGCCCAAACCCTTTTTAATCTGCCCCCATTCTGATGCACACCCTCTAGGTTTGCCTTCCTCCCCTCTTGGCTAAAACTGTGCTAAAATAGGACAATGAGGGGGCAACCCCACAGGGCGGCCATTTTCCCCACCGCGTGAGAGCGGCTGGGGTTACCCCCCGTTCTTATGGTAAGGAGTAGAGCAGGGCCGCCCCTACGGAAAACCTTCGGAAAACCTCTGGACAATCTCTGGGGGCGGGAAGTGAGGAGGCGGTGGGCGCTGGATGCGCAGTTCGTGAAGGCGGTCCACACCGCCCTCAAGCGACTGCGCAGAGAGGAGGACCTGGGACGGCATCCCCTTGTCGAGTTGACCGTTGCCGCAGAACGACGTCGCCAGAAGGGGTGGCCGGAGACCGACCTGGGGCGAGCGGCGTCGTTGCAGGATGTGATGGGGGAGGCCCGTCACCGATTGGCGGAGGTCGATCCGGATAGCGCTGCCCTGCTGGAGCGACGGTTCTGGCAGGGAGAAAGCGTGGTCCAACTGGCCCACGAACGGAACGTCGCCGAGAGCACTCTCTACGCCCACCAGGAGCGGGCCATCCACGCCCTGGCACGGACCCTCTGGGAGATGGAGCAGGAAGCCGCCGAGCGGTGGGCCGATCGACGGCGGGCCCTCCTCCGTCACGTCCCCCCGCCGACCTACACCCGCCTCTTCGGCTTCGATGAGGTCTTCGCCCGCCTGCAGGGCCTGCTGACCGACCCTGCCGGACCGCGTTTCATCAGCATAGAGGGCCTGGGCGGGTTGGGGAAGACCGCCCTTGCCCATCGACTGACGACGTGGGCCGCCGGGGAGGTCCGCTTCGCCGACATCGCCTGGATCGTCGCCCGACGGCGGCAGTTCCTCACCTGGCAGGGGATCCTCGATGGCGATTCTCCCCATCCCACCCTCTCTTTTGAGATGTTGCTGGACGAGATGGCCGACCAACTGATCGGGCCCGACGCGGCCTCCTTCCCCCCTGAGAAGAAGCGACGGCGTCTGGAGCGTCTTCTGGAGCGGGAGCCCTACCTTATCGTGGTGGACAACCTGGAGACGGCCGTCGCTCCCCGGGAACTGATCCCCCGCCTCTGGCAGTTCTCCGGCCCTTCCCGCTTCCTCTTCACCAGTCGGCACAGCCTGGGACAGCACCCCGGCGTGTTTTGCCTCACGCTGAACGAACTGAGCGAGGCCGACAGCATCGCGCTGATGCGGCACGAGGCCCGCGCCCGGGGGGTCACGGCCCTGTCCGAGGCGGAGGACGACACCCTCCGCCGCATCTACCAGGTGACCGGTGGGAACCCGCTGGCGATCAAACTGGTCGTCGGGCAGGCCCGCTATCTCCCGGTCGAACGGGTGCTGGATCGTCTGCGCAGCGGTGCCGGACGCCAGTACGAGGACCTGTACCGGTTCATCTACTGGCGTTCGTGGGAGATGCTGGACGAAGACGCCCGCAGGGTCCTTCTGGCGATGCCTGCCCTCGCCCCCTCCGGGGCCTACTGGGAGAACCTTCAGGCCGCCACCGGCCTTTCCGACCACCGGCTCGATGCGGCGATCGAGCGATTGGTCGAGATGTCGCTTCTGCAGGTGGCAGGCGGGAGCGAGACCCGGTACACGATCCATCAACTGACCTACACTTTCATCCTGAGCGAACTGCTCGGGAAGTGGGGTCGCGCCGATGGAGACGGTTGAAGCGCGCCAACGTCTGTTCCGCAGGCAGGTTGACCGCCTCGCGGCCTTCAGCCTCGAGTACGTCCGGAAACACCGGCAGGACCTACGCGCCCTCGACCGGCAGCGGGACAATCTGCTCCAGACGATGGTGGCCTGTGGCGAGTACCTGGGGGATTGGTCCCGGGCTGCGCAGATCGCCCTCGGCCTCGAGGAATACGTGCTCCGTCGAGGCCAGTGGCGGAGTTGGGCTGCTCATCTGGAAAGCATCGGGCGGGCGCTGGCGGGGGGGCGTGACCGGCGACTGGAGGGACGGGTCTGGCACGCGTTGGGCAATGCCTACTGCGGCAGCGGGCGGTGGGAGGCGGCCGTCCGCGCCCATCGGCGGGCGATCGATGCTCTCCGTGCCGCCCACGACCTCCACGGCCTCGCCTACGCTCTCTTCGACCTGGGCCGGGTCTACTGGTTCCGAGGGGAGTGGGAGAAGGCCCTGCGGTGCTACCGCCAGGCGGACGCCTACGCCCGCTCCCTTCCCGACGGCTCTTCCCTCCGGGCCCGCATCGCCAACGTCGTCGGGTTGGTCTACTGGCGACAGGGGAGGTGGCGGCGGGCGGTCCGTCACTTCCGGGAAGCCCTGCGCCTCTGCCCTGAGGGTCCCGAGTACGCCCGCAACCGGGGCCGGATGCTGAGCAACCTGGCGTTGGCCCTGACCGACCTGGGACGGTGGGAGGAGGCGGAGCAGGCTTACCGCACGGCGTTGCGGTTCAGCGAGCAGGCGGGCGACACCACCGGCCTGGCCTACACCTGGGGGGACCTCAGCGACCTCTACCGACGGCAGGGCCGCTGGGAGGAGGCCTGGCAGTGCCTGGAGCGGGCGGCGGCTCTGTGGGAGCAGGCTGAGGACACGGCCGGCCGGGCCGATTGCGCCGAGCATCGGGGCCGTCTCCACGCCGATCGGGGGGAGGCGGAACAGGCCCTCCACTGGTTGGGTCGGGCGCTGGCGCTGTGGGAGGGGCTGGGCAGCGAGCAGAAGAGGGCAGAGCTTCAAACCCTTCTGGCCGAGGTGGTGGTCGGCAAGGGGGACCTTCGAGAGGCGGAGCGATGGATGGCGCAGGCCCGTTCCTTGGCCCGGCGGTTGGGGCGGCGGGACCTTCTCGTGCGGCTCTGGGGGCTGAAAGTGGTGGTCGAGAGGAGGCGAGGGCATCGGCTCGGCGGGGCGTGGGCGCTGACGGCGGGGCTTGCCTGCGGCCTACCTGCCCTCTTCAACGACCGCGCCCGTCGGGCGATGAGGGACCTCGTCTGTCCCGGAAGGGCGGGGGGAGCAAGGCCCTCTGAATCCTCCGACGAGGCCTCCGCGCCCTCCGCCCCTCTGCGGTGAGGGGGCGAACCGACCGGTCGAATCAGGCGGCTTCGTCGGCCTCAGGGGCCAGGGGCAGCCAAATGGTGAAGGTGGACCCCTCCCCTTCGCGGCTCTCCACCGTGATCCAGCCCCCGTGGAGGGAGATGATCTGCTGGGCCAGCGCCAGCCCCAGCCCGGTCCCGGAGATCTGCCGCTGCCGTGGCCTCTCCCCTCGGAAAAACCGCTCGAAGATGTGGGGGAGTTCCTCGTCGGGGATGCCGATCCCGGTGTCGGTCACGATGATGGTCCCCCACCTCTGATCGTCCCGCCGGGTGGCTGCCACCCGGACGGTGATCTCCCCGCCCTGAGGGGTGTACTGGATGGCGTTGCACACCAGTTGATCCAGCGCTTCCTGCAACGATCCCCAGTCGCCCAGCACCGTCGGATCGGAATCCGCCGGGTGGCACGTGAGGGCCAGGCCGTGGGACTCCGCCAGCACGCGGCGGCCGTCCGTCACGGCGGCGGCCAGGAGGTTGAGGGAGACCTCCTTGAACGGCCCCTTCACTCCCTCACCGTCCAGCCGGGCTACCTTCAGGATGTCCTCCAGCAACTCCGAGAGGTGGTCGATCTCCTGCTCCAGCGGGTCCAGAAATTCCAGGGCCTGTTCCGGATATTTGCGGATCTGGGTGGCATACAGTTTGGCCGTCGCCAGCGGGGTGCGGAACTCGTGGGAGATGTTGGTGATGAACCGGCTCCGCATCCGGTCCAGCGCCCTCAGATGGCTGACGTCGTGCAGGACGACCACCGCCCGGGCCCCGTCTGCCCGTTGTTCGTCCACCGGCGAGGCCTTCACGTCCAACGCTCCGATGCTCAACTCGACCAGTTGCTGTGGGCGTTCCTGCGCCCTTTGTGCCAGTTCGGCGATCGTCTCCCGCAGGAGGGCCGTTTCCTCCGGCGGCAGGTTGTTCAGCCACTGCTCCGCCACCGGGTTGGTCTGGATGATCCGGCCCTCCCGGTCGGTGACGACGATCCCGTCGGTGGCGTTCCGGAGGACGGCGTCCAGCCGGGCGTACTGGGCCTGCAACTCGGCGGTCCGCTGGGCGACCCGTTCCTCCAGTTCCAGGGCGTAGGTCTGGAGTCCCTGGTAGAGGCGGGCGTTTTCCATCGCCACGGCGACCTGGGAGGCGAACGCCAGCAGCCATTGCGCGTCCGCGGGGCCGAAGCGGCCGGGCTCCGTGCTGTTCACGTTGAGGAAGCCGATCGTCTGCTCGCCCAGCCGGATGGGAGCGCCCACGTAGGAGCGGCGCCATTCCTTTTCCTTAGCGCGCACCCACGCCGAAGAGGTGAGCGTGTCGGGGATGACCACCGGCCTGCCCGTCTCCTGCATCTGTCGCAG
>CAZOLN010000094.1:7415-11105 GCA_964580565.1 uncultured Anaerolineales bacterium
ACCTGGTCGGCGATGATGCTCAGGAGAAGTTCGTCCTCCGGCCCGTAGGCCCCCGGCCGGTAGGCCTGCACGGAGATGATGCCGATGACCTGCCCGCCCAACCGCATCGGCACGCCGAGCCAGGAATCCGGGATCATCCCGGTCCCCCACACGTGGGGGACGGGGAGCCGTTCCTTTTCTCGCGAGTAGTCGCGGATCAACAGCGGCTGCCCCCGGCTGACGACCAGGGCGGTCAGGCCGGTGCCGAGGGGGCGACGCTCCGGTGGCTCCCGGATGCCCTGGTCGATCCGGAACCGGTAGTCCATCTCCTGCCGCTCTTCGTCGTAGAGGGCGATGAAGAAGGCGTCCACCGGGAGCGCGGAGGCGATCTCATGATAGACGGTCTCCAGCAATTTATCCAGGTGAAGGACCGCGCTGACGGCCCCGGTGATGCGGTTGACGAGGGCCAGCCGCTCGGCGTGGCGTCGGGCCTGCCGCATCTGATCGACGAGCCGTTCCTCGAACCGCACCCGCTCGGTGACGTCCTTGATGAACGTGACGGTTCCCACCACCTGGTCGTTCCGCTCCAGCGGGAGGATCTGCACGCTCTGCACCATCCGTTCCGTCCCCTGGGGCGACTGGGTGGTCAGGGGCAGGAGGTGGTGGTGGAGGCGGTGGGAGAGGATGCGGACCTGCCCCTGCAGCACATCCCGGTAGACGCGGTCCAGCCCTCGGGCGGTCAGTTCCGGATACAGTTCCAGCAGCGGTCGGCCGACCACCTCCTCCGCCGTCCGACCGCTGTGCTCTTCCATCCACGGGTTCCAGAACTGGACCACCAGGTCGGCGTCTGTGATCACGACCCCGAGGGGGATGTGGGATGTGATCTGTCCTCCGGTCCACTCATCCATCGATGCTCCGCTCCTCGTACGACACCTGCCACTGTTCGACCGCTTTGAGAAGGTGATCCAGGTCGGGCACGCCGAGCGTGATGAGGATCACCCCGGTCACGGCCTCCTCCCGCACCCGGAAGGTGGCGTAGGCGATGATGGCGTAGTGGAGTCTTTCTTCTTTCTGGATGGACAGGGAGTCGAGCATCGCGGTCAGATCGCTGAGGTGGAGGCGGGGGATGGAGAAGGAGAGACGGACCTCCAGAAGGTTGCCGAGCACGCCCAGGCAGGTGCTGAGGAGGATGTTGCCCACCTCCGCCAGCACCTCCAGCGCTGAGATGTCCAGGTCCGAGAGGGGGGTCCCTTCCCCCACCAGCAGGTTCACCAGCCCGCGGGCGCCCTCCTCGTCGAAGGCCAGCACGGCGGTGCCGGACAGCGCGCCGGAGAAGATCTGGTGGACGGTGACCAGTCGTTCCGAAACCCGTCCCTGTAGCACCTCCTCGACCTGATCTGTCGGACAGACGAGGACCTCCGGCCGCTCGATGAGGATCCGGCGGTGGGTCAGATCCGACAGGGCGGCCGCCGTCCGTCCGAAGGCGATGTTGATCAGTTCGGTGAGCGCGTCATGCTGCGTTTCGGTCAGCTCCATCCTCTCCTCCCTCCAGCGCCCGACGCACCGCCTCCAGCACCTGAGCCTGTTTGAAGGGCTTGGTGATATAGCCGCGCGCCCCGGCGCTCTCCGCCTCCGCCCGCGTGGCCTGCTGGATGTCGGCCGTGGCGATGATCACCCGGGCGTCGGGGGCCATCTCGCGGATCTTCTGCAGCGTTTCCAACCCGGTCATCCCCTCCATCACCAGGTCCAGCAGGACCAGGTCGGGGCGTTCTTGGGCGAACCGTTCCAGCGCCGTCGGGCCGTCTTTCGCCTCCAGCACCTCGTGCCCATCCGACTCCAGAGCCCGACGGAGGATCCGCCGGGCCAGGGCGGAATCGTCCACAATCAGGATCTTCGCCATCACACCACCTCCAGGATCGCCTCTGCCATTTGGTCCAGGGGGACGCTCCGGTCGCTGAGCCCTGCCTCCACGACGGCGCGGGGCATCCCGTACACGATACAGGTCTCCTCCGCCTCTGTGTAGACCAACCCGCCCTGGGCCTTGATCCAGGCGGCCCCGTCCCTGCCGTCCGCCCCCATTCCGGTGAGGACGACGCCCAGCGCCCGCTCGCCGTAGACGTCGGCGACCGAGCGGAAGAGCACGTCGACGGAGGGGCGGTGCACGGTGTTGGTCGGCCGCACGTCCAGGTGGGCGACGACCTTGCCCTGGGCGGTCCGGACGAAGGTGAGGTGCCGGCCGGCGGGGGCCAGGAGGACGGTGCCCGGCGCGGCTTCGTCCCCCTCCCGGGCCTCCACCACCCGCAGCGGCGAGACCGCGTCCAGCCGCTGGGCGTAGGGGCCGGTGTAGCCCACGGGCATGTGGAGGACGATGGCGATGGGGACGGGGAGGTCGGCCGGGAGGCGGGGGATGAGCCGCCGAAGGGCCTGGGGGCCGCCGGTGGAGACGCCGATGGCGATGAGGTCGACCCGGCCTGCGTGCCGCTTGATCCGCAGGGGTGCGGGGGCCGTCGGCGCGACCTGGAGGAGGCGGAGGCGAGGGGCTGCCTGGGCCGCCGCCTTCACCTTGGCGATCAGTTCGCTGCCGATCTCGTAGATCCGCTCGGTGGCCAGGGCGGTCGGCTTGTGGACGAAGTCGACCGCTCCGGCGTCCAGAGCTTCCAGGGCCATATCGCCCCCCTCGCTGGCGACGCTCACCACCACCACCGGCAGCGGGCGGCGGGCCATCTGCTCGCGGAGGAAGGCCACCCCGTCCATCCGCGGCATCTGAAGGTCCAGCGTCACCACGTCGGGGTGCAGTTCCTCCACCAGTTCCAGCGCCTCCTCGCCGTCGTGTGCCGTCCCCACGACCTCGATGAACGGGCTGCGGGAAAGGATCTGGCGCAGCACCTTGCGCACGTAGGCTGAGTCGTCCACCACCAGGACGCGGATCACCTTTTCCATACGGTACCTGCTCTCCGTTATCTTAGCACAATCTTGGCACAGAGACGCGGAGCCCTCAGCAGTTGGGAGCCTTCTGGGGTTCCCGTCTCCCTGCGGTGGGATCCGAAGCCTTCACGTAGGCGAAAGCGCCGCCGATCTCCTCCAGCCGGAAGCGATCGGTGATCCGCAGCAGCGATTCCGACGCGCCGACGAACAGATAGCCGGGCGTGGGCATGTGCCGGTAGAAGAGGTTCGTCACCTTCCGGATCGCCTCGGATGAGAAGTAAATGAACACGTTGCGGCAGAAGATGACGTGGGCGGAGGCCAGCGGTGCCGCCTGGCCCTCGTCCATCAGGTTGACCACGGCCCACCGCACCCGGCGGTGGAGGTCCGGCAGGACCCGCCACCCCTTCTCCGCCTGGACGAAGTACCTCTCCCTCAGGTCGGGGGGGAGGTTGCGCAGCGAGCGGGGTTTGTAGAGCCCGGCCCGTGCCCGCCGGATGGCGGCCGGGCTGGCGTCGGTGCCGTAGATCTGGATCGGGGCCCGGTCCAGCCAACCCGCCTCCTTCAGGACGATGGCGATGGTCAACGGCTCCTCGCCGCTCGAACACCCGGCGCTCCAGATGCGCAGCGGTTCGTGCGGTCGGACGGCGAAATGCTCGGGCACCACCACCTCCACCAGCGCCTTGATCTGATCCATCCCCCGCCAGAAATAGGTCTCCGGGACCGCGAGCACGTCCATCAGGCGGAGCCACTCCGCCTCTGCCGCCTCCCCGTACTTCAGGAGGTAGT
>CAZOLN010000095.1:0-2560 GCA_964580565.1 uncultured Anaerolineales bacterium
GCAACCAGCAACCAGCAACGAGTATGATTCCGCGCAAACTCTCTCTTACGAACTTTATGTGCTACCGCCAAGCGACGGTGGACTTCACCGGCATTCACGTCGCCTGTTTGAGCGGGGAGAACGGAGCCGGGAAGTCGGCGTTGCTGGACGGAATGACGTGGGCGCTGTGGGGAAAGGCCCGCGCCCGCCGGGACGACGAACTGATCCGGCTGGGCCAGAGCGAGATGGAGGTGGACTTCATCTTCCAGCATGGGGACCACCTCTATCGCGTGGTCCGCAAGCGCCGCGCGGGGAAGCGCGGGCAATCCCTGCTCGACCTCCAGATCCAGGACGATGGACGCTGGCGGTCGATCGCCGAAAGCACCCTCCGCGCCACCCAGGCGAAGATCGAACGGGTGCTCCGGCTGGACTACGAAACCTTCGTCAACTCAGCCTTCCTCCGCCAGGGCCGCGCCGACGAGTTCACGGTCAAGACCCCCGCGGAACGGAAGCGGGTGCTGGGGGAGATCCTGGGGTTGGACATCTGGGCGGTCTATGAGGAGCGAGTCAAGGAGCGGCTCCGGGCGATCCAGCAGGAACTGAACCTTCTGGAGATCCGGCTGGGAGAGATCGAGACGGAACTGGCCCGACGACCCGAGTACGAGGCACAGGTCCACGCCGCCCAGGCGGAGGTGGTGGAACTGAGCGCGGCCCTCCAGAAAGCCCAGGAAGCGTGGCAGGCGATGGAGGCCGCCCGGGCGGAACTCCGTCACGTCCGCGCCCAGATGGAACAGACAACCGGCCGGGTCACCCAGGCCCAGCGGGAGCGGGCCGCCCTTGAGCAAGAACGGGAGGAGCGGCAGGCCCGTCTGGCCGAGTACGAGGAGATCCTGGCCCAGGCGGAGGAGATCGAAAAGGGGTTCGCCGCCTACCAGGAGGCCCTGGAGAAGGAACGGGCGCTGAGCGAGAAACTCTCCGCGCTGGCCGAGTTGAACGAGCGGCGGAATGCGCTTTGGGACCAGATCAGGGAGGCCTGCCACGCGCTGGAGAAAGAGAAAGAGCGGGTCGCCCAGCAGATCCAGGAACTGAAAGCCCGACTGATCCTGCCGGAGACCCGTCAGCAATACGAGGCGCTGGAGGCGAAGATCGCCGCCCTCCACCGACTGCGAGAGCAGCACGAAGCGGCCCGGGAGCGGCTCTCCCAACTGGCCGAAGAGCAGGCCGCCCTCCGGGCCGAGAACCGGGCCTTGAAGCCGGAGATGCAGACCCTCAAAGAGCGCATCGACCTTCTTGAACAAGCGGAGGCAACCTGCCCCCTCTGCGGCCAACCCCTACCCGAAGCCGACCGCCAGCGGCTGATCGAAGAACTGCAGGCGACGGGGAAGCAGAAGGGGGACACCTATCGCGCCAACCGCGCCCGCCTGGAGGAGATCTCCGCTGAAAGAGCCCGCCTGGAGACGGAGATCGCCGCCAGCGAGCGGGAGCTCCAGGTGCTGCCGCGGCTGGAGCGGGAGGCGGCGACGCTGGCCGAGCGGATCCGCGCTGGCGAGGAGGCGGCGAAGGCGCTGAAGGTCGCCCAGGCCGAATTGGAGAGGATCGAGGCCACGCTCACGGCGGAGGCCTACGCCCCCGAGGCGCGGCGGGAATTGGAGGCCGTCCTGGCTCGGGCGGCCGAACTGGGATACGACCCCCAGGCCCACGACGCGGCCCGCGACGCCATCGAGCGGTACCGCCCGTTCGCCGAGAAGAAGAGCCGGTTGGAGCTCGCCCGCGCCGGCGTGGAGCAGGAGCGGGAGGCCCTGGCCCGGCTGGAGAAAGCCATCGACCGGTGGGCGGAGGAGGAGCAGGCCGCCCACTCCCGACTGGAAGAACTCCGGAAGCAGGCCGAGGCCCTGGAACAGCAGTTGCGGGAGGCCCCCGCCATCGAGGAAGAACTGGCGCGCGTCCGCGCTGCCGAGGCGGAGGCCCGCCGCCGGTTGGGGGCTGCACAGCAGCGGCTCGCCGCCTGCGACGCCCTTCAGCAACAGAAGGCCCGCCACCTGGAACGACAGAAGGAACTGGCCCACCAGCGGGGGCTCTACGAAGAACTGCGCACCGCCTTCGGCGTCCAGGGGGTCCCGGCGATGATCATCGAGGCCGCCGTCCCGGAGATCGAGGCCGAGGCCAACCGGCTCCTCTCCCGGATGACCAACGGCCGGATGCACGTCCGGTTGGAGACCCAGCGGGAGACCAAGGCCGGGGAACTGCGGGAGACGCTGGACATCCGTATTATGGACGAACTGGGCGAGCGGCCCTACGAGAACTACTCCGGCGGGGAACAGTTCCGGGTCAACTTCGCCCTCCGTATCGCCCTCTCCCGCCTCCTGGCCCGTCGCGCGGGCGCACAATTGCAGACCCTCATCATCGACGAGGGCTTCGGCACGCAGGATGCCCAGGGGCGGGAACGGCTGGTCGAGGCGATCCATGCCATCCAAGACGAATTCGCCTGTCTCCTGGTCATCACCCACATCGAGGAACTGCAGGACGCCTTTCCGGCCCGCATCCACGTCACCAAGACGCCGGAGGGCTCCGTCGTCACGGT
>CAZOLN010000095.1:2660-10817 GCA_964580565.1 uncultured Anaerolineales bacterium
CCTTTCCGGCCCGCATCCACGTCACCAAGACGCCGGAGGGCTCCGTCGTCACGGTAATCTGATCGGAAGGGGGAACCACCGGTGAGGCGAGACGCAGCCTTTCTGGCCGCAATCCTGGACAGCCTGAGGGACCCGATCCTGGTGGCCGACACCGACCACGTCATCCGATACATGAACCGGGCAGCTATCACCCACTACGAGGGCGGGGAGGGCCTCATCGGCCGCTCCCTGCTGGATTGCCACAACCCAACCTCGCAGCAGATCATCAAAGAGACGCTGACCTTCCTTCAGACCGGCGGGGAGGAGCGGATGATCAGCGAGGATGGGAACCGGAGGATCTACATGCGGGCCGTCCGCGACCCGGCCGGTCGATTGTTGGGGTACTACGAGCGGTATGAGTACATGACGAACGGGGGGGAAACATGTCCAAACGACAGCGGCTGATCATAATGATCCTGGCCATCGGCGACGTGGTGGTTTTTCTCCTGCTGGGCGTGGCTATCCTGTACGGCTTCCTCACCCGGCCATCGGAGTCCCTGTCGCCATCCGTCGGGCTGGCCCCCTCGCCGACGCCCACGCCAGGGCTGCCGCCCACCTGGACCCCGGTCCCGACCCCCGCCCCCGCCTCTGAGGGCCCGTCCACCCCTACTCCCACTCCCCGTCCTTTGACCCCTGAAGAGGCGGAGTTGCTGGACCAGGTGGAGGGCCAGGTCGTCGCACTGCGCGGCCTGGTGCCGCTGCGGCCCGTCGCCCGCTGGGTGCTGAACGAGACCCAGTTCCGGCTGCGCGTCGACCACCGGTACCGGCAGGAACAGGAGCAGGAAGCGCTGCAACGGGCAGCCATCGTCCTCACCGCCTTCGACTGGCTCGCCCCCGGCACGGACCTCGACCGGGTCTGGCAGGGGCTCATTCGCGAGCAGGTCGCTGGTTTCTACGACCCCGGGGCCGAGGCGATCTACCTGATCAGCAACGCCGAGGTCGGCGACGCGCGCGATCAGGTGATCTTCGCCCACGAACTGGACCACGCCCTCCAGGACCAATACTTCGATCTGGAGGGGATGGGCCTCCCGTCTGTGGACTGGACCACGCTGGCCCCCGCCGACCGCTCCCTGGCGGTCCAGGCCCTGGTCGAAGGGGATGCGCTACTCCTCCAGAAACGGTATATCGACCAGGTCCTCACGGACGCCGAGCAACTCGCCCTGGAGCAGGAGATGGAGCGAGCCCCCCACGTGCGGCTCGACAGCGCACCCAAGGCGGTCCGTGAGATGTTCCTCTTCCCCTCCACCTACGGAGAACCGTTCGTCACGGCCCTCTACGAAAGAGGCGGCTGGGCCGCCGTCAACGCCGCGTACAGCGCCCCCCCTACCTCCACCGAGCAGATCCTCCACCCCGACCGATACCTCACCGGCGACGCGCCGGTCCCCGTCCCCATCCCCGACCTCCGGCCCGGCCTAGGAGATGAGTGGACGCTCATCCACGAAGGAACGATGGGGGAGTTCTGGCTGCGCCTCTACCTGGAGAACCACCTGGAGCCCTCCCGGGTCGTCACAGCGACGGAGGGATGGGGAGGCGACTACGGGGTGGTCTATTTCAACGAGACCAGCGGGGAGACGGTGCTGGCCCTGCGCTCGGTGTGGGACACGATGGAGGATGCCGACGAGTTCTTCCGCACCACCGTCGCCTACGCCGAGACCCGCTTCGGCCGGGCCGCCGATGAACGGTACAACGGGTGGGATTGCTGGGAGGCGGAGAACGCCGCCCTCTGCGTCACCTGGCAGCAGGGGTACGTCTCCCTCGTCCGCGGCCCGAACCTGCTCATCGTCGAAGCCCTTGCCGACCTGCTGCTGGAAGAGTAGAAAAGCCCACTGCAAAGACACAGAGGGCGCAGAGAATCCCAGGAACTCCGCGCCCTCTGTGTCTCTGCAGATTCCCCTACCGTCTCGCGCCTCGCCGCCCGGCCCTCCGGTCCCGATAGGCGGCCAAAAACCCGTTGAACTCCTGGGAGAGGTCCATCCAATCCTCTACCAGGAAGACGAAGCCGGGCCGGTCCGGCAGGAAGAGATGCGGATCGAGCCACAGGCGGAGCCACTGGGAACTCATCGGGAAACTCCTCAGGTCCACCGCCATCGCCGTCATCCCCCAGTACCACTCCGGCCAATAATGACGGGCCCTCTTGTCCCTCTCCGGGTCGAACAGTTTGGCGATCTGCACAGGGCGGGTGCCCATCACACGTCGATAGGAGACGACGAGGGGATAGAAGGGGGTCTGGATGCGAAAGTGGGTGGGGAAGCACTGGACGTAGGCCAGACGACGGGCCGCAAGGCCGTAGACGAAGAGGAACCCGCCGACGAGGGGGAAGATCAAAAGCAGGTGGCGCCACGGGAAGACGCCGAAGGGTGGGCCGAAGATGCGGGGGGCAAGCCCCCAGAGGACAAGACCAGCGATGGCGAGCAGAAGGCCCAGGTTGCCCAACCGCTGCCCCACCGGCACATAGACCAGCAGGGGGAACCGTCTGCCGCGTCTTCGTCTCTTCTTTGCCATCCTACAGTTCCTCTCTCTTCACTTCCGGCAGGTGGGAGGTGTCGTTCAGGGCAAGGAGCCGGACGGTCCCGTCCTCGATCTGCAGGCGGGTGATGCCGCAGTTGTCCAGGGAGTATCCCCACCACTCCCCCAGTTTGTCCGGCATCAGGTGGGCCAGGCAGGCGCGGACCGTGCCGCCGTGGGCGACGATGATGACGGTCCCCCGGTCGTGGCGGGAGAGGATCTCCCGGCAGGCTTCGGCGACGCGGCGGAAGAAGTCGGCCCGCTTCTCCCCGCCAGGCCAGGTGTACTCGCTGTCGGTCTTGTCCCGCCAACGGGCGTAGAGGTCCGGATAGCGGGTCCGCATCTCCTCCAGCGTCACCCCATCCAGGTCGCCGAAGTTGATCTCCCGCAGATTCTCCACCGGGATCGGCTTCAGCCCGAGCGCCCGCCCGATCCCCTCGGCGGTCTCCCGCGCCCGGGGGAGGGGGCTGGTGTAGATGGCGGCACCGTCGCGGACCTCCTGGGCGAGCCTCCGGGCGGTGGCCTCCACCTGGGCGCGCCCCCGCTCCGTCAGCCCTGTATCCCCCCAGCCAACCCACCGGCCCTCGACGTTGGCGACCGTCTCGGCGTGGCGGATAAGGAGAAGCGTGACGCCTGACGTTTGACGTTTGACGTCTGACGTTTGACGCACGACGTTTGACACTCGACGCCCGTAGGCACACTCCTCGCGGAGGACGCAATCCTCGCAGCGAGGGGCGCGGGCGTGGCAGACGGCCCGGCCGTGGGCGATGAGGTTGAGGTGGAAGGGGTAGTAGATCTCGGGCGGAACGATCGCCTCCAGCAGTTCGTGGGCCTTCTCCCGGGAGGTCCGCTCCGGGATGAGGCCCAGCCGTCGCGCGACGCGGTGGACGTGGGTGTCCACGGGAAAGGCGGGCTTGCCCAGGGCAAAGCAGAGGACGATAGCGGCGGTCTTAGGACCGACACCGGGGAGAGAGAGGAGCCACCGCCGGGCCTCCTCCACCTCCATCCCGGCCAGGAAGTCCAGGGAGATCTCCCCCCGCTCCTCGGTGATGCGGCGCAACGCCTCCTGGATGCGGGGTCCCTTGGTGGGGGCCAGCCCTGCCGGACGGATCGCCTCGATCAGTTCGGGGAGCGGCGCGTCGCGGACCGCCTCCCAGGTGGGGAACCGGGCCCGCAGCCGCTCGAAGGCCCGATCCCGGTTGACGTCGTTGGTGTTCTGGGAGAGGATCGTCGAGACCAGCGTGGCGACCGGGTCGCGGGGATGCCAGGGATGGTCGCCGTATTCGGCCAGGAGCAGGTCGTGGATGCGGAGGATTTTTGGGGTTTCAGGTTTGGGGGTTTCAGGTTTCAGGTTCCGTGGAGGTGCTTCGTTCGTCATGGGTCGTTACCTCGATTGGATCTCACGTGGCTTGGTGACGGCGGATTTGAACCCGGCGATGATGGCGCCAATGGAACCGGATTGGGGGCCGCGGGGGCGACCGTCCTTAGGCAAAGGTCGCAGGCGAACACAAAGGCCGCGATCCCAGCGACCCCCAGGATGCGAAGAGGGAGCCTACCCCGATCCATCCCTGAGTTCACCTACGCCTCCGTTTTCCCTCGCTTCCCGGCTCCCCTGCTCCCTTGCTCCCTGCGACTTTGCTCCTCTGCAAACCCCACCTCCACCACCGCCCTCCCCTCCAGCGTCAGCCCCAACGCCACCACGCCGGGGGCCACCTGCCGCAGGTCTCGCCGCACCCCGTCCACCCGCGCCTCCACCGGCCGCCACCCCTCCGGCACGGCGAACAGCACCTCCCCGAACTGCTGTCCCGCCTTCCGCAACACGACCTCCACGCTTGACGCATGACGTTTGACGGCTTCCACCTCCACCGCCCCCGCGCAGACGTGGAACGTCGTCACCAGCAGATCGGGCTGATCCAAGACCGGCTTGAAGATCAGGACGGCGGTCTCGTGGGGCTGGTGGCGGCGGATGGTGACCGTCCCCTCCACCACCCCCAGGTAGCGGCGACGCCAATAGTGGTAAGCGTGGTACCGGCCCGGCGGGAGGCCCAGGTCGGCCAAGCGGACCGTGGTCTCGGTGGTGCGGTCATCCCAGTTGATGACCCCCACAACCCACCAGCGACCCCACTCCCGCTCCATCGGCAACACCAACAGACGCGGCATCTCGTTCCGGAAGAGGTCCACCGGCCGGGCGGAGACCCCCGTGGGGGGCAGCGTCTGGCGCAGGTACTTGAGCCGCCCCGGTCGGATGGAGGTCAAATCGTCGGAGTTGATCGTCAGCCCGCCCAGGAGCGCGACCACCGCCGAGAGGGTCCGCATCTCGTTGAGCACCAGGTCCATATCCGTCCCCCGCTGGCGGACCAAGAGGCAATCCGGGTCGTTGAGCCAGAGCCGACCGTGGAAGGGGGCGCGGGCGATGCTGTTGCGCAGCGCGTTCTCGACGGAGGGCATCGAGAGATCGTTACGCCAGATAGGATGCCAGTTGGGGTCCACATCCGGCCCCACCCGCATCCCGTCCACCAGCCCCACGCACGGCCCCAACGGCGCGCCGCACCCCAGGAGAAAGGCGTCATCGCCGATGGCCTCGCGGATCGCCTCCACGCCCCGCCGCAGGGCCTGGGCGCGGGTCGCCGTGGGGTCGTGCCGACGGCCGGGCCGGGCCGCGGCGAAGATAAAGTCGATCTTGAAGAACGCCACGCCCCATTCCTCCCGCATCCGACGGAAGGTCTGGCGCAACCAGGCCAGCACCTCCGGGTGGGTGCAGTCGAGGGCGTAGCAGGTCGTCCCCCAGTGAACCCATCCTACCACCGGCTCCCCCGCTTCGTCACGGAGGAACCAGTCGGGGTGGTCGGCGAAGAGTTGGGAATCCTCCGCCGCGCCGAAGGGGGCGGTCCAGATCCCCGGCCGACGTCCGGCCTTGCGGATCGCCTCCATCACCGGCTCCATCCCCTCGGGGAACTTGTCCGGGTCGAGCGAGAACCAGTCCCCAATGGCGGTCTGGTAGCCGTCGTCGATGAGGACCACCTCCAGGGGCAGGTCGTACCGGGCGATGGCCTCCAGGTTGGCGAGGACGTCGTCGGCGGTGTTCTCGCCGTAGTAGGTGTACCACGTGCACCAACCGGTGGGGGTGTTGCCTGTACTCGTATGGGCGCGGCTCGTGTGGGCGCGATGAATCGCGCCCATACGACTCGCGTCCACACCGGTTGCGCCCACACCAGCGCCCACCCGCGCGCCCATGCCCGCCCCGGCCGCCTCCGCCCACTCCTCCAGCAACACCAGCGGGTCCGGCCCGACCCGCAGGAGCAACGTCTCGGTGGAGACGGCGTCGCCGGGGCGGAGCAGCGCGCGGTCGAAGTAGCAGCGGGCCACCAGCCCTTTCCCGTCCCGCCGCACCCGCACCTCCGCCAGTTGGTCGGCCATCGTCACGAACCCTGCCAGGAGAGACATCCTCTCATCCCCGCCCCCGATCACCGTGACCCACTCTGAGGCGACCACCGCCTCATCGTACGGATGGGGCTGATGCATCATCCGGTACGTCTCCGTGCCGGGGTCGGCGTAGAGACCGTCGTCCGGACGCCGGGCGAAGGTGGGGGTCCACGAGATCCACCCGTTCTGATAGACCGCCATCCGGCTCAAGGGACAGCCCAGGTCGGGCAAGGGAGCGCTGAGGACGTCCACCGACTCCAGGTATACCGGCCCGCTCCCCACGTTGTTGAGGCGCAACCAGATGCGGAACCCCTTTTCCCCCTCCGAATGCCACCGCCAGATGGCCCGAAGTCCGTGCGCCTGCACACTCCGGTCGGGCTCGGCGACACGCAGCTCTCGGGACTGCCCGCCCACCTGGTAGCGGATCACCGCCGAGCGCTGGCGGGGGGCCAACACCTCTTTGCCCATCTCGGTCCCTCCCTGGCAGGTTGGACACCGCCTGGGCCCATTATATTCGCCGGTATGGTCGGTGTCAAAAGCCGTGGCTCTATACCACAGAAGTACAGAAGGGTGCATGGTAAACTCCCCACGCCCCGGCGGCGTGCATTTGACCTTTCCCACCGCCCGCGTAGAATTGAGATACCCACACAAGGAGCAGAGAGATGTTACGACTGGGAGCCCACGAATCCATCGCCGGGGGGATCTACAAGGCGATCGACCGGGCGCAGTCGATCGGGTGCGACTCGGTCCAGGTGTTCGTCAAATCCAACCGGTCGTGGGCGGTCAAGCCGCTGACAGAGGAAGAGATCGCGCTCTTCAAGGAGCGGGTACAACGGACGGGCATCCATCCCGTCGTCGCCCACACCTCCTACCTGCTGAACCCGGCCGCCCCCGACGAGGACCTCTGGGTCCGCTCGCGGGACACGTTGATCGTGGAACTGGAGCGGTGCGAAGCGCTGGGGATCCCCTACCTGGTCCTCCACCCCGGCTCCCACGTCGGGACCGGAGAGGAGGAAGGGCTGAGACGGGTGGCGAAAGCGCTGGGAGAGGTCCACGCCGCCTGCCCGGGCTTCCGCACCCAGATCCTGTTGGAGACGACCGCCGGGCAGGGGACGAACCTGGGCTACACCTTCGAACAACTGGCCTGGCTCCTGGAGAACACCCCGGAGGGGGACCGGCTGGGGGTCTGTCTCGACACCTGCCATGTCTTCGCGGCGGGGTACGAACTCCGCACCCCGGAGGGGTACGAAGCCACGATGGAAGCCTTCGACCGGATCGTCGGTCTGGATCGGCTCAAGGCGCTTCACCTCAACGACAGCCGCCACGACCTGGGAAGCCACAAAGACCGACACGCGCACATCGGCCAGGGGTTCATCGGCCTGGAGGGGTTCCGCAACGTCCTGAACGACCCCCGCCTGGAGGGGCTGCCAGGGCTGTTGGAGACCCCCAAGTCGCCCGACCTCCACGAGGACGCGGAGAACCTGGCCGTCCTGCGATCGCTGGTGGAATGAGCCCGAGCATTTTCGACGGCCTGTCCTCCGGCTACGATCTGGGGATGCTGCCGCTGGAGTGGGCGATCTTCCGGCGGATGCGACGGCAGGCTTTCTCGCTCGACCGGGGGGACGTGCTGGAACTGGGGGTCGGGACCGGGGTGAATCTCCCCTTCTACGGGGCGCGGGTTCGGGTGACGGCCATCGATGCCAGCCCACAGATGCTCCAACGAGCGGCCCGCCGCCGCACCCAGGCCCCGGTCCGGTTTGTCCAGGCCGACGTCCATCATCTCCCCTTCGCCGACGGGACCTTCGACACGGTAACCGGATCGCTTCTCTTCTGCTCGGTGGAGGCCCCTCCGCGGGCGCTGGCCGAGGTGCGGCGGGTGTTGCGAGCCGGGGGGCGGCTGGTCCTGCTCGAACACACGCGGGGCACCGGCCTGGGAGCCTGGCTCACCGATCGGATCCACCCCCTCTGGTACGGATGGAACGGTGTGTGCCACTTCAACCGGGAAACGACCCGGGCAGTCGTCGAGGCGGGGTTCCGAGGGGTGCGGGAGGAGCGACGATTACTGGGGATCGTGCGGCGGATCGAAGGGGTGAAATAGGGACAATGGAGCAGAGGAGCAAAGGAGCAAGGGAGCAAGGAGGAAAGATGACGGATTTCAAGACGGAAGCGGAGCGGTTGCGGGAGAAACTG
>CAZOLN010000096.1:0-10814 GCA_964580565.1 uncultured Anaerolineales bacterium
ACACCCACACCGGGGACGCGGTGCCCGTGCCGGTGATCGAGATTCAGTCGGTGCTCCGCGACCCGTGTATGGTCACCGACACCTGCCCCCCGTGGTATCCGGGCCCGGGCGGCTTGGAGCGGTTGAGGCCGGTGTGGCCGTAGCGGGGATTCAGAACTTGTCTTCTCCCCTCTCTCACGCTATAATCCCGCCGACATGAACCGCATTGAGCGCTTCGAGACGTTGGCGGAGCGGTTGGTAGAGGGGACGTTTGCCCGGCTCTTTGCCGGGTATCTTCACCCCTTGGAGGTCGCCACGCACCTGGCCCGCGCGATGGAGGACCATCGGGTGCGTGCGCCGGACGGCACCTTCCTGGCGCCAACTCACTACTGGATCTACCTCCATCCCAAGGATTTCGGCCTCCTCGTCGCTCGGCGACCCTCCCTGGCCGAGGATCTGGCAGAGCATGTGGCCCGCCTGGCCCAGGAGGCCGGGCTAACGCTCGTCGGGACGCCGGTGGTGTCCGTGGAACCCCTGGTCGACGTTCCGCCCCGCTCGGTCCGCGTCGAGGCTCAATGGCGACCTTCGGAGGAGATCGCGGCGGGGTCCACCCGCGAGATGACAGAGGAGGAACAGGAGGTCGTCCGGTCCGCTGCCGGCGAGGAGCCCCAAGGTCAGCCCTTTTTGATCATTGAGGGAGGGCGACACGTGGACCTGGCGGAGCCGGTGGTGAACATCGGTCGGGCGCTGGATAACGACATTATCCTGGAGGACCCCCGCGTCTCGCGGCACCATGCCCAACTCCGCCGCCGGTTCGGCCGGTACGTCCTGTACGACCTGGGCAGTTCCGGCGGAACCACGGTCAACGGCTATCCGGTGCAGGAGTGCGTGCTGCAGCCCGGCGACGTCCTCTCCTTCGCTGGGGTGGAGGTTATCTACGGAGAGAATCCCCTCCCCACGCCTCCCTCCCCGAACGGGGAGGACACGCCGGCACTGGAAGAGGGGGAGTGAGGACGACGTTGGACGGGATGTTGCTCGCGTTACGATTCCTCCTGGCCGTTCTCCTCTACGCTTTCCTGGGCGTCGTGGTGTGGATCCTCTGGCAGGACCTGCGGCGGGTGGTGTGGGGGGGACGCTCCCGACCGGCCGGCCGGTTGGTGGTGGTGGAAGCGGGGGAGACGGATCTGGAGGCGGGAGCGGCCTTCGCGCTCCAGGAGGTAACCTCGCTGGGGCGTGCGCCTTCCAATAGGATCACCCTGCCCGACCCCTATGTCTCTGCCCACCACGCGCTCCTGGCCTGGCGGGATGGGCACTGGTGGCTGGAAGACCTGGGAAGTCGGAACGGGACCACGTTGAACGGTGAGCCGGTGACCCGGCCGACCGTCGTCTCCACGGGCGACCTGATCGGGGTGGGGCGGGTGGTCCTGCGGTTGGAAGAGGCCGAAACGTAGTTCTGCGTTGGGAGGTGAGGAGATGGACCTGGGACTGCGGGGCAAGATCGCGCTGGTCACAGCGGCCAGCCGGGGGCTGGGCCGGGCGGTAGCGCTGCAACTGGCGGAGGAGGGGGCCTCGGTCGCCATCTGTGCCCGCAACGAGGGGCCGCTGGAGGCCGCTGCTGAGGCGATCCGTGAGGCCGCTGGCGTCGAGGTCCTGGCCGTCCCGGCCGATGTCTCGGTGCCGGAGGATGTCGACCGGCTGGTGAGGACGGTGCTGGATCGGTTCGGCCGGATCGACGTTCTGGTGACCAACGCCGGGGGGCCTCCGCCGGGCCGTTTTCTCGACCTGACCCCCGCCGATTGGGAGGACGCGGTCCGGCTGACGTTGATGAGCGCCGTCCGCCTCTGCTACGGAGTCGTTCCGGCGATGCGGGAGCAGGGGGGTGGCTCCATCGTGGCGATGACCTCCGTCTCGGTGAAGCAGCCCTTGCCCAACCTGCTCCTTTCCAACAGCATCCGGCTGGCGGTGATCGGCCTGGTGAAGACGCTGGCGGACGAACTGGCTCCCGACGGTATCCGGGTCAACGCCGTCTGTCCGGGATGGACCCGTACCGAGCGGGTGGAGCAGTTATTGCGGGACCGGGCAGCACGCAACGGGACGACGCCCGAGGAGGAGGCGGCGAAGATCACGGCGGCGATCCCCCTGGGACGGATGGCGGAGCCGGCAGAACTGGCCCGTGCCGTCGCCTTCCTGGCCTCTCCGGCTGCGTCCTACATCACCGGGGTCAGCCTCCTGGTGGATGGAGGGATGTACCGGGGGGCGATGTAGGGGCGCTGGTGCGGCTCGTCGTCGTCCGAGGGATGACCGTTTTTCATCAATGGAGGGACACATAATGGCTGAAACACCCATTCGTATCGGCATCATCGGGGGCAGTGGCCTCTATCAGATGGAGGGGCTGACCGACGTGGAGGAGCGGCGCGTCTCCACCCCCTTCGGCGACCCGTCCGACGCGCTGCTCATCGGCACGCTGGAGGGGGTGCGGGTGGCCTTCCTGGCCCGCCACGGCCGAGGTCACCGCATCATGCCCACCGAGGTCAACTACCGGGCCAACATCTACGCCCTGAAGAGCCTGGGGGTGGAGCAGGTGATCGCCGTCTCCGCCTGCGGCTCCCTCCGCGAACACCTGCACCCCGGCGAGGTGGTGATCCCGGATCAACTCTTCGACTTCACCAAGAAGCGGGAGTACACCTTCTTCGGCAACGGCCTGGTAGCCCACATCGGTGTGGCCGACCCGTTCTGCCCGCGCCTTTCGGCGATCCTCGCGGACGCGGTCGAGGAGGCCGGGGGAACCGTCCATCGGGGTGGGCGGTTCATCACGATCGAGGGGCCCCGCTTTTCCACCAAGGGGGAGAGTTTCACGTACCGGGCTTGGGGGATGGACATCATCGGGATGACCACCAGCCCGGAGGCCTTCCTGGCCCGAGAGGCGGAGATGTGCTACGCGGTGATGGCCCACATCACCGATTACGACGTCTGGCACGAGACGGAGGAGCCGGTCAACGTCGAGATGCTCCTGGCGACGTTGCGGGCGAACGCCCGGCTGGCGCAGGAGGCGATCCGTATTCTGGTGCCTCGCCTGGCCGCGGCGGAGCGGGATTGCGAGTGCAAGGACACGCTGGCGACGGCCCTTATCACCCAGCGGGATCTGATCCCGAAGGACCTCCTGGAGCGGCTGAGGCCGATCGTGGGGAAGTATCTGGGCTAGCGAGGAACCTTTCCTCGATCAGGTCGGCCAGCCCTTCGACGTCGTCCAGGTCGAACTGAGGGACAGGGAGGTCGAACCGCCGGTCCGAAACGATGGCGACCAACTCCTCCGGCCGGGAGGCCATGGCGGAGGAAGCGGGGTCGCGGTGAACCTCGATCTTTGGGAAGTGCTCTTTTTTGAACCCTTCGGTCAGGATCAGATCCACCCCGCGGATCTCGGCCACGACCTCCGGGAGGGAGGGTTCCCGTTCCCACCGCCTCCGGTGGACCACGTGATCGGAGGTGACCAGGGTGACCTGTTCCGCCCCCGCCCGGGCCAGCCGCCAGGTGTCCTTCCCCGGCGTGTCGGTCTCCAGCCCCGGATGGGGGTGGTGCTTGACCACGCCGATCCGGTATCCCCGTCGCCGCAACTCAGGGATCAGCCTCTCCAGCAGCGTCGTCTTCCCGCTGCCGGAGAAACCAACGATCGAGAGAACCGGGATGTTGTCCATAGGCAGTTGTCCATAGGCAAAGGTTACGCGTCCGCGCGGTATGGGCCACCACAGAGGAGGCGGAGGAACGGCAAAGGCTCCGCGTCCTCTGTGCCGCTGCGGTGGTTACCAGGATAGCGCGGAACGGCCGAGATGGCAAGTTGTCAGGATCGCCGGGTTGGACTACAATGGGCGCGGCCGGGGAAGGGGGGAAGATCGTAGGAGAGAGAGATGACCGATCGAAAACCCGTCTCGCGTGCTCTGGTCGTCGGTGCCGGCATCGCCGGGATGCAGGCGGCGCTGGACATCGCTAACGCCGGTTACGAGGTTGTCCTGGTGGAGCGGCTGCCCTCCATCGGAGGGCGGATGGCCCAACTCTCGGAGACCTTTCCCACGCTGGATTGCTCCCAATGCATCCTCACCCCCCGCACGGTCGAGGTTGGTCACCACGACCGGATCCGGTTGATCACCTACGCCGAGGTGGAGTCGATCTCGGGTGAGGTCGGACACTTCCAGGTCCGCATCCGTCGCCACGCCGCTTATGTGGACTGGGATAAGTGCACGGGGTGCGGCATCTGTCAGGAGAAGTGTCCTAAGAAGGTGCCGGCTGAGTTCCAGCGCGGCATCGGCATCCGGAAGGCGATCTACACCCTTTCCCCCCAGGCGGTCCCCAACAAACCGGTGATCGATCGGGAGGCCTGCATCTTCTTCCAGCGGGGCAAGTGCCGTGCCTGCGAGAAGTTCTGTCCCACCCAGGCCATCGCCTACGATCAGGAGGATACCTTCGTCGAGACGGAGGTCGGGGCGATCGTCGTCGCTACGGGGTACGAACTGTACGGGTTGGACAAGATGCCCGAGTACGGTGGGGGCAGGGTCCCCGATGTAATTGACGCCCTGGCCTTCGAGCGGCTGCTCTCCGCCTCTGGTCCTACCTCCGGCCAGGTCCGCCGCCCTTCCGACGGGAGGGTCCCCGAGGAGGTGGTCTTCGTCCAGTGCGCGGGCTCCCGTGCGCCGGAGCGTCACAACCCCCACTGCTCCAAGATCTGCTGTATGTACACCGCCAAGCAGGCCATCCTCTACCGTCACCGGGTCCACGACGGGCAAGCGTACATCTTCTACATCGACATCCGGGCCGGTGGCAAGGGGTACGACGAGTTCACCCAGCGGGCGATGGAGGAGGAGCGGGTCATCTACCTGCGGGGCAAGGTGTCCCGCGTCTTCCGCGAGGGGGACAAAGTGGTGGTCTTTGGGGCGGACACGCTGAGCGGTCGGCAGGTGCGGATCGCCGCCGACATGGTGGTCCTGGCCCCGGCCATCATCCCCCGCCCGACCACCCGTCGGCTGGCCGAGATGCTGGGGATCGAGGTGGACGGTGCCGGGTGGCTCGTCGCGGCTAACGGCAACATGCGGCCGGTGGAGACGGGCCGGGAGGGGGTCTTCCTGGCCGGCACCGGCATCGGGCCGATGGACATCCCCGAGACGGTGGCCCACGCCTCCGGCGCAGCGGCCAAGGTGCTGGAACTGTTCGCCCGCTGGGGAAGCGGGGCGTAAGATTCTACCACAGAGGCACAGAGGGCACAGAGAAACCTCTTGTTGTGGAGAAAACTCTGTGCCCTCTGTGCCTCTGTGGTTTCCCTAAACCACGGCTCCGATGGTCAGGCAGACAAAGGAGCCCAGCATATAGAGAGACGCGGCTTTGAAGAGCCGCCAGTTGAGCCGCTCGGACGGTCGGATCAGGACCGCCAGGGCCATTCCGGATAGGCCCAGCCCCATCCCGAGGAGGACGGTCAGCGCCACAGGGTGGACCCCCAGCAGCCACCCCGCCGTCCCCAGCGATGCCGCTGCTCCCAACGTCGCCACCGCCACCGTCCGGCGGGTCGCGCGGGGGCCGTAGACGTTCGGCCAGACCGGCACGCCGGCCAGGTGGTACTCCCTGGCGTAGTGGGTCGCCAGGGTCAGGATGTGGGATGGGATCCAGAGGAGCACCCCGATGGCGAGGAGCACGCCGACCAGGTCCACCCGTCCCAAGGCCAGCGCCCGCCCGGCCATCGCCGGCATCCCACCGGATATGCCCCCGAAGAGGATGGAAAGGGGGGTGCGTCGCTTCAGCCAGAGGGTGTAGACCGCCAGGTCGAGCACGAAACCCGCGCTGACCAGCAATCCGAACAGGGGGTGGAGAGCCCACGCTAGCGCCAGCCCGGGGACGGCGAGGGAGAGCCCGAAGGCGGTCGCCGCGCGGGGGGAGATCACCCGGGCGGGCAGCGGTCGGCGGGCGGTGCGCCCCATCCGGGCATCGATGTCCCGGTCGATCACCATGTTGAGCGCCGTACACCCGGCGATGGAGCCCAGCAGGGCCAGCCCGCCTAGGATCAACTCGGTCCAATCGACCGCCCCCGGCAGGGTGAGGGCGTAAGCGCAGACCCCTGTGGTCAGAAGGAGCATCGTCTGAAGGGGTTTGGTCAGCGAGAGGTACAGCCGGACCCTCTTAGCCAGGGCGTGGGTCTGTGTTTGGGGGGCCGATCGGCCGATCGCCGACGGCCCATCCGGTTCCGGTCTCATCGATCGTTCCTCCTGAATCGCGCTGGGCCGCGCCGGCCTAGAGCGCCGGTGCCGCGTTGGTCTTCCCCGGCCCCGCCGCGGGCCGGCAGGACGGCCTTACTGGATGCGTACCACGATGTGCCCGTCCCGCCATAAGCCCTCCAGGTCGTAGAAGACCCGCAACTCGGGGGCGAACAGATGGACGACGACGGAGCCGTAGTCCATCAGGATCCATCCCGATGGGGGGTCGCCCTCGATGTTAAGGGGCAGGATGCCCAGCGACTTCTTGGTCATCTCCCGCACGGCGGCCAGCAGCGCGTCCAACTGACGTTCGCTGGTGCCGCTGCAGATGACGAAATAATCGGTCAGGGTGGAGAGGCCACGGAGGTCCAGCAGGACGATGTCCTCTCCTTTCTTATCAACGATCACATCCACAATCTTCCGGGCCAGGTCTATCGGTTCCAGTTCGCTCCTCCTCACTTGCTCGATGTCCGACGTTCCCACAGCCTTACCACCTCCTCCGGGCTGCTCGCGCTCCCCAGGATGACCATCAGGCGGATGCGGGCCTTCTGGCCGTTGAGGTGAGGGGAAAAGAGGCAGCCTAACTCCTGTAGGGTCCGGTGCGCCCCCTTGTAGCCATAGGCGTCCCACACCCGCCCTGTGGGGCAGCGGCTGGCGATGACCACGATCACCCCCTGGGCTACTGCCCGCTCGATGGTCGGCAGCCACCAGGGGGGGATCCGCCCGCCACCCAGTCCCTCCAGCACGACGCCCTTGATGTTCCGGCGCAGGGCATCCTCCAGCGGGTCGGCAGGCATTCCGACCCCCAGTTTGATCAGCGCGACCCGCTCCTCCAGCCGGGGGCAGGGGATCACCTCCCGCCCCGGCCGCCAGGGGATGTGGACCCGGTCCCCCTCGACGCGGCCGAGGGGGCCCCAGCCGGGGGATTGGAAGGTGGCGGTGGAGAGGGTGTCCATCTTGGTGACGAAGCGGGCGGCGTGGATCTCGTCGTTCAGCACCACGACGGCCCCGATCCCCCGCGCCTGGGAACTGGCGGCCACCTGGATCGACGCCCAGAGGTTGGCCGGGCCGTCGTAGCCGGGGTCGGAGGCGGACCGCATCGCACCGGTGACGACGATGGGGGTCTCCCCCGGCACCGTCAGGTCGAGCAGGTAGGCGGTCTCCTCCAGCGTGTCGGTTCCGTGGGTGACCACTACCCCGTCCACTTCGGGGTCCGTAGCCCACGCGGCTACCCGCTCCCGGATCTTCCAGAGGGTTTCGACGGTGAAGTGGGAACTGGGAAGGTTGCAGACCGCTTCCAGCGCGAGTTCCGGTGCGCCCGGCGGGAGGGAGGCGGCCAGTTCCTCCGGCCCGAGGAGGGGAATCGGCCCCCCGGCCTCGGGATCGTACCGCATCGCGACGGTTCCTCCGGTCGTCAGCACGGCGATGCGTCCCATCTACTTCTCCTCCACGTCGCGGCCTTCCAGTCGCAGGGAAACCACCTGGGAGACTCCGTCGGAGCCCATCGAGATGCCGTACACCGTATCGGCCGCCTCGACGGTCCCCCGGTTGTGGGTGATGACGATGAACTGGGTGCGGGAGGAGAGTTCCTTCAGCATCGACCGGAAGCGGGCCACGTTCGCCTCGTCCAACATCGCGTCCACCTCGTCCAGCACGCAGAAGGGGGTGGGACGGACCTGGAGGATGGCGAAGATAAGGGCGGCGGCGGTCAGCGCCCGCTCCCCTCCGGAGAGGAGGGCCAGGCTCTGCAGTCGTTTCCCCGGCGGTCGCGCGACGATCTCCACCCCGGTCGTCATCAGGTCATCCGGGTCGGTCAGTTCCAGCCGGGCCGTGCCGCCGTTGAAGAGGCGGGTGAAGGTCTGCTCGAAAGCGGCGGCGATGGCGTCGAACGTCTCCCGGAAGGCCTCCTCCATCATCCGGTCCAGATCGGCGATGACCTCCCGCAGTCGGGCGGAGGCGGCCTCCAGGTCGGCGACCTGCTCCGAGAGGAACCGGTACCGCTCCATTGCCTCCTCGTACTCCTGGGGGGCGTTGGGGTTGACGGGGCCCAGTCGGTGGAGGCGGACCTTGAGGCGCTGGATCTCCTCCTGCAAGCCCTCGGGCAGCACCTCGACCACCGGCAGCGGGGAGACCAACGGACGGAGGGGGAGGGGGGTCTGGGCAGTGACCTCCTCAGCCACCTCCAGTTCGACCAGGCCCAGTTCCTCCCGGATGCGCTCCTGCAGGCGGGTCAGTTGGTCCTCGCAGCGGGCCAGGTCCAGCCGGGCGGTGTTCAGGAGGGCCTCCGCTCCGCGCACCCGCTGGCGGCACCGCTGTTCTTCCGCCGTCAGGCGGGCCTCCTCCTCGTTCAACCGGCTCAGTTCTCCCTCCGCCGGCCCGATGCGGGATCGGGTCTCGATCCGTTCCCGCTCGAACATCTCCGTCTCTTCTTTCAACTGGGCCAGCCGTCGTTGGGCGGCCTCCCGCTCCTCCTGCAACCGCTGCGCCCGCTCTTCCTGGGCGGCGATCTGGGCCTTGAGCCGCTCCAGGATGGAGAGTTCCCGCTGCAGGAGGAGCCGTTGGTTCTCCAGGGCCTGCTTTGCCACCGCCAGATCGGTCCGCGCCTCGGCGAGGGAGCCTCCCTCGGCCTGGGCAACGGCCTGGGCGGCGGTGTGGGCCTCCTGCTCCGCCTCCCGGAGGGTCGCCTGGAGGGTCTCGATCTTCTCCTGCGTCTGCCGGATCTTCGTCTCCAGTTCCTCCCGGCGTTGGCGGGTCGCCTCGAGTTTCCCGGGCAGGGCCTGCCAGGCCCGCTCCTGGGCCAGCGCTCCCTTTCCTTCCCTGCCCAGGGTGATCGCTCCCTCGGCGGTGACGACCTCGCCCGCGCGGGTGACGCACCGGCTGCCCGGAGGGAGGTGGGGGAGGAGGGAGCGCGCGGCCTCCAGGTCCGGCACCAGCAGGGTGGTCCCCAGGAGCGCTTCGACCGCTGGGCGGAGGGGCGGGTCGCAGGAGACGACGTCGGCGGCGCGCACCGTTCCTTCGGGAAGGTCGATGGACGGAGGGCGGAGGTCGCTCACCGGCAGGAGGGCCGCCCGCTCGTCGGGGGGGAGGTGTCGGCGGGCCTCTTCCACCGCCTTCCAACCCGACACCACCAGGGCCTGGGCCATCGGGCCGAGGGCGGCCTCGACCGCCGTCTCCCACTCCTGCGGGACGCGGATCTTGGCGCTCAGCACCCCCCGCACGCCGGAAAGGCCCGCTTGGAGAAGGGAGCGTGCCCCCCGGCCGGTGCCGGTCCCCTCCTCGCGGAGGTAGGCCAGGAGTTCCCGCTCCGCCTGGAGACGGACCTCCTCGGCGTGGGCGGCGTTTCGCTCGGCCTCCAACTGGGCCAATCGGGCGCGGAGGGCTTCGATCTCTTTCTGGATCTGGACCCGGCGGGCAGTCCGGCGGCTGGCTTCCTCCTGCAGCCGTTGGTGTTCCTTCTGGAGGGCGGCGAGGTGACGTTCCCGCGTTTCCACCCGGGTGCGCAGTTCCTCCAGCCGTTCCCGGGCTGCCTCGACCCTCCGGCCCTGGGCGTCTCGCTGGGCGCGCAGGGGTTCCAGTTCCTGGAGGACCTGCTCCCGCTGGGCAACCAGCAGTCGGCTGCGCTCGGTGAGGGCGGCCAATTCCCGCTGGGCCGCGTCGGCCCGGTCGTGCAGGTCCGCCGTTCGCCGGTAGAGATCGCGCAGGTGGCCGCGAAGTTCGGCCTGGCGGGCGCGGAGTTCGGCGAGCCGGGTTGCGGCCCCCTCGGCCTCGGCCTGCCGGTCGGCCAGTTCGGCCTCCAACCGACGGACCCGCTCCTGGGCGGCCCGCAACTTCTCCTGGGCTTGCCCCCACTGGTACCCGTACCAGGTGCGCAGGAGGCGGGTCAGGTAGCCGGTGAGCCGCTCGTGCTCCCGGAACTGCTCGACCTGCTTTTCGAGCCGACGGAGGCGGGGCTCCACCTCGCTGAGGATGTCGTGCACCCGTTCCAGGTTGCGCTCGGTCTCGTCCAGGCGGGCGGCGGCCTCCTCCCGCTGGGCCCGGTAGACGGCGATGCCGGCCGCCTCCTCGAACAGCGCGCGCCGTTCCTGGGGGCGGAGGGAGAGGGCGGTGTCGACCAGCCCCTGTCCGATGACGGCGTAGGTGCGCTGGCTGAGGCCGCTTTCAGCCAGGAGTTGGTTGAGGTCCCGCAACCGGACCCGCTGTCCGTTGAGGAGGTACTCGCTTTCCCCCGACCGGTAGGCCCGTCGGCCGATGGTCACCTCGGTGTAGTCGATGGGGAGCCAGCCGCCGCTGTTGTCCAGGGTGAGGAGGACCTCTGCCATGCCGGCCCGGGCCCGTCGCTTGCCGCCGGAGAAGATCATGTCCTGGGTGCTCTTCCCCCGCAGCGCGCGGAGGCTCTGCTCACCCAGTGCCCAGCGGATGGCGTCGGCGATGTTGGACTTGCCGGAGCCGTTCGGGCCGACGATGGCGGTGATCCCGCCTGGGAAGAGGAACTCCGTCCGATTGGCGAACGACTTATATCCCTGAAGTTCCAATCGCTTCAGTCGCATAAACGCGAAGGGAGTATACCTTGCTTTGGGAGGGCTGTCAATCATAGAGCAGGGAGCG
>CAZOLN010000097.1:0-10562 GCA_964580565.1 uncultured Anaerolineales bacterium
GGAGGTTCTCCATCGAGTTGGCGAAACAGAGCCGAAGGTAGCCCTCGCCGTTGGCGCCAAAGGCGGTCCCGGGCAGGACCGCCACCCCGGCTTCCTTCAACAGGTGGTATGCCCCCTCCGGGCACAGGTGGCGAACCCTCTCGGCAGACGGCAAAAGGCTCATTCGGACCGCTCCGTCCCTTCGGGGATCTTCGCCGCCAGATACCACGAAGCGCCCTCCTCGCGGATCACCCGGTCCAGCACAACGTCGCGTGTCTCCGTCAGTTCGGCGAGGATCGCCCGCCGCGCTGCCTCCACGTCGTGGGCGCGCAGCGCCTTGATGAGGCGGGCGTGGGTGGGAGCCAGGGCCTTGCCAATGCGCCGCATCACCATAAACCGGCCCAGACGATCGAGCAGGTGACCCACCATCTGCGCCAGTTCCTCGTTGCCCGAGGCCCGGGCGACCAGATAGTGAAAATGGCGGTTCTCGTCGGTGTACCGCTCGTAGGAATCGTCGTCCTCGCCGGTGTAGCCAGCGTGCACCTGCTCCAGCTGCTTGATCTCCTCATCGGTGATCCGGGCGGCAGCCCGCTCCACCGCCGCCACCTCCAGGATCTCTCGCAGTTCGAACAGATCGCGCAACTGCTTCAAGGTGACACGGGTGACGAAGTAGCCGGAGCGGGGACGAATGGTCACAAGCCCCTCTTGCCCTAACATCTGCAGCGCATCGCGTACCGGCGTGACGCTGGTTCCGTACTTGCGGGCCAGGGCCTTGACGCTGAGACGGGTGCCAGGTTGGAGGTAACCCAGGATGATGGCGCGGCGAATGTCCCGGTAGATCCGATTCCGCGAGGTATTATCCGGGTTTGGGGAAGCCACGGGACCCCCCTTTCTAAACCTATAGCGCACCGCGCAGTGTAATCCATTATACAACAAGATGTATCAAGGGGCAAGTTCGGTGTCCTATTCGGGAGTGATAATATCAAAAAAGTCACAAACTGACATTTGACAATAGGGAACTGATGTATCATAATAAGAGCGGCCAACGCCTTGACCGCGCCACTATCCAGAAGGAGGGAACGATGATCGAAACCCACGGTACCCACCAGACCAGCGCCCACTTCTCCCGGCTGGGTCCTCAGGAATGCGAGCGGATCCACCTGGCGAGCCTGGAGGTCCTGGAACGCGTCGGCGTCGAGGTCCACGACGAGAAGGCCCGCCAGTTGCTCGTCAAGGCCGGGGCGAGGGCGGACGGGGTCCGGGTTCGCCTCCCCGAGCACCTGGTCGAGTGGGCGCTCTCGGTCACGCCCAAACGGATCACCCTGTACGACCGCAACGGAAGGGTGGCCATCCGGGCCTGGGGCTACCGGTCCTACTTCGGCGGCGGGTCGGATTGCCTGAACGTGCTCGACCATCGAACGGGCGAACGGCGTCGGGCGGTGTTGGAGGACGTGCGGGAGGCGACGGTGCTGATGGACGCGCTGCCGGAGGTCGATTTCGTCATGTCCGCCTTCCTTCCCTCCGACGTCGACCAGCGGGTCTACGACCGGTACCAGATGGAGGTGATGCTCAACAACACGACCAAACCCATCGTCTTCGTCACGCCGGACTTCGAGGGGTGCGTCACGGCGGTGGAGATGTGCGAGGTCGTCGCGGGAGGGGCGGAGTCCTTCCAACAGCGCCCCTTCGCCACCTGCTACATCAACGTCACCTCCGGCCTCGTGGCCAACGCGGAGGCCCTCCAGAAGTGCATGTACCTGGCCGAGAAGGGCCTCCCGCTCCTCTACATCCCCCTCAACGCCGGTGGGGTCAACTCGCCGGTCACCACCGCCGGCTGTATGGCGACGATGAACGCCGGGACCCTGCTGGGCATCGTGCTGGCCCAACTGGTGCGGGAGGGAACGCCGGTGGGGGTTCCAGGGTGGAACGGCGGCCCCTACAACCTGCAGACGATGGTCGGCAACTACGTCCTGGCCGACGAGCAGGGGGTCGCCACGGCGATGGGGAAGTACTACAACCTGCCCGTCTTCGGCCTGGGCGGCTCCACCGACTCCAAGGTGCTCGATCAGCAGTGCGGGGCCGAGGTGACCATCAGCCTCTTCACCGCTCTCCTCAGCGGCGCTAACCTGGTCCACGACCTGGGCTTCATGGACGCGGGGATGCAGGGCTCGCTCCCCCTCATCGCCATCTGCAACGACCTCCTGGGCTTCCTCCGCGCCGCCACCCGAGGCCTCGTGGTCGACGACGAGACCCTGGCCTTGGACGTGGTGGAGGAACTGGGGCCCAGCGGCAACTATCTGGCCCACGACCATACGCTGAAGCACTTCCGCGAGGCGTACTACTCCAAGTTGGCCGACAAGTGGCCCCACTCCCAATGGGTGGAGCGGGGGGCGACCACGATGGAGGAGCGGGCGGCGAAACTGGTCGAGGAGATCCTCGCCGGTCACAAGCCGGAGCCCCTCCCCGCCGACATCCGGCGCGACCTGCGGAAGATCGTCGAGCGGGAACAGTCCCGCCTGGGTGGAGGATAGAAACCACAGAGGCACGGAGGACACAGAGAATCCCAAAGATTTCTCGGAAACTTAAGCCCCTCTGTGCCCTCTGCGTCTCTGTGGTGAAAACCTGAGAGGAGCGAGACGATGCACGAAGAGAAACCCTTTTTCATGCGCGATCCCTGGGTGTACGATCCCCAGCACCGGCCCACGCCCCGGCCCGACGCCCACCTGGGATTCGACACGCGGGCCCTGCACGCCGGTTTCCACCCCCTGAAGGACGTGGAGCGGTTCCGCGCCTTCGTGCCGCCCATCGTCCAGTCGATGACCTACCCCTACGAGCGGTTCGACCGCTTCCCGGACTACATCTACGGCCGGAGCAAGACCCCCACGGTCAGCATCCTGGAGGAGCGGCTGGCCTCCCTCGAAGGGGGGGAGGCCGCGGTGACCGCCTCATCCGGCTCCCAGGCCCTCTTCAGCCTGATCTCCACCATCGCCCGGCCGGGCGACAACGTGGTCACCAGCCTCAACATCTTCGGCGAGGGATACAAGCAGGCGGCGACGATCTTTCCTGAACGGTGCAACGTGACCTTTCGCTTCGTGAAGGACCCGACCGATCCGGCCTCGTGGGCGGAGCAGATCGACGAGCGGACCCGGCTGGTCTGGGTAGAGACCCCCAGCAACCCCTGCCTCTTCATCACCGACATCCGCGCCGTCGCCGAGGTGGCCCACGCCCACGGCGTCCCCCTCCTGGTCGACAACACCATCGCCACCGCCGCCCTGCAGCGGCCGATGGAGTTGGGGGCCGACATCGTCCTCCTCTCCATAACCAAGTTCCTCTCCGGCAACGCTACCGTCCTCGGCGGGGCGATCGTGGGACCGGAGGCGCTGGTGGAGGACGTCCGCTGGAACACCATCGAGTTCACCGGGGCGATCATGCAGCCCTTCGAGGCGTGGCTCACCCTCCAGTTCCTGGAGACCCTCTCCCTGCGGATGGAGCGGCACAGCGCCAACGCCCAGGCCGTGGCCGAGTTCCTGGCCCAACACCCCAAGGTCCTCCACGTCAACTTCCCGGGCCTGCCCGATCATCCTCAGCACGACCTGGCTCGGCGTCAGATGAAGGCGCCGGGTGGTCTCCTCTCCTTCGTGGTCCCCGGGGGGATGGAGGGCGCGGCGAAGGTGATGGACAGCCTCCGTCTGATCGTCCACGCCGTCACCTTCGGCACCAGCCGGACCATCTGTATGCACCCGGCGACCATCACCCACGAGCACATGACCCCCGAGGAGCGGGCGGCGGCCGGCATCGACGACGGGTTGATCCGCCTCTCGGTGGGCCTGGAGGACCCGAAGGATCTCATCGCCGACCTGGATCAGGCGCTCTCCCGGCTGTAGCGCTATATCCGGTTTGACATCCCCTATCTCTGGTGGTATAGTAGTACCCGCCAATTGCAGACCTTCCCGGGGGAGTCCGGGCGAGCCGGGCTGAGAGGGCGCCCGCGGCGAGAAGGCCACCGGCGCCGACCCCTCGAACCTGATCTGGGTCATGCCAGCGGAGGGAGGGAAGCAGTGGTAAAGGAGGCTGAGCCGTCCCGCTGGCAGGGCGGCTCTTTCGTTATGCGCGCGCTCATCTTCGTCAACGGGGATCTTCCGGACGCGGCGACCGCTCGACGCCTAGCCGAGAAGGCCGACCTGGTCGTCGCCGCGGACGGGGGATCGCGACACGCCCTCGCCCTAGGCATCACCCCCCACGTAGTCGTCGGCGACCTGGACTCGCTGGAGCCATCGCTGCGCGCTAAACTGGCCGAGGCTGGCACGCGCTTCCTCCCCTACCCCTCCGAGAAGGACGAGACGGACCTGGAACTGGCGCTGCTCTACGCCGTCGAGCAGGGCGCAGAAGAGGTCCTCGTCCTGGGAGCGCTGGGGAGGCGGATCGACCAGACCCTTGCCAACCTCCTCCTCCTGGCCCACCCTGCGCTGGCGGGGGTCTCGGTACGCGTCATCGCTGGCCAGCAAGAGGTCTTCCTCATCCACGACGAAGCCCTCATCGAGGGCCGCCCCGGCGACACCGTCTCCCTGATCCCCATCGGGGGCGACGTCCATGGGGTGACCGCCGAGGGGCTCAAGTGGCCGCTCGCCGACGAGACCCTTCGCTTCGGCCCTGCCCGTGGCGTCTCCAACCTCCTCCTGGGAAGGGAAGCACGGGTGCGCGTGCGGGAGGGGTTCCTCCTGTGCGTGGTCATCCACAAATCCCAAACTGAGGAGGCGGAGAGATGAAGAAACTCGTGATCGGTCTCGTCCTGCTGGCGGCGGCCCTGACCGCCTGTGCGCCGTCCACACCGACGGCGACGCCCACGCCCAGCGGTCCCCGCACCCTGACGGTTATGACCCACGACAGTTTCGACATCGGGGAGGAGACCCTGGCCGCTTTCGAAGAGGCGTACAACGCCAAGGTGGAAATCCTGAAGTCGGGTGATGCCGGGCTGATGCTCAACCAGGCCATCCTCAGCGCCGAGAACCCCCTGGCCGACGTCATCTACGGGGTGGACAACACGCTGATGAGCCGTGCGCTGGAGGCGGGGATCGTCGAGCCGTATGAATCCCCTCTGCTGGCCGAGATCCCCGACCGCCTGGAACTGGACCCCGAGCACCGCTTGCTGCCGGTGGACTACGGGGACGTGTGCCTGAACTACGATAAGGGCTGGTTCACAGAGCACGGGCTCCAGCCGCCGGAGAACTTGGAGGACCTGGTGAGGCCGGAGTACAAAGGGCTGACCGTGGTGGAGAACCCGGCCTCCTCGTCGCCCGGCCTGGCCTTCATGCTGGCGACCATCGGCCACTTCGGGCTGGATGGGGACTACACCTGGCTCGACTTCTGGGC
The DNA here is from genome assembly GCA_964580565.1 of uncultured Anaerolineales bacterium. Taxonomy (GTDB): domain Bacteria; phylum Chloroflexota; class Anaerolineae; order B4-G1; family DUEL01; genus DUEL01. The sequence continues at coordinate 5,350 of CAZOLN010000097.1, forward strand.
CGACCTGCGGGAGAACGACGTGCTGGTGACCACCGGATGGGAGGATGCCTACTGGGGGGCCTTCACCTACGGCTCACAGGGTGAAGGGGACCGACCCATCGTGGTCAGTTACGCCTCCAGCCCGCCGGTGGAGGTCTACTTCTCCGAGGAAGAGTTCGAAGAGGCTCCGACGGGCGTCGTCGTGGGCGACGGCAGTTGCTTCCGACAGATCGAGTTCGTCGGCATTCTCAAGGGCACCGCGAACCGCGATCTGGCCGAGGCGTGGATCGACTTCATGCTGGGGACGACCTTCCAAGAGGACATCCCGCTCCACATGTTCATGTTCCCGGCGAACGAGAACGCAGCGCTACCCGACGTCTTCGCCCGCTTCGCCGTGATCCCGGAGAATCCCGCCTTCGTCGATCCAGCCGACATCGAAGCCAACCGCGAAGCGTGGATCGAGCAGTGGACCGAGACGGTGCTCCGGTGAGGGAAAGAAGCAAGGGACAAGAAGCAGGAGGCGGGGGGAGATCGCCTGTCCTCCTGCTTCTTGTTCTCCTGCCCCTTGCCTTCTTGCTCCTTTTCTACTTCTATCCCTTGATCTCTATCGTTGGGCTCTCCCTAGCCCCCGAGGGCCGCCTCGATCTGGCGGCGCTGGCCCGGCTGGTACGATCCTCCTACTACGTCAGGGTCCTCTGGTTCACCACCTGGCAGGCCGCTCTCTCCACCTTTCTTACGGTGATCGTGGGTCTCCCAGGAGCCTACGTCTTCGCACGTTACACCTTCCCCGGCAAGTCGGTGCTGGAAGCGCTCATCACCGTCCCTTTCGTGCTGCCCACGGTCGTGGTGGCGGTGGCCTTCACGGCGCTGATCGGCCCCCGAGGACTGATCAACACAGCCCTTATGGAGGCACTGGGGCTCGATCGTCCTCCGCTGGACCTCCAGGGAACGTTGGCGGTGATCCTGCTGGCCCACGTCTTCTACAACGCAGTGCTGGTGGTACGGATGGTGGGCACCCAATGGGCCAACCTGGATCCGACGGTGGTGGAGGCAGCACGGGTGCTGGGGGCGGGGCGATGGCGGGCGTTCTGGGAGGTCACGCTGCCGCTGCTGGCGCCGTCCTTGGGCGCGGCCGCACTGCTCACCTTCCTTTTCTGCTTCACCAGTTTCGGCGTCGTCCTCATCCTGGGCGGGGGGCGATACGCGACGCTGGAGGTGGAGATCTACTACCGCACCGTCTACCTCCCCAACCTGCCCCTGGCGGCGACGCTGGCTCTGATCCAGATCCTCCTCACCTTCGGTCTGATGTCCGCCTACACCCGCATCCAGACCCGGCTTTCCATCCCCCGCAGCCTGCGCCCCCGCCAGATCACCCAACGGCCGCCGCGGGCAGCCAGGGAGCGGACGATCCTCCTTGGAGCGCTGCTGCCCCTTCTGATGCTCCTCCTAGCCCCCCCGGCCGCCCTGATAGAACGGTCCCTCACCCTGGGCAACGTGCCGTTCCTGGCCCACTACCGCGCGCTGTTCACCAACCCTCGCCGGTCGGTCTTCTACGTCCCGCCCATCGCCGCCGTGCGCAACTCCCTCGTCTACGCCCTGGCGACCGTGGGGCTCTCAGTGGTGCTGGGATCGATGGTTGCCGTGGCGCTCAGCGGGCGAGATCGGCGTCGCCTGCCGCTGGCGCGGGTGTTGGACCCCCTGTTCATGCTGCCGCTGGGGACCTCGGCGGTCACGCTGGGGCTGGGGTACATCGTGGCGCTGGACGAGCCGCCGCTGAACCTGCGCACCTCGCCGGTGCTGGTCGTGCTGGCCCACACCCTGGTCGCGCTGCCCTTCGTGGTCCGATCGGTGCTCCCCGCGCTGCGCTCGATCGACCCCCGCCTGCGGGAGGCGGCGGCGGTGTTGGGAGCCTCTCCCTGGCATGTCTTCCGCGAGATCGACCTGCCCATCGCGGCGCGGGCGGTAGGCGTGGGAGCGGTCTTCGCCTTCACCGTCTCGATGGGGGAGTTCGGCGCGACCTCCCTGGTGGCCCGCCCTCAATACCCCACGATGCCCATCGCCATCTACCGGCTGCTGGGCCAGCCGGGGGTCTCCAACTACGGCCAGGCCCTGGCGATGTCCACCCTTCTGATGCTGGTCTGCACCCTCGGCTTCCTGCTCATCGAGCGGTTCCGGGTCGGGGAGGTGGGGGAGTTTTGACCCCGTCTTTTCACCACAGAGACGCAGAGGACGCAGAGAAATCCTTGGGAACTCTGCGTCCTCTGCGTCTCTGCGGTGACAACTACTCAGCCTCCGGCTCGAGGCGCGGGCGGGCGTGCTGGACGTGCCGGTAGATGTAGTAGGCCATGCCCCCCAGGATGGCGATGGCGATGGGGATGTCGAAAGGACGCATAATGGCCCGGATCCGCTCCCACTCGCTGCCGAACCAGTACCCAGCGGCGGCCAGAGCGGCACACCAGATAAAGGAACCGACGAAACTGAAGACCGTGAAACGGACGAACCGAGTCTTGGCGACGCCAGCGGGGAACGAAATGAAGGTGCGGACAATGGGCAAGAGCCGCGAGATGAAAGCGGCCCAATCCCCCCAGCGGGCGAACCATTGGTCGGCCTTCTCCAGGTCGTGTTCGGTGACCAGGATGTACCGCCCCCATCGTCGGAGGAACGGCCGGCCGCCCCAGTAGCCCAGAGCGTAGGAGGCGACAGACCCGATCGTGCAACCCAGCGCGCCAAAGAACCCGCCCTCAAGCACAGCCCGCCAGAGCGGGAGCCCCTTGGCCTGCACCAGCATCCAGCCAGCCAGGGGCATCGTCACCTCGCTGGGGATCGGGATGTTGGCGCTCTCCAGGGCCATAATGGCGACCACGCCGGGCCAGCCGATGGCGTTAAGGACCGTGCTCAGGAATTCGACGACCGCCGCTTCGAACGCTTCCATTGATAGTTGACCCCTCGATCAAAGTAGGGGGGATTATACCATCACACCGGGGTTCGACAACTCACAAGGGAGAGCCGCCGAAGGGCGGCTTCGCCATCCGTAGCCGCGGCTTTCAGATTGGCCTCCACCTCCACCACGATGCCCACCTGGAGGGTGTTATCCTCGACGACGGATGTACCGGTAGACGGCAGGCTGGTACCGGTCGTAGATCTCGGCAAACGCGTCGGGATCCCCGGCCTTCGCCCGCCGGATCAGCCTGGCTTCCTCTTCTGACATCTCATCCTGTCCGAAAGGGGTAGGTCCGCTCAAGGGCGAAAGAGGATCAGACCCACCCCCATCTTATCTAACGCCTCCTCGGCATAATAGGTGACGATGGCGCTGGGATCGTCCAGGGCCCTGCAGAGAGCCTCTATCGCTTCTTCGGGTTGGATGGCGCTGAGGGCACGGGCGGCCCCGGCGCGGGTCGCCACGTCCCCCTCCTTCAGGGCAGCGATGAGGGCAGGCACGGCCACCGCGCCGAACTGACCCAGCGCGTCGGCGACAAGGCGGCCGACGTAGGCGGAGGGGTCGGCCAGATGGGCGACCAACGGCTCAACCGCCTCCTCCGAACGTAGCCCGGCCAGCCCCACCACCGCACAGGCCCGCACATCGGGGTCGGGGTCGTCCAGCGCCTCAATAAGCGACGCTACGGCCTCCTCCGTCCCCACAGCGGCCAGCGCCCGCACCGCCCACCACCGGTGGTCTCGCTCCGCCGAGGTCAGCATCTCCCGCAACGCCGGCAGGGCCTCCTCACCCAACCGCCCGACCTCCAGCGCGGCGACCTCCGCCCGGTCGTCGTCACCTGCAGCGATCGCCTCCAGCAGCATCTTCAGCGGATCACGTGCCAAAGCGGACCTCCTGTATGGACTCGCCGACCGTGTGTGCGAACGTCTCCCGGTCGGGCACGGCTGCGAAATGGACCAGGTGGGCCGGGCAACGGCAGTCCGAGGCGCCGAAGCCAGGTATGGGGAGGCTCGCGCCCGGCAGACGGGCCAGCGCACGGGCCCAAACGCACTCCCTCCGTTCCACCCCTTCGGCCCACCAGACCCCCACTGGCTGGGCATACGCTCGGAGAAAATCCACGTGCCAGCGGAGAGGTTTGGGGTGACGCAGGTGACGGGCGACTCGCGCAGCCGGCCCCCCGGGCCCTCGCGCGCTCCCGACGTAGAGGTAGAACCCCGCCGGAACCTCAAAGGTTCCCAGCCTGCCTACCGGGATCCGGAAGGGGCTGAAGAGGCGCAACAGAAGGACGTATGTACCCGGTCCGGCCGGCAGCGTCAGGGGGTCATCCGGCGCTGCCACAGCCACCCCGCCCCCCAGGCTGTGAACCCTCCCACCAACACCAGGCCCAGCCCCCCTACATCCACCGTCCGAACGCTGTGGGTGGGGTCCATCTCGTAGAGGACCCGCCCCTCATACGGGTCCGGCAGAGCCAGGGCAACCAGGCCGGCGAGGAGAAGGAGAAGGGCCAGGGCCGAAAGAAGAAGAACGCGCGAATTTCTCATCGGCCTACTCGGCGGGCGGAGGGACCGGCAGGTCCTCTACCGCCACATCGATCCATTTCTCCCCTTCCTCAATAAGCATCACAGGAATGCCGTCGCGGATCGGGTACTTCCGTCCGCAGTCCGGCTCCTGACAGACCAGCCAGCAATCGTGAACCAGTTCCAACCGGCCCGGATCGTCGCCGGGCTTGCGGGTCTCCCCGCTGACGCAATATGGACAACGCAGGATCTCCAGCAGTTCCGGGTCCACCATTCTCTCTCCCCTCGAATCAGCATCTTTCAGCATCGCCACAGGCCAAGGGCCTGCGGCAGGATGAGTATAGCACAGTTGGGAAATGGGGCAAGGGAACCCCGTCTCTGCGGTTGCGGAAAATGCGATTGCCCTACAGTTCCCCAACGGCCATTTGACAGATTGGGAGTTCTCGATATAATTGGGGACGCGATCCTCGGTAGCTCAATTGGTAGAGCGGCCGGCTGTTAACCGGTTGGTTGCAGGTTCGAGTCCTGCCCGAGGAGCCTGGGGCGGGAGGCCACACGTAGGAAGTTTTCCAAACGTAGGAAAGATCCTGGGCCTCCCACCCCCATATAGAGAGAGGGGCCGGGGAGCGGTCCGTTCTCCGCGTAGGCCCCCGGCCTCCTCCTGGGGGAGACCAACGTAGGCGGTTCCCAAGCGTAGGCGGGACTTAATCTACCATATCAGACCAAGAAAAGCAAGTGCGGCCCCTCGCCGGGCCGCCGGGGAGAGCCAGCGGCCCGGCCAA
>CAZOLN010000098.1:0-10460 GCA_964580565.1 uncultured Anaerolineales bacterium
CTCCGTGCCTCCGTGGTGAAAAATCTAAAGGAGGTTGGGTGTGCGGCTCTCTCAACTCTTTGGGCGGACGCTTCGCAAGCCTCCGGCCGATGCCCAGACCCCGGGCCTGGGGCTGGCCGTGCGCGCCGGGGTGATCCGGCCGGTGGGGACGGGCTATGCCTACCTGCCCCTCGGGTGGCGGGCTGTGCGCCGCGCCGAGAGGCTGGTGCGGAAAGAGATGGAGAGCGCAGGCGGGCAGGAGATGCGCCTGCCGCCGGTGGAGGACGACCTGGCGGCGATCGCCGAACTGGCCCGCCGGGAGGTCCGCTCCTACCGCGATCTCCCGCGCCTGCTGTATCAGGTCCGAGACGTGGCGGAAAAGAGGCGAGGCAAAGGCCTGCTGGCGGTCCAACCGGCGCGGCTGCTGGAGGCCTACAGCCTTCACGCCGACGGCGCGGACCTGAACAGCCTCTACTCCCGCATCGCCGCGGCCTGGGAGAAGATCCTGGGTCAATGCGGCCTGGAGGGGGTACGGGCCGAGGCAGGCCTCGGAGAGGTGGAGGGGTGCGCGGTGCTCCTCCCCCACCCCACCGGGGGAGAACGGCTGATCCGGTGCACCGCGTGCGGATACGCGGCCACCGCCGAGGCAGCCTCGTTTCGCCTGCCACCCGCGGCCCAGGCCGAGCCGGAGCCGATCCGGCCGGTGGAGACCCCCGACTGCGCAACCATCGCTGACGTGGCTGCGTATGTGGGGGTGGAGACCTCGCAGACGCTCAAGGCGGTCTTCTACGCCTGGGAGCGGCCGGGCCGGGAGTCGACGCTGGTGTTCGTGGTGGTCCGGGGCGATCTTGAGGTCAACGAGGCCAAGTTGCGGGCTCTGTTGGGAGAGGGTTCCCTGCACCCCGCCTCCGACGACCTGATCCGCGCGGCCGGAGCCGAGCCCGGGTACGCATCGCCGGTGGGGCTGAAGGTGCGATCGGGTCTGGAAGGGGACGGCGTCCTCGTCGTGGCCGACCGGTCCATCGAGGCGGGGGCAAACTTCGTAGCCGGGGCCAACCGGGAGGGGTATCACCTTGTGGGGGTCAACTACCCCCGCGACTTCACCGTATCCCTCCTGGCCGACATCGCCCAAGCGCAACCCGGGCACCGGTGTCCCCATTGCGAGGGGACGCTGGAGGCCGAGCCGGCCATCGAGGTGGGGCGGTGCACGCTGTGGGGGACCCCGCCCGCGGAACGGGCCGAGGTCGGCTACGTGGATGCGGAAGGAGGCCACCGACCGCTGGCGGTGGGATCCTACCGGTTCGACCTCTCCAGTCTGCTGGCGGCGGCCCTGGAGGTACACCACGACGATGCCGGCCTCGTCTGGCCGCCGTCCATCGCTCCGTTCGACGTCCACCTGGTCTCGCTGGCCCGGTCGGAGGAGGAACGAGCCGCGGCGGAACGGGCCTACGAGCGGCTGCGGGGCGCGGGCCTGGAGGTCCTCTACGACGACCGGAGTGAGAGCGCAGGGGTGAAGTTCGCCGACGCCGACCTGATCGGCTGCCCCGTCCGGGTCACCATAAGCCGCCGCAGCCTGGAGAGAGGCGGCGCGGAGACGAAGGCCCGCTGGTCGGATGAGCGGACGGTGGTACCGGAGGACGCGCTGGAGGCGCAGGTAACCGGCTTGCTTGACAGGTGGCCGGGTCTATAGGATAATTGCCCTTCGGCCGCCGACGGGCGGCCTAAAGAATTTGCAGCGCGACCTATGCCGCGCTTACGGAGGAAAGGATGCAGGAAGTTACCGACAAGACATTCGAGGCCGAGGTCCTTCAGGGGGACCTGCCGACGCTGGTGGACTTCTGGGCCGAGTGGTGCGGCCCGTGCCGGATGATCGCTCCGGTCGTGGAGGAGATCGCCACGGAGTTGGAAGGCCGTCTGAGAGTGGTCAAGATGGACGTGGACGAGAACCCCGCCGTACCCGCCCGGCTGGGCATCATGGGGATCCCCACGCTGATCCTGTTCAAGGACGGCGCGGAGGTGGCGCGGATCGTGGGATACCGCCCCAAGAAGGACCTTCTGGCGGCTATCGAGCCGTATCTGTAGTTCTCACCACGGAGACACGGAGAGCACAGAGTTTTCTCCCGATTTTCAAGATGCTTTTCTCCGCGACCTCTGTGCCTCTGTGGTCTTCGGAATCTCTAGGAGGCGCAGGTGGCCCTGTCCCTGCGGGCACGGCATTGGGACTATCTGCTGCGGATCGGCCAGGCGCTGACGGCGCAACTGGACCTGGACACCGTGTTGCAGATGGTCCTGAAGGCAGCCGTGAGCCTGCTGGACGGCCAGGCCGGCCTGATCGCCCTGCGGCAGCCCGAGGGGCGGTTTGCCATCCGCGCCGTGTATGGCCTGCCGGCCCGGCTGCGGGACTACTTTTCCATCCTCCTCTCCGACATCCCGGAGAGGGCCGGTCGGTCCGATTTCCTCATCCCGGACCTGGCGCGAAAGTTACGCCAGGTGGCGCTGGAGACAGCGTTGCCGCTCCGCCAGGTCGTCGCCCTGCCGATGTTCGCCGGGCGCGACCTGATCGGGGTGCTGTACGTCTTCCGCGCCCACGGCGGCGTCTTCACACCGGAGGAGCGACAGATCCTGACCACCTTCGCCGACCAGGCCGCCATCGCCGTCCACAACGCCCAGTTGTACCATCAACTGGCAACCGAGAAGCGGCGGCTGGATGCGATCCTCCAGTACAGCGCCGACGGCGTGATGGTGCTCGACCCCGCCCAGCGGATCACGGTCTTCAACCGAGCCCTCTCGGAGATGACCCGCTGGCCCGTCTCGGAAGCGCTGGGCCGCCACCACGACGAGGTCATCCAGTGGTACCACCTGGACACCGAGATGGACCTCTCCAAGGCGATCGCCGGTGGTTGGCCGCTGGCGACCGACGCAGGGCCCAAGGCTCCGCTCTACGTCGAGGGCGACCTGCGCCAGCGGAACGGAGGAAGGGTAAGCGTGGGGATCACCTACGCCCCCCTCCTCGACCGGGAAGGGCGGCTGGTCAACATCATCGGCAACGTGCGGGACATCAGCCGCTTCCGAGAGGCGGACCGGCTGAAGAACACCTTCGTCTCCATCATCTCGCACGAGTTGAAGACGCCGGTGACCATCATCCGGGGGTACGCGGAGACGCTGAGCCGGCCGGAGGCGAAGTGGGATCGGGAGACGCTGCGGGAAGGGCTGGCGGTCATCGTGGAGGAGGCGGAACACCTGAACCAACTGATCGACGACCTGCTGGACGCCTCCCGGCTGCAGGCGGGCGCGCTTTCCCTTCAGATGGAAGAGGTAGCGCTGGACCGGCTGGCCGAACGGGTGGTGCAGCGGTTCCAGCCACAGACGGACAAGCACGACATCGCGGCCCGCTTCCCCCCCGACTTTCCGACGATCCGAGGCGACCCGCGACGGCTGGAGCAGGTGCTCAACAACCTGGTCGGCAACGCCATCAAATACTCCCCCGATGGGGGACGGATCCGGATCCGAGGGCGGGTCCGGCCGGACGAGGTGGTGGTGACGGTGACCGACGAGGGGATCGGCATCCCCGCCGCCGAGCAATCCCGCGTCTTCGAACCCTTCTACCGGGTGGACGACTCGGCCGGCCGGGGGACGGAGGGGGTCGGCCTGGGGTTGTATCTAGCGAAGGCGATCGTCGAGGCACACGGTGGACGAATCTGGGTGGAAAGTGAGCCGGGGAAGGGCTCGGCCTTCTCGTTCGCCCTTCCCCGCCATCAACCGGATGAAAGGTAAGAGTGATGTCACAAATGATGGTGAGGATAACCTGTCCCAACTGCCGTCAACCCTTCGCCGCGCCGCTGGAGCAGGTTCTGGACGTAGAGGTGGACCCCTCTGCGAAGGCGCGGCTTCTCTCCGGGCAGGTCAACTTCGTGGTCTGCCCCCACTGCGGAGCGGGTGGAATGGTGAACCTCCCGTTCCTCTACCACGACCCTTCGAAGGAACTGGCGTTCGTCTTCCTGCCGATGGAGGCAGGGCGGACCGACCTGGAGCGCCAGCAGGTCATCGGCGCCCTTTCGAAGGCGGTGATGAACCAGTTGCCGCCGGAGCAGCGGAAGGGGTACCTCCTGAACCCGAAGGTCTTCTTCTCCTACGACAGCCTGGTCAAAGCAGTGCTGGAGGCGGACGGGATCACGGAGGAGGTGCTGGAGGCCCGGAAGGAACGGTCGGAACTGTTGCGCAAGCTCCTCGATGCCGCCAATGAGGAGGAGCGCATCGCGCTGATCGAGGAGAACAAGCCGCTGCTGGACGACGACTTCTTCCGCATCCTTTCCGCCACCATATTGGACTTAGAGGCGATGGGGGCGAAGGAGACGGTCCAGCGGCTGGAGGAGGTCCGGCAACTGCTGTTCGAACGGACGGAGGTAGGGCGGCGGTGGGGTGCCCGCGCCGAGGCGCTGCAGGCCCTCTCCGAGCAGCCGACGCGGGAGAGGCTGCTTGACCTGCTGATCCAGTATGAGGACCCGGAGACACGGGAGGCGCTGATCACCTTCGGACAGCCGTTGGTGGATTACTTCTTCTTCCAGGCGCTCACGCAACAGATCGAAGAGGCCAAAGACGAGGAAGAGCGAAAACGGCTGGAGACGATCCGCCGGCAGGTAATGGAGGTCCGGCAAAGGTTACAGGACCAGGCCCGGCAGGTGGTGGAGTCGAAAGTAGCGCTGGTGCGCGATCTTTTGGCGACGGAGCGGCCGGAACTGCTGGCCCGCCGCCGCCTGGCCGATCTGGATGAGTTGTTCTTCAGCGTACTGGGCGCGGAGATCGAGCGGGCCCAGCGGGAAGGGGACCGGGAGACCGCCGCGCGGCTGGAGGAGATCTGGAAACTGACGATGGACATCATCCGAGAGCAGGTCCCACCCCAGATCACCCTCCTCACGGCGGTGCTGGAGGCCAAGGACGCCGACGAGGTCCACCGGGTGCTGGAGGAGAACCGCGCCCTCATCGACGAACCGTTCCTCCAGGCCCTGGAGCAGATCGAGCGGCAGTTGCGGGACGGCGGCAACGAACAGGCCGCGGAGCGGGCGGCGGCTGCCCTGGAGGTCGCTCGTTCGATGGTAGCGGAGGCAAAGCCGAAGAAAGAAGAGGAACCGCCGAAGAAGAAACCCCCCAGCGGCCTGGAGATCGCCCGCCGTTAGCCCCTTTGTCACAGAAGACGCAGAGAGCACAGGGAGAAAAACCCTGTGCTCTCTGTGCGTCTCCGTGATAACTCGCCTACCGGTCGCTCAACGCAGCCACACCGGGCAGAGTCTTCCCCTCCAGAAACTCGAGGCTAGCCCCGCCGCCGGTGGAGATATGGGTGAACCGGTCGGCCAGCCCGCTCTGGCGGACCGCCGCCGCGGTGTCCCCTCCGCCGATGATGACCGTGGCGTCCATCCCCGCCAGCACCTCCGCCAGGCCGAAGGTCCCCTTGGCGAAGGGGGCCATCTCGAAGACCCCCATCGGCCCGTTCCAGACCACCGTGCGCGCCCCCGAGAGGGCGGATTCGAACGTGGAGATCGTCTTCGGCCCGATGTCCAGCGCCCGCCAGCCCGCGGGAACACCGTCCGGGGCGACCACCTTCGTGTGGGCGTCCTCGGAGAAGGCATCGGCCACGATCAGGTCCACCGGCAACACCAGCCGGCTCCGGCCCTGCTCAAGCAGCGCCCTGGCCGTCTCCACCGCCTCCTCCTCGACGAGGGACTTTCCCATATCGAAGCCCATCGCCTTGAAGAAGGTGTTCGCCATCCCCCCGCCGATCAGCAACCGGTCGCACCGCTCCAGCAGCCGCTGGATGACGCCGATCTTGTCGGAGATCTTCGCCCCGCCCAGGATGGCGACGAACGGCCGCTCGGGGTTCTCCACCGCCTCGCCCAGGAACTTCAGTTCCTTCTCCATCAGGAAGCCCGCCACCGCCTCGCCGCCCCGCTCCCGGATCACGCGGGCCACCCCCTCCGTGGAGGCGTGGGCACGGTGGGCGGTGCCGAAGGCATCGTTGACGTACAGGTCGCCCAGGGCGGCCAGTTGGGCGGCGAAGGCCGGATCGTTGGCCCGTTCCTCCGGATGAAAGCGGGTGTTCTCCAACAGGACCACCTCGCCGGGGACCAGAGCCTTGCAGACCGCCTCCACCTCCGGTCCGACGCAGTCGTCCAGTTTGTGCACCAGCCGGCCCAGGAGTTCGGAAAGGCGGGCCGCCACCGGGTCCATCCGGAGTTCGGCGACCACCTTCCCCTTCGGGCGGCCCAGATGGGACATCAGGATGACCGCCGCGCCGTGGTCGAGAAGGTATCGGATCGTGGGTAAGGCGGCCCGGATCCGGGTATCGTCCGCCACCTCCCCGTCCGCCAGCGGCACGTTGAAGTCCACACGCACCAACACGCGCTTGCCTGCAACATCGACGTCGCGGATCGTCTTCTTGTTCATCGGCTCTCTCCTAACGAAATCATCTCACCACAGAGACACAGAGGACACAGAGGTTCTGTATGTTCACAGAGAAACCCTTACCCCCAGTCACCCAGTCACCCTTCACGGAGAGGTCTCCTCCTCCTCGGGGATCGGCCCGAAGACCGCCTCCACCTCCTCTCGACTGTATACCTCCAACATACACTCCCACCAGGTCAGCCCGTCGGTCTTCTGGAAGTGCCACCACCGGATGTCGGGCCAGTAGTACCGCCAGCGGTAGAGGGCCGGGACCCGCTCCCAGCCGTAGTCGGCGGCGAGGGTGGTGAAATCGACGTAGTAGCCAGAGGGGACCTCATCCATCGGCCGGCCACCCTGCACCGCAGCCAATCCCCCTTCCGACCGCGCCTTCAGGTCCCAGGGAGCCACCCGCAGCGGCTCTCCCATACTCCCGTCCTGCTCGACGGTGCGGAGGAAAACCCGCCAGTAGGTCTCGTTCCCTACATCCTCGCGCACCAGATAGACCAGAGGGTCGTCCCGATCGTAGAACCCCTGATTGAGGTCGAAGGCCCGCCCGCAGACGTGCCAACTCCGGCCCGACTGCCCCGGCTGCACAGCCTGGTCCAGCGGCCGCCACACCTCCCCCAGCGTCGCCAGATAGTCCCGGCCGGTCTCCTCCAACACCCGTTGCCGCAGCGCCTTGAAACTGTCGTCCACCCGCTCGCTCAGCCGGACCGGCTCGTCGGCCCCGTTGATGTCCGGCAGGTAGACGAGGCGGTAGGGCGGATCGGAGTCGGAGGGCTGGACGAACTCGGTGTAGAGCGGTGGTTCGCTCTCCGGTTCGGCGGCGCGGGCGCGGGCGATAACCAGCGGCGAGAGGGAGACCGCCCCCCACGCCGGATCGCCGACCCAGGCCTCCGCGCTGTACACCTCCTGGGAGAGCCCCCATCCGTAGAGGCTGGAGGCGATCAGGTAGGACCGCTCCTCCCGTCGGTAGACGGTGACCAGCCCCCCGCCGTCGGGAGCCCAGGTGGGAGAGGAGCCAGAGCCGAACAGATCGGTGGAGGCCAGACGCAGCACCCGCTCCGTCTCCGTGATCCCCTCGGTCTGCCAGGAGAGCCGGCTGAGCCGGACCGTGGCGTAGCCCGCCCGACCGATGGTGTAGGCCAGCGTCTCGCCGTCGGGTGACCAGGCGGGGTCGGACTCGTCGGCGTTGGGGCTGTTGGTCACGTTGACCTCCCGCCCAGCCTCCTCACCCTCGACGAGGTACAGGAAGATGTCCTGATTCCCCTCCCGATAGGAGACGAAGGCGATGGCAGAGCCGTCGGGCGACCAGGCGGGGCTGTAATCGGGGGCCGGGTCGGTGGTCAAACGACGCACGTTCCGCCCGTCGGCGTCCATCACGTAGATGTCCAGGTTGCCGTTCCGGTAGGCCTCAAAGGCGATCCGAGAGCCGTCGGGCGACCAGGTGGGACCCCCGTCGAAGTCCGAAGCGCGGGTCAGCCGGATCAGCGCGCCCCCCTCCAGGTCCAGCAGGTACACATCCCAGTTGCCGCCGCGGTGCGAGGCGAAGGCCAGCATCTTCCCGTCGGGCGACCAGGCGGGGTCCCGGTCCTCCGCCGGGTCGCTGGTGAGGCGGACGACCTCGCGGGTCGTCTGGTTGATGGCGTAGATGTCGGCGTTGCCGTTCCGACGGAGGACGAAGGCGATGGCCCCGCCGCGGCCGAAGGGGGTCGGTGTGGGGCCGGGCCCGGCGCGCTCCTCCGGCGTCGGCGTGACGACGACGGTGACCACCGGCGACCGGGCGGTGAGGACTTCTCCGGTGCGGTAGAGGGCCCAACCCAGCAGCGCCAGCACGATCACGTTGCCCAGGACCAGAAGGGCCAGCAACTGCAACCCGCGCGGGGAAAGGGTCACCGGCCGCTGGACCCGCTCCGGGTGGGTCAGCCAAAGCCAGATCCGCCTCCCCCGACTCTCTTGACGTTGCTGATCCGCTTGGGTCATACCAATTACCGCTCATTTCCCACCGCAGAGATACAGGAGGTGCAGAGTTGTCCTTCTACCCGAACGTTTCTCTGTGCCCTCCGTGCCTCTGTGGTTTGGGACACCGGCATAACGCTCCCCGGGTACTTGTGGTATAATATCGCGGCATCGACCATCCGGAGGCACCCTTATGGAGCAAGCAGGACTGGCACTGGTCACCCTTCTAGGCATCCTGATCGGCGCGGTCATCAACCGGCTGGGCACCGACCTACCGGCCCGCCGCCCGCCACGCCGCCCCTTCTGTCCCTACTGCGGCCATCCGCGTCCCTGGTACCAGTGGGTCGCCCTGCCCGCCTATCTCACCGGCCACGCCCGGTGCACTCACTGCGGAGCCCCCATCCGTACCCGGTACCCGCTGGTCGAACTGGCAACGGCTTTCCTCTTCGGGTTCCTCTTCCTCCGCTACGGCCTCACCGTCCGTTTCGGCTTCTTCGCCGCCTACACCGCCATCCTGATCCTGATCGGGATCACCGACTTCGAGCGGCGGTTGATCCTGAACGTCGTCACCGTCCCGGCGATGGCCCTCGCCATCGCGGGCTCCTTCTTCACCGGCCATCTCACCTGGAAGGGCGCGTTGATCGGCGGCCTCGTCGGCTACCTCACCTTCCTCGTCCTGGCCCTCGTCGGCAACGCGCTGGTGGGACCCGGCGCGCTGGGCGGCGGCGACGTCAAACTGGCGGCGTTCGTGGGCCTCATCACCGGCTTTCCCCTGATCATCGAGGCCATCGTCCTGACCACGCTGGCCGGCGGGGTGGTCAGCCTGCTCCTGCTGCTCACCCGGCTCCGCCGCCCCAAGGACCCCATCCCCTACGGCCCCTTTCTCATCATCGGGGGCTGGGTCACGCTGATCTGGGGGATGGAGATCGCCCGCTGGTTCTTCGGTTTGTGACCGGCAAGTCACCACGGAGACACGGAGGACACAGAGGACCCTCTAAATTTAGAGGGCCTCTGCGCCCTCTGCGCCTCTGCGGTGGGACCCATTCAACCTCCTACAGGCTCTTCGCCATCAACGCCGCCAGGTCGGCCACGCGGACCGAGTAGCCCCACTCGTTGTCGTACCAGGCGACCACCTTGACCATTCGGTCGCCCATCACCGCGGTCAACGAGGCGTCCACGATGGACGAGCGCGGGTCCCCCTTGTAGTCCATCGAGACCAGCGGCTCCTCCTCGTAGCCGAGGATCCCCTTCATCGGCCCCTCGGCGGCCGCCCGCAGCGCGTCGTTGACCTTCTCTACGGTGACCGGCTCCTTCACCACGGCCACGAAGTCGACGATGGAGACGGTGGGCGTGGGGACGCGGAGGGCGAAGCCGTCGAACTTCCCCGCCAGGTCGGGGATGACCAGCCGCAGGGCCTTGGCCGCGCCGGTGGTGGTGGGGATGATGTTGAGGGCCGCCGCCCGCGCCCGCCGGAAGTCCTTGTGCGGCAGGTCCAAGATGCGCTGATCGTTGGTGTAGGAGTGGATGGTCGTCATCAGCCCGTACTCGATGCCGAAGTTGTCGTGGATCACCTTCGCCACCGGGGCCAGGCAGTTGGTGGTGCAGGAGGCGTTGGAGACGATGTGATGCTTGGCCGGGTCGTACTGATCGTCGTTCACGCCCAGCACGACGGTCAGGTCCACACTGTCGGCAGGCTTAGCCGGGGCGGTGATGATCACCTTCTTGGCACCGGCCTGGATGTGGGCTGCTGCCTTCCGACCGTCCCGGAAGACACCGGTCGCCTCGACCACGATCTCCACCCCCAGGTCACCCCAGGGGAGGTTCGCCGGGTCCCGCTCGGCGAAGAAGCGGATCTCCTTCCCATCCACCACCAGGTTCCCGTCACGGACCTCCACCGTGCCGTCGAAGCGGCCGTAGTTGGAGTCGTACTTCAGCAGGTGGGCCATCATCTCCAGGGAGCCCAGATCGTTGGCGGCGACGACCTCCAACTCGCCGTCGTAATAGTCGCGAATGGCCTTGAAGGCCTGTCGACCGATACGGCCGAAACCGTTGATGCCGACTCGAACAGCCATTTCCCTTACCCTCCT
>CAZOLN010000099.1:0-6186 GCA_964580565.1 uncultured Anaerolineales bacterium
GGGAATTCACTTGCCCCCCACGGACACCGATGGTATAATTGCATTTGAGAAGCATTCTCAAGAATGAACGATGTCGATTGAACAGCGGTTAATGGCTGCTCTCCACGCCACCGGCCGCCGGTTGACCCGGCAGCGACGGCTGGTGATGGAGGTACTGGAAGAGGCAGAGGAACACCTGGACGCGGAGGCCATCCACGACCGGGCGAAAGCGCGAGACCCCAACATCAGCCTGGCGACGGTCTACCGGACCCTGGCGCTGCTGAAGGAGATGGGGCTGGTCGAAGAGCATCGCCTGGGAGAGGGCCACGCCCACTTCGAGGCAGTCCAGGACGTGCCCCACTACCACTTCACCTGCCTGGGCTGCGGCCGGGTGATCGAGTTCGACGCCCCCCAGGTCGCCCAGGTGGTCCAGAGGTTGAGCCAAGAAGAGGGGCTCCAGATCACCGACGTACACCTTTTCCTGACCGGCTACTGCCGCCAATGCCTATCGATGGAGGAACCTGATGAAGAGAGAACCTGAAAGAATCCGTCCAGGCATGACCGGGATGGGAAGACCAGGAGCGATCCCGCTGAACATCCTGCAAGCCGGCGAACGCGGTGTCGTGGTCCAACTGGCCGGCGGGCGGGGACTGCTGGGGCGGATGACCGCTCTGGGCTTCACCCCGGGGGCGGAGGTAACCGTGCTGCAGAACTTCGGCCGGGGTCCTCTCATCGTCCGGGTGCGCGATGCCCGGGTCGCTCTGGGGCGCGGCGAGGCCGGGCGGATCCTCGTGCGGAGGGGAACGAGATGACCACTTGCCACCCGGTACAGACCACCACCACGGATCCCCCCGCGAGAGAGGGAACCCTCCTGGTGGCCCTGACCGGGCAGCCCAACGTGGGCAAGTCCACCCTTTTCAACCTCCTCACCGGCCTGAACCAGCACGTGGGCAACTGGCCGGGCAAGACCGTCGAACGGAAGGAGGGCTCCTTCACCTTTCGCGGGACCACGTACCGATTGGTGGACCTTCCCGGCACCTACAGCCTCACCGCCAACTCCACCGAGGAGGTCATCGCCCGCGAGTTCATCATCCGGGAACAGCCCGACGTGGTGATCGCACTGGTGGACGCGGCCACGCTCGAGCGAAGCCTCTACCTCGTCGCCGAGTTGATCGCCCTCCCCGCCCCGCTGGTCGTCGCCCTGAACATGATGGACGTGGCCGAGCACGAAGGGGTGCAGATCGAACCGGAGGTGCTCCAGGCAGCGATGGGCGTGCCGGTGGTCCCGATGGTCGCCACGCGGGGGGAGGGGGTGCGGGACCTGCTGGAGACGGTGGATCGGCTGGCCCGGGGGGAGATCCCCTACACCCCCAAGC
This sequence comes from uncultured Anaerolineales bacterium, assembly GCA_964580565.1. Taxonomy (GTDB): domain Bacteria; phylum Chloroflexota; class Anaerolineae; order B4-G1; family DUEL01; genus DUEL01. Next base: position 1,356 of record CAZOLN010000099.1, read on the forward strand.
CCCCCCAGATCCGCGCCGACCACCGGCAGGTTCTGGAAGAGATCGAAGCGCTGATCACCGGCTACGTCCCTCCCCCCTACCCCTGCGGATGGGTGGCGCTGAAACTGCTGGAGGGGGACCGGGAGGTCACCCGGATGATGCAGGAGAGCCTGCCGCCAGAGCGCTGGGAGGCGGTCCACAGGATCCTCCGCGCCCACGACGACGCGCTGGTGGCCGTCGCCAGCGGCCGCTACGAGTGGATCGGCCGGATGGTCCGTGCCGCCGTCACCCGCCCCAGGGCGGGGCAGATCGGCCTGACGGAACGGCTGGACCGCTGGGCCACCCATCCCCTCTGGGGGGTGATCACTCTGGCCGGGATCCTGGGCCTGGTCTTCTGGCTCACCTATGCCATCGGCACGCCGCTACAGGACCTCTTAGACACCTACGTGGTGGGAGCGCTGGCGGAGATGGTCCGCGCCGGCCTCTCCGGCGGGCCGACGTGGCTGGCGGACCTCCTGGCCGACGGGGTCATCGGCGGCGCGGGAGCGATGCTCACCTTCCTCCCCATCCTGGTCATCTTCTTCGCCGTGATGGGGATCCTGGAGGACGTAGGTTACCTGGCCCGCGCCGCCTACGTGATGGACGGCTTCATGCACCTGATGGGGCTGCACGGCAAGTCGTTCCTCCCCCTGTTCCTGGGCTTCGGCTGCAACGTCCCGGCGGTGCTGGGAACCCGGGTGATCGAATCCCGTCGCGCCCGCCTTCTGACGCTGCTCCTGGCCCCCCTGGTCCCCTGCACGGCCCGGATGGCGGTGATCGCCTTCCTGGCCCCCGCCTTCTTCGGCTCCGCCGCCACGCTGGTCTCCTGGGGGCTGGTCCTCCTCGCCCTGGTGGTCCTAGCCCTCTCCGGCGTGCTCCTCAACCGGCTGCTCTTCCACGGGCAGCGGGCTGCTTTTATTATGGAACTGCCCCTCTACCACCTTCCCAACTGGCGGACCATCGGCCTGACGGTCTGGCAGCGGAGCGTGGCCTTCGTCCGCAAAGCCGGCACGCTGATCCTGGCCGTCTCGGTGGTGGTCTGGGCCCTCTCCACCTTCCCCGGCGGGAGCGTGGAGGAGAGTTTCCTGGCCCAGGTGGGACGGTGGCTCGCACCGGTGGGCCGGTGGATGGGGCTGGACTGGCGGCTGATGGTGGCGCTCTTGACCAGTTTCATCGCCAAAGAGAACTCCATCGCCACGCTGGGGGTGCTTTTCGGGACGGAAGAGGAGGCCGGATTGGCTGAGACCCTCGCCGCCACCTTCTCCCCAGCGACGGCCCTCGCCTTCCTCGTCACGCAGATGCTCTTCATCCCCTGCGTCGCCACCGTCGGCGTCGTCCGGCAGGAGACTGGCTCCTGGCGATGGACCCTGTTCGACGTTGGCTTCCTGCTGGTCATCTCGCTCGCCAGCGGGGTCGCCACGTACCACCTGACGAGCCTGTTCTGGTGACCTGCGAGCCGTGAGGGGCGAGAGGCGAACCCACGACCCGCGACCGGGTAACGGCCTATGTTAGAACAACTGCTGGACCTACTGCGAACAGGCGGCTCCCACCGCCTCCCCGACCTGGCGGAGGCTCTGGGGACCACTCCGGAGATGGTGGAATCGATGCTGGAGGGGCTGGAGCGGATGGGCTATCTGAAACGGCTGGGGAAGGGCTGCGCCGACCGGTGCGCCGCCTGTCCCCTGGCCGGGGTGTGCGCTGCGGGCGGCGGCGGACGGGTGTGGGCACTGGCAGAACCTGAAACGTGAAGCGCGAGGTGGGATGAGCGGGAGACTCTCCAAAGGGTACGTGCAGGTTTACACGGGCGACGGAAAGGGGAAGACGACGGCGGCGCTGGGACTGGCGCTGCGGGCCTCCGGCCACGGGATGCGCACCTACATCGGCCAGTTTATGAAGGGCCAGCACTATGGAGAACTGGACGCGCTGCGCGACCATCCCTACATCACCATCGAACAGTACGGGGACGTGCGGTGCATCCGCCGGGAGGAGGTCACCCCCGAGCACGTCGCTCAGGCCCACCAGGGGCTGGAGCGGGCGCGGGAGGCGATGCTCTCCGGTCGGTACGACATCGTGGTGCTGGACGAGGTCAACGTCAGTATCTGGTTCGGATTGCTGACGGTGGAGGAGGTGTTGACCTTCATCGAGCAAAAGCCGCCAGATGTGGAACTGATCCTCACCGGCCGCCGCGCGCCTCAGGAGATCATCGACCGGGCCGACCTGGTGACGGAGATGCGGGAGGTGAAACACTACTACCAGCAAGGGGTGATGGCCCGCAAGGGGATCGAGCGATGAGCAGGCAGAACCGGATCACCGTTCGCGTCAAGTTGTTCGCCACGCTGCGCCGCCATTTCCCCGAACTGGGGGTGGGAGAAGCAATGGAGGTCCAGTTGCCAGAAGGGGCCACGGTGGGCGATCTGGTGCGCCACCTGCGCATCCCCGCCGACCACGTGAAGGTCGTCTTCGTCAACGGGATCGTGCGCGACGAAACGCACCCCCTCGCCGACGGGGACGAGGTGGGCGTTTTCCCTCCGGTGGGAGGCGGATAGCCGATGGCTTCCTCGACCCGCCGCGTGGCCTTTCCTGCCACAGGCGGAGGGCCGCGGTTGGAAGGTGTCCTTCACGTCCCCGACGGTTCCCCTGCCACTCGCCGTCCTGCCGCTGTCGTCTGCCATCCCCATTCTCTGATGGGCGGCTCGATGGAGAACGGGATCATCACTGCGGTGTGCCGAGTGCTGGCTGCGCGGGGGATCGTCGCCCTGCGCTTCAACTTCCGCGGCGTGGGCCGTAGCGAGGGGGCCTTTGACGGAGGGCGGGGGGAGATGGAGGATGTGGCGGGCGCGGTGGACTTTTTGGAGGCTGAGGAGGGGGTGGACCCTCAGCGGCTGGCCGTGGTGGGGTACTCCTTCGGCGCAGAGGTCGGGATGCGACACGCCGCCCGCGACCCCCGCCTGAGGCGGATCGTCGCCATCGCGCCGGTGCGGGAGGTGTACGGCTGGACAGGGATGGACGCCGACCCCCGGCCGAAGTTGTTCATCGTCGGAGAGAACGACCCCTGGGCCCCCGCCGCCGCGCTGCAGGCCTACGTGGCGCGACTGGCTCCGCCGAAGGCCCTCCATGTCCTTCCGGGCACCGACCACTTCTTCGTCGGACGGGAGCGGGCGGTAGCCGACCTCGTAGCGGAGTTCCTGACCGCCTGGTGAGAGGGTCTCACCACGGAGGCACAGAGGACACAGAGTTCTCCAGCAGGTTCTCCGTGTCCTCTGTGCCTCCGTGGTTTCGATGGGGCGGGCGGGATTCGAACCCGCACGTCCTCGCGGACAGAGGATTTTAAGTCCCCGGCGTCTACCCGTTCCGCCACCGCCCCAGGCCGGTTCGATTATAATATCTAACCGCGGAGGACGCAAAGGGCGCGACCAGCCTCCCGCAGGTTGGGGAACCTGCGGGAGGCTCCTCTTGCTCCCCTTGTGTCCTATGCGGTGAACACGTCGAGGAGGTGGAACGATGCGACGGAGGAAAACGCGGCGGATCGATTGGCGGCGGTGGGCGAGGATCGTTCGGGACTACCTGCTGATCACCGTCGGTGCGCTGATCGTGGCCGCCGGGACCGACATGTTCCTGGTGCCCAACCGGGTCGTCTCCGCCGGGGTGACCGGCCTGGCGATGATCGCCCACTACCTCTTGGGGACGCCGGTGGGGCTGGTGACCCTGCTGCTGAACGTACCCCTCTTCGCGGCGGGCCTGCGCTGGGCCGGGGGCTGGTCCTTCGGCCTGCGCACCGCCTACGCGGTGGTCGTGATGACGGCGGGGATCGACCTGATGGCCGGGCGCGTGCCGGAGATCACGGGGGACGCCTTCATCTACACCCTCTTCGGCGGGCTGCTGGACGGGATCGGGATCGGCCTGGTGCTGCGGGGGCACGGCACCACGGGAGGGACCGACATCGTCGCCCGGCTCCTCCACCGCTGGCGCCGACTCCCCTACGGGCAGGTCCTCCTGGTCTCCAACACCCTGGTGCTGCTGGCCGCCGTCCCGGTCGTGGGACTGGTGCCGGTCCTCTACGCCCTGGTGGTCAACTACGTCTCCAGCCGGGTGGTGGATGTGGTGCAGCAGGGGCCTTCGTACGCCCGTGCCGTGACCATCATCTCTGCCCGTCCCGACCAGATCCGGGCAGCCCTGCTGGAGGAACTGGACCGCGGGGTGACGGTGCTGGAGGGGCGCGGGGGGTACACCGGAGCCCCCTACGAGGTTCTCCTGTGCGTCGTGGCCCGCTCCCAACTGGACCGGCTGAAGCAGATCATCGCCCAGACCGACCCTTCCGCCTTCGTGGTCATCACCGAGGCGCACGAGGTGTTGGGCGAAGGGTTCCGACCGGTGACCGGGGAGGCTTAACACAAGAACGGCCTACCCGACAGTTCGCCAAGCCTCCCGCAGGCCACAGGGGAAAAAAAGAGGGCCGTTTACACGGCCCTTTCACCGCCGCGCCGGCCTGCATCCAGCGCGGTCTGGTGTGGTCGGGGCGGACGGATTCGAACCGTCGACCTCTACAACCCCATTGTAGCGCGCTAACCGGACTGCGCCACGCCCCGGCGTGTTCATTATACCAAACCCCTCTGTTTTGGCAAGCAGACGGATGCGGAGGGATGTCTTCACCACAGAGGCGCAGAGGACATAGAGGGTCATTAAGGAGAAACTTCGTGCCCTCCGCAGTGTACGAGCTCTGTTACCGTTCCCCAAGGTCTCCCCTGTCTACGTTCTCCTTTATTTCTTGCCACAACTGTTCCATCTCGTCGATGTCCATCCCCGCCAGGTCCAG
>CAZOLN010000099.1:6286-10329 GCA_964580565.1 uncultured Anaerolineales bacterium
TGGGCGGCCCGGTCCCCGTACAGGTGGGCCTGCAACAGCGCAGGCAACGCCTGCGGGACCCCGTCCAGCAAGGAGGTCCGCTCTTCCTTCTCCTCCCGCTTCAACCGCTCCCAGCGGGCCAGGACCTCCCCGGCGTCGTGGACCTCCACCCCGCCCCAGACGTGGGGATGGCGGTGCTTCAACTTGGCGTCGATGGCAGCGATCACGTCCACCATCCGGAAATCCCCTTCCTCGGTGGCGATCTGGGTCTGGAGGAGAATCTGCAGCAGGAGGTCCCCCAATTCCTCCCGTAGCGCCTCCATATCCCCTTCGTCGATAGCCGCGGCGGCCTCGTACGCCTCCTCCAGCAGGCCGGCCCGCAGGCTCTCGTGGGTCTGCTGCCGATCCCAGGGACAGCCGTCCGGGGCCCGCAGGTGGGCAATGGTCTCCTGCAAACCCTCGAAACTGGTCACCCCCGGCAGCGGTGGCACGTAGAGGGTGGTCAGGTGGGCTACCTCCTGGCGGTCCAGTTCGTACAGGCGCAGGCGGACCACCTCCTCCTCTTTCGTCCCGGCGGCGTGGACCAACGCGATCGGGTGCTCGTCCGGGTACTGGTTCATCAGCGTCAGTTTGATGTCGGCGGCCAGCACCCGGCTGTACACCTGCCCGACCAGGGCCGGCAGGTCCGGGTTCAGCGGGGGGTGGTGACGGGCCGCCAGTTCGATCCCGTCGACCACCTGGAGCCCTTCGAGACCGTCGATCCCGAGGGCGGTCAGGGTCGGCTCGATGAAACTGAGCCCTTCGACGATGCGCACCGGCAGGCCCGCCTCCTGCGCCAGCGCCAGGATCCGCTGGACGGCGGCCTCGCCCACCAGAGGGTGGCCGGGGACGGCGTAGATCACCCCCTCGGGGCGCCTCCCCAGCCGCACCACCTCCGCCGCGATGGTCTCGTAGACGGCGGCGAAGTCCTCCGCCGACTCGTACAGGCGGTCGAACGAGTGGATGGTCACCCCCTCCGGCAGCCCGGCGACGGTGGGGTGGTGGGCCGTGCGCAGCCAGACCTCCTCCGCCTCCGAGAGCACCCGCCAGGCCTCGCGGGTCAGGTGCTTCGGGTCCCCCGGTCCCAATCCGACGATGACGATCCCCATCGACACCTCGCACATGTGATTTGGATTTCACCACAGGGACACAGAGGGCACAGAGGTCTGGAAAGTCTTCCTGAGGTTTCTCCGTGTTCTCCGTGTCTCTGTGGTTTCTTCCCCTTCGGGCGGGGTCATCATACCACGGGGAGAGGAGGCGAGCAAACCGCCGGGAGGCGACCTCTGTCACGGTCAACAGGTCACATCCGTCACTTGACTTTGGGGCCGTTCTGGTCTATCTTTCCCTCTTGGGACAGAAACACCGAAGAACGCTGGGTCTGCTGTGCCTTTGTAGTGAGATGTCGTCTCTTCCGAGGTCGTGCAAGCCGAGCAAGGAGGGCTAGCGTGTACAAAATCGTCGAGAAGGAGATCTTCAGCGAGATCACGAAGCGGATCGTGGTGGAAGCCCCCCAAGTAGCGCGGAAGGCCCAGGCGGGGCAGTTCGTCATCATCCGCATCGACGAGCGCGGGGAACGGATTCCCCTGACCATCGCCGACTACGATCGGGATGCTGGGCTCATCACGTTGATCTTCCAGGAGGTTGGGAAGACCACCCGTCAATTGGGGACCCTGGAGCCAGGGGACGCGCTGGCGACGGTCGTCGGTCCTTTGGGACACCCCTCCGAGGTCGAGAACTACGGCACGGTGGTCTGCGTGGGGGGCGGCGTGGGCATCGCCCCGGTCTTCCCCATCGCCCGCGCCCTGAAGGGGGCCGGGAACCACGTCATCTCCATCATCGGGGCGCGAAACAAGGGCCTCCTGTTCTGGGAGGACAAGATGCGCTCGGTGTCCGACGAACTGATCGTCTGCACCGATGACGGGTCCTACGGCCGCAAGGCGCTGGTGACGGAGCCGCTCAAGGAACTGCTGGAGGAGCGGGCCGGGGAGATCGCCAAGGTGTGGGCCATCGGCCCGGCGATTATGATGAAGTTCGTCTCCCTGACCACCCAGCCCTACGACGTTCCCACCATCGTCAGCCTGAACTCCATTATGGTGGACGGCACCGGGATGTGCGGCTGCTGTCGGGTCCTCATAGACGGCGAGGCCCGGTTCGTCTGCGTGGATGGGCCGGAGTTCGAGGGACACCTGGTGGATTGGGACAACCTGCTCTCCCGGCTGCAGTTCTACCGAGAAGAGGAACGGCTGGCCCTGGAGCGGTGGGAGCACGAGTGTCGTCTGGAAGCAGCCCTGAACGAGAAGGGAGGTGCCTAAGTGTCCGGTCTTACCCAGCGAGAACGCCTGAAGATCCCCCGCCAGCCGATGCCAGCGCAGGACCCCGAGGTCCGGCGCGGGAACTACAATGAGGTCGCCCTGGGCTTCACCGAGGAGTTGGCCCGGAAGGAAGCGGAGCGGTGCCTCCAATGCGCCCGTCCGCATTGCGTGGAGGGCTGCCCGGTGGGCGTCCTCATCCCCCAGTTCATCCGCGCGTTGCGGGAGGGGGACATCGTCGAGGCGGTGCGGGTGATGAAGATCAAGAACAGCCTCCCGGCCATCTGCGGGCGGGTGTGCCCGCAGGAGGTCCAATGCGAGGCGATGTGTGTGTTGGGAAAGAAGGGGGAGCCGGTCGCCATCGGGCGGCTGGAGCGGTTCGTAGGGGATTACGAGTTACAGTTCCGCACCTGCCCGCTGGAATGCTGCCCGCCCACGGGCAAGAAGGTAGCCGTCGTCGGCACGGGGCCTGCCGGGCTGACCTGCGCGGTGGACGTGGCGCGGGAGGGGCACAAGGTGGTGATGTTCGAAGCGCTTCACGCCCCCGGCGGGGTGCTGATCTACGGCATCCCGGAGTTCCGGTTGCCCAAGAGCGTGGTCCACTCGGAGATCGACTACGCGGTGGAGTGCCTGGGGATCGAGATCCGCACCGACCACGTCGTCGGCCGGACGGTCACGCTGGACGAACTGCTGGAGGAGTTCGACGCCGTCTTCCTGGGCACGGGGGCCGGGCTACCCAAGTTCCTCCGCATCCCCGGCATCAACTACAACGGGGTGATGAGCGCCAACGAGTTCCTCACGCGGGTCAACCTGATGAAGGGATACCTCTTCCCCGAGTACGACACCCCCGTCAAGGTGGGCAAGAAGGTGGCGGTGATCGGGGCCGGGAACGTGGCGATGGACGCCGCCCGGTGCAGCCTGCGGCTGCAGACGTTGCGGGCGCAGGAGACCGGTGAGGAGCCGGGCGAGGTCCACATCGTCTACCGGAGGTCCCGCGCCGAGGTCCCGGCCCGCGCCGAAGAGGTCCACCACGCGGAGGAAGAGGGGGTCATTTTCGACTTCCTGACCAACCCGGTGGAGATCCTGGGAGACGAGAACGGGAACGTATGCGGGATGCGGTGCATCCGGATGCAGTTGGGCGAGCCGGACGAGTCCGGCCGCCGACGGCCCGTCCCCATCGAGGGGTCCGAGTTCGAGATGGAGGTGGACACGGTCATCTTCGCCCTCGGCACCAGCCCCAACCCGCTCGTCTTCGCCGAGGCGGAGGGGCTGGAGCGGACCAAGTGGGGGACGGTGGTGGCCGACCCGGAGACGGGGCGGACGACCAAACCGCGGGTGTGGGCCGGCGGCGACGTGGTGACCGGCGCGGCGACGGTGGTGAGCGCGATGGGCGCCGGGAAGCGAGCCGCGGCGGACATCAACCGGTTCCTGAAGGGAGAGGCTCCCTGGTAGGGGGTCTGGGACGCGCCCGCCCTCCATAGACGGGGCGCGGGCACGGCCCTCAGCCGCAGGCCTGGAAAGGCGAAGCCGCCGGAAGGCGGCTTCTTCTTTTGCTCCTTTTCCCCTCCCGTGTTAAAATACCCGAATGCCTGGGGAACAAACGTTCTGTGGCGGGGAGAGGAATGGGTCAGGATAAGATCGTCGTCCGCGGTGCGCGGGAACACAACCTGAAGAACATCACGGTGGAGATCCCCCGGAACCGGCTGGTGGTCATCA
>CAZOLN010000100.1:0-9988 GCA_964580565.1 uncultured Anaerolineales bacterium
ATCCGCCGCAGGATCGCCACGGAGCAGGCGTAGGTAGCGTCCATCCCGAAGTAGGAGAGCGATTCGGCGAGGGTCTGGCTTCGGGTGAAGGGGGTGTCTGAGGCGTAGTGGAGGATGCCGATCTCGAACGGAGCCGGGTAGAGGTTGACGATCTCGTCCACCGGATACCGCTTGGGCCGGATGGCCTCGTAGACGGCGGAGAGGTACGGCCCGGCCTCCATCTCGATGTCGGTGAACCCCTCTCGATAGAAGACGTCCATATACTGCCGGTTCTGCAGGAAGGTCCCCCGCACGCTGATCGCCTTCTGGTTGTCGAGGACGGTGCCGTACATCAGGTAGGGCCGCACGTCGGCGGCGGTGAAGGCGTTGGGGAAGAGGTAGGTGTTCTGGGAGTGCTCGTCGTGGACGACGTTGGGGATCATCACGTCGCCGACGCGGCCGTTGAGGGTGGCCGCCTTGCCCAGGACGTACAGCCCTTCCAACCTCCCCACGCCGGTGGCGACCTCGACCAGGATGCGGTAGGCGGCCAGCCCCAAGGGGTAGTCGATGTTCAGGATGACCGCGTCCGAATCCCGCAGGTACTCCAGCCCATCGACCCGCACGCGGGGGTCGAGCCACTCCGGCCGAAGGGCGCACAGTTCGATCACCTGGGCGTCCACATCCAAATAATGCAGACTCTCCACGTGCCAGATGCCCGCGGTGCGCATCTCCTCCGTGCAGGCCCGAGCGGCCGACCTGCCTTCGGGGGTCCGGGCGTACTTTTTCATTACATAGTACAGGAAGTTCTCCCGGCTGCTGGGGACCTCCTCCTCTTGGATGGCCCGGTATTCGGCCTGGAGGGCAGGGTCGCCGGACTCTTCGATGAACTGGAGCAGTTCCTCCTCTCGCCGCAGCGCGCATCCGGTGAGCAGGTTGACCAGGCTGTGGGTGTTGCTGGAGACGAAGTAGACAGGTCGTTGGGAGAGGGGGGTGGGGATGGTCTCGGTGATGTGCTGCCACCAGTGGCGGGTGGCCCGCCGGTAGTCCACGTAGGAGCCGGAAAGGAGCCGGACGGCGAACCGCTTCCGACGGCGGGCCATCGCCAGAAGAGTCGGGACGAACCGCTCGCCCCACGCCGCCTCCAACCGGGCCAGGTCCTGATCGGAAAGTTCCAGTGCCTGGCGGAGCGCTTTGCGCAGCGGTTCGTCGGCTCTCTTCTTTCCCTCAACGTAGGCGGTCAGGAGTTGCGCTGCCGAGGTGTTGTGCAGCCGCAGGTGGATCTTGTTCCATTCGATCTGGTAGGCGGTGAGGGTGGGGATCAGGTCGTCGATGTCGGACCGGCTGGCGATGAAGGCGGCCAGCGTCTCCCCGCCGTCGAACCGCATCCGCCGCCGCCGCCCCGGCGCGGAGACCGGCCGCCAGGAGTCGATGTCCGGATAGTCCCCCTCCTTCAGCGACCGCTCCGAGGGGGTCATCACCACCAGCCGCACCTGGAGGATGCAGGGAGGGAGCCGAAGGCTGGCGTAGATCAGGGCATCCAGATCGATCTCCGGCTCACCAGCCTTGACGTGGAGGGCCGACCGCATCCGCGCGTGGCTCTCCACCAGCGACCGGATCTGGACCTCGTCGGTGGTCCGCAGCAACGAGTAGTAGGTCCGTTGATACAGTTCGATCTCCTCGCTGCCGGTGCTAGGTACCGTCCGTTCCACTGCCTCCTCCTTGGGGATTAGGTGCAGGATGCAAGATGCAGGAAGCAGGAAGCAGGATGCAGGGTTAAGGTACCCCGCTTCCCTGCTTCCACGCTTCCCTCTCCCTGTCCCTTGCCCCCTCCCCCCTTTTCACCTCACCGATCCTCCGCGCACGTGGTACACCCGCTCCTTCCACGCGATCCCGCTGAAGGCCGCCCGGCGGACGGAATCGAGCATCACGAGGATGACCAGGAGCACGGTCAGGGGGTACAGGAAGGCGGTTCGGCGGGGCAGTTGGAAACGGACCGCCACGGCGTACCAGAGGCCGGTGTTGAGGAAGACCTGGAGGAGGGCCAGGCGGACCGTCGGCTCGCCCATCCGTCCCTGCCACAGCCCTTCGAACAGGAGGAGCACCGGCCACAGGAAGAGGAAGCCGTAGAAGAGGAGCATCAGGACGGTGGGCAGGATCCGGTACTCCAGGGCGGCGAAGGCGCTCTTGGCGAGCCCCCGCCACGTCTCCAGAAAGCCGTGGTAGAAGTGGACGTCCACCTGCTCCGATCCATCCAGCAGGACCACGCGACCGCCGAAGCGGCGCATCCGGCGGGCCAGGACCACGTCCTCGGCGATCTCACCGCGCACGGCCCGGTGGCCGCCGATCCGTTGATACGCCTCCCGGCGGAAGAGCATGAACGGCCCCACCGCCATCGTCAATAAAGGGACCCGCAGCCGCTCCCCCAGGGCCAGGGGGAAGCAACCCACGACGCCGAAGGGGATGATGGGGAGGAGGACCTCCTCGCCGAAGGAGTGGGTGACGGCGCGGGGGATCAGGCTGATCAGGTCGGCCCGGTTCTGCTGGGCAGCCTCAACGGCCCAGGAGACGGTGTCCGGCCGATGGACGGTGTCGGCGTCGGTGAAGAGGAGCCATTCGCCCTGGGCCGCCCGGGCCAGTTGCTCACAGGCGAAGTTCTTCCCCATCCATCCCGGCGGGAGCGGCTGGCCCCGCACCAGCCGGAGGCGGGGGTCCTCCCGCGCCATCTCCGCCACGATCTCGGGGGTCTCGTCGGTGGAGCCGTCGTCCAACACGATCACCTCCAGCAGCGGGTAGTCCTGCGCCAGCAGCGACTCCAGGCACCGCCGGATGTTCCGCGCCTCGTTCCGGGCCGGTACCAGGATCGAGACCGGCCAGAACGTGCGGGGTCCTTCCCCACGCGGAGCAGCCTTCCCCAACATCCGGAAGTTGGCGATCAGATTGGCCCCGACCGCTATCAGCAGGACCGTCAGCGCGATCTGGTAGTGGATCAAGGTAGGGTAAGGCAACATGGACTCCATTGGCTCTCCACGTTTAACGCTTGACGTTTGACGCCCGACGTTTGACGCTTGACGTTTCACGCCTCACGTTGACCCCTTCTCCCGTCTCCGCATGAAACCCCGGCCGTCCCTCCTCCCACGGATCGCGGGCCCAGACCGCCCGCTCGTGGGGCATATCGATGGCCTTCTTCACGGCCAGGGAGAGGAACAGGAGGAGGATGTAGGGCACGATCCACAGGGATGCGCCGAAGAGGGGCGGGGTCAGGATAACGCCGGGGATACCCAGGACGAGGGCTTTGTTCAGATCGCGGGTGAGGAGGTAGGCGGTGACGACCAGGATGGCCCCGGTCAGCGTGGAGAGGGGTTGGAAACCGAGGAGGAAGCCCATCGTCGTCGCGACCCCCTTGCCCCCCTTGAAGCCCAGAAAAGGGGAGAAGTTGTGCCCCAGGGGGGCGACGAAGCCGCAGGCCAGCACCGTGGCAGGGTGAAGCGCCAGCCGGTCGGCCACCAGGTAGGCGGCCAGCCCTTTTCCTACGTCCAGCACACCGGCCAGTACGCCCCAGACCGGTCCCACCACGTGATAGACGTTCCGCGCGCCGACGTTCCCTTCCCCGTGCTCCCGGATGTTGATCCCCGCCCGCCAGCGGGCGATGAGGTGGGAAAACGGGATCGCGCCGAGGAAGTAGGCGATGAGGATAATGGCTGTTTCGTGGAGTAAAAAGTGGGTGGACATCTCGCTTCTCCCAGGTTTCTGGTGATTGGGTGACCGGGTGACTGGGTGACTGGGTGACTAGGTGATTGGGTGGCTCGCTGATTCGTTTATTCGCCCTCCATCCGTTGCCCAGCCGCCTTCTCGATCGCCCTCACGATCTTGTAGTACCCTGTGCACCGACACAGGTTCCCCGCGATCCCGTACAGGATCTGTTCCCGCGTGGGCTGTTCGATTTCCTCTAGGAGTTTAGCTCCAGCCATGATGAAGCCGGGGGTGCAGTAGCCGCACTGGACCGCGCCCTCGTCGATGAAGGCCTGCTGGAGGGGGTGGAGTTCGCTGTCCTTGGCGAGCCCCTCGATGGTAACGATATGGGTCCCGTGGGCGCGGGGGGCCGGGACCAGGCAGGAGAGCACCGCGATCCCGTCCATCCAGACGGTGCAGGCACCGCACTCCCCCTCACCGCACCCCTTCTTGGTCCCGGTCAGTCCTAGGTCCTCCCGCAGCATCTGCAGCAGGGTCTTGCCGTTGGCCCCGCGGACCACGTGGTTCTCCCCGTTGACGGTGCACTCGATGGGCTCATCTCCCTCCACGGTGTGGCGAACCGTCCTGCCGGCCAGACGGGGGAACCGTCCATCGGTGCGGCCCCATAGGAGAGGGGGAGGATCGGGCCGTGGGGAACCCTCGCCGGCGGCGAGCATCTGCAACGCCCGCCTCACCAGCACCCGCACCATCCGTCGGCGGTACTCCGCTCCGGCCCGGATGTCGTCGATGGGAACGGCCGCCCGGGCTGCCAGGTCCGCCGCCCGCTCGACCTGCTCCTCCGAGAGCGGCCCGCCCACCAGGACCCCCTCCGCCTCCGGCGCGCGGATGACCGTGGGGGCCACGCTCCCCAACGCGATCCGCGCCCGGGTGACCCGTCCTTCCTCCAGGCGAACCACCACCGCCGTGTTGACCAGGGAGATGGCCAGGGCCTGCCGTAGGCCCAACTTCAGAAAGACCCCGCGTTCGTCCGAGCGCATCGGCGGTACCCGGACCTCCACCAGCATCTCGTCCGGCGCCAGGTCGACCTGGCGGACTCCCTTGTAGAATTCGGCGATGGGGACGGTTCGTTCCCCCCGCACCGAACGGAGAACCAGGTGGGCCCCCAGTGCCCACAGGGCGGGGATCGTGTCGTTGGCGGGGGATGCGGTAATCAGGTTGCCCCCCAGCGTCCCTCGGTTGCGGATGGCCGGCGCACCCACGGTCCACGCCGCCTGGGCCAGCACCTCGGCCCGCTCCCCTACTATCTGAGAGGCGACCAGTCGGTTGTGGGTGACCAGGGGGCCGATCCGGAGGGCGCCGTCTTCCAGCGCGATCCCGTCCAACCCCGGCACCCGGCTGATGTCGATCAACACCGGCGCACGGCGGATCCCCCGCTCCAGTTCGATCAGCAGGTCGGTGCCGCCAGCGATAAGGCGGGCATCCGGACCGTGGTCGGCCAGAAGTCGCAGCGCTTCCTCGACAGAGGTGGGAGTGTAATAGACCTGCCAACCTGCCACAGCGTCCCCCTTTCAGTGGATGCGCGTCGTTCCAGATGAGCGATGTTCCTTTCGGTTCTGGAGGATGGTCGATCTTTGAACGGTGCATCAAGTATAACCCTGTTTGACGGGATGGGCAACCGTTGGCGTGAATTCTTGACAACCGTTCTCTTCAATGTACAATGTAGGTGGAGCGGATGGATGGGGTTGGGGGGAATGGAGTATAAGGACTATTATCGTATCCTGGGAGTCAATCGAAACGCCAGTCAGGAAGAGATCAAGCGGGCCTATCGCAGGTTGGCCCGCCAATTTCATCCCGATGTCAACCCAGGCGATAAGGCCGCCGAGGAGCGGTTCAAGGAGATCAACGAGGCATATCAGGTTCTTTCGGACCCGCAAAAGCGTCGCCAGTACGACGTGCTGGGCAGCGGGTGGCGCCAATGGCAGCGCGGTGCGGCCCCCGGCGGCTTTGAGGACTTCGCCCGCCAGTGGTTCAGCCAGGCAGGGCCGGGCGTCCAGTACGTGGATTTGGAGGATCTGTTCGGGCGGGGTAGCCTGGCGGACCTGCTGGAGATGTTCTTCAACGTCGGTCGGCCCCGTGCGCGCACGGCCTACCGGCGCGCCCGGCGGGGCAGAGATATGGAGGTCGCCGTCGAGTTGACCTTGGAGGAGGCTTGCCACGGCGCAACCCGACGGATAAGGCGGGGCGACGGGCGGGTCATCACCGCCAAGATCCCCCCTGGAGCGCGCACCGGCTCCCGCATCCGCCTTTCTGGTCAGGGGGAGCCTGGTCGTGGGGGCGGCCCCCCTGGCGACCTTTTCCTCACCATCACGGTCAAGCCGCACCCCGTCTTCCGTCAGGAGGGGGACGACCTCCGGCGGGATCTGGACCTGGACCTGTACACCGCGGTGCTGGGAGGAGAGGTGACGGTGGAGACGCTGGACGGACCGGTCCGTCTGAAGATTCCCCCTGGCACCAGCAGCGGGAAGATCTTTCGCCTCCGGGGCAAGGGGATGCCGCGCCCTGGCAAGCCTGACCGTCGTGGCGACCTCTATGTGGTGGCCCGCGTGCAGGTTCCTTCCCGATTGAGCGCCCGCGAGCGGAAACTGTTCGAGGAACTGGCTCGATTGCGGGGCCGCACCTCCTCATAGAGTGCCCTCCTCGGCCTCGTAGCCGTTCTGGGCGAAAAAGGAGTGGATCGATGCGTCGATACGGATGGCCCCTCCTGGTTCTTACGCTTCTCACCTTGGGTTTGCTGGCCTGCCGCTTTATCCCCTCCCCTGCGGTCTCGACCCCCGCAGCGACCACGTCCGCAGCGGTCCCTACCCCCCTCGTCGTCGTCGCCACGCCTACCCCCCTGCCGGAATCGTTGGTCGCTGGCGCTGCGGTGCGGCAGCAGGTGCTCATCAACCTCTATGACCGGGTGAACCCTGGCGTGGTCAACATCGACGTGGTGGCAGGGACGGGGGAGGAGGCGAGCCCCTTCGGAAACGGGTCCGGCTTCCTCATCGACGCTGATGGGCACGTCGTCACCAACGACCACGTGGTGGAGGGAGGCGACGTCTTCTGGGTCACCTTCAGCGACGGAAGCATCCGCCGCGCGGAGGTCCTGGGCACCGATCCCTACTCCGACCTGGCGGTCCTCCAGGTCGAAAGCCTGCCACCCGGCGCGGTCCCGCTGGAGTTGGGGGACTCGGATCTGCTGGAGGTGGGCCAGGAGGTGGTCGCCATTGGCAACCCCTTCGGCCTGGAGGGGACGATGACCACCGGGATCATCAGCGCGTTGGGCCGCAGCATCCCCTCCGGCGTCACGACCGATGGAGGCACCTTCTCCATCCCCCAGGTCATCCAGACCGATGCGGCGATCAATCCGGGCAACTCCGGCGGACCGCTGCTGGATCTCCAGGGGCGGGTCATCGGGGTGAACACGGCGATCCGGACCCTGTTCGGAGGCAACATCGGGATCGGCTTCGCCGTCCCCGTCAACATCGTCAAGCGGATCGTCCCCTCGCTGATCGAGGAGGGGGTGTTCCACTACCCGTATCTCGGGATCACGGCGGAGACCGATTTTACCCTCGCCCAACTGGCGGTCGAGTTGGATCTGCCCACCGATCGAGGTGTGCTGGTGGCTGCGGTGGTGCCGGGAGGCCCGGCGGAGCAGGCCGGCATCCGAGGGGGCGGCGAGGAGACGGAGGTGTGGGGGCGGCGGGTGAGGATCGGCGGCGACATCATCGTCGCCATCGACGATCACCCGGTGGAGGATTTCAACGGGCTGGTCTCGTACCTCATCTTGGAGACGGAGGTGGGACAGACGGTGACACTCACGGTTCTGCGGAACGGCGAGGCACTGCAGATCCCCGTCGAACTGGGGGAGCGGCCTTAGGGAAGGTGCGTGGCCGCGGAGACGCGGAGGGCGTAAAGATGGTTGCCCTCCGGACCTCCGTGGTGAGAACGGCGATATCGATGTAGCCACGAGCGAAAGTGTAGACAACCTGGAGAGGTGGAAAAGAGATGGCAATCGACGAGAAGGAACTGCGCGAACTGGCGAAGATCCAGACGGAGACGCCCATCCTGAGCGTGTACCTCAACGTGGACCCCACGCAGCGGACCAGTGAGGAGTACCTCCTTTCTCTCCGTCAGATGCTGAAGCAGGTGGAAGGGGAGGCAGCACCGGAGGACCTCGCCGCCGTTCAGCGGTATTTCGAGCACCAGTACGACTGGTCGGGCCGGGGAGCGGTGGTCTTCTCCTGCGCGGCCGCGGACTTCTGGCGGGATTACGTCCTGGCGGTGCCCGTCGCCTCCGGCGTGACCGTCGCCCGGCGGCCCTACCTTTCGCCCCTGGCCGCCCTGATGGACACGTACGGCCGTTACGCGGTCGCGATCGTGGAGCGAAAGGGGGTGCGTCTGTTGCTCTTTCACCTCGGGGAGCGGGTGGCGGAGGAGCAGTTCGAGGGGGAGGAGGTGCGCAAACTCAAGAGGGGGCGGGGCTCTTCTGGCGGGGCCAGCCGGTGGGGCGGCGCGCCGATCTCCAGCCGCCGCGAGGAGGAGACGGCGATGCGGAACCTCCGGGAGGCAGCTCAGGCGACGGACCGGTTCTGCCGCCGACACAAACCCCAACGGTTGATCCTGGCCGGCGCCGAGCCCACCGTCTCCCAGTTCCGTGCCCTGTTGCCCAAGGCGCTGCAGGAGAAGGTCATCGGCGACCTGCGGCTCGACCCCAACGCGCCTGAACCGGAGATCCGGGAGCGGACCCTGGCGCTTCTGCAGGAGGTGGAGCGGCAGCGGGAGGAGGCTGTGGTGGAGGCGGTCTTCACCGCCGCCGCGAAGGGCGGGGAGGGCGTGGTCGGTTTGGACGAGACCCTCAGCGCGGCCCACGAGGGGCGCATCCGCATCCTGGTCATCGACCGGCACTTCCACGCACCGGGCTACCGGTGCGACCGGTGTGGGTACCTGACCACCCAGGCCTTGGAGACCTGCCCCTTCTGTGGGGGGACCTTCGTGGAGATCCCGGACGCGGCGGAGGCGGCGGTGACCAAGGTGATCGAGGAGGGTGGGGAGATCGAGGTGGTGGACGATAACCCCCGTCTCCAGCAGGTCGGGATCGGCGCGCTGCTGCGCTACTAACGGCTCCACAATCGACAGGGGATCAAAGCCTCCCGCAGGCTACAGGACCTGCGGGAGGCTTTGCATCGATAGGAAACCGCAGAGGGCTCTCTACCGGCGAGAGCCCTCTGTGTCCTCTGTATCTCTGTGGTTCAGGAAGGTGGCCCATAGGGGGTTCGAACCCCTGTTTCCGGCTTGAGAGGCCGGCGTCCTAGTCCACTAGACGAATGGGCCAAGCGGCGGTATTCTACCAGGGAAGGCCCTTTTTGTCAAACCCCCGCACTTATGGTAGGATGAAAACGGGATGGATCAGGGATTCGAGGAGATCGAACACACGGCGGACGTAGCCCTTCACGTCTGGGGAAAGGATCTGAAGGAGTTGTTCGTCAACGCGGCCCGTGGGATGGCCTGGCTGCTGGCCGATCCCGAAACGGTGGAGCCGACGGTCGAGGTCGCGTTGGACCTGGAGGGGTTCGACGCCGAGACGCTGCTGGTGACCTGGCTGGGGGAGCTGTTGTACTACAACGAGACGGACCGTCTGGTGTTCACCGAGTTCGATCTGGAGGAGGTCACACCGACCCACCTGCGGGGCACCGCCAGGGGTGGGGTGCCCGGGGAGACCCGGCGGCACATCAAGGCGGTCACCTTCCACGA
Organism: uncultured Anaerolineales bacterium; assembly: GCA_964580565.1. Lineage (GTDB taxonomy): Bacteria > Chloroflexota > Anaerolineae > B4-G1 > DUEL01 > DUEL01. The sequence goes on from CAZOLN010000100.1 coordinate 9,463, forward strand.
GATGGACATCCGGCCCACCGACCGAGGGCTGGAGACCACCATCGTGTTTGACGTATGACGTATGGCGTTTGACCATTATAGGGATAAGGGATAGGGGAGGAGAAGATGGTCGCCAAAGGGGATTTCCGGCGGATTGAGCGTTTCATTTGGGAACTGCCGAAGGGGACCCGTCCGGATATGCGGGTGCCGGCCCGGATGTTTGCCGATCCGGAGTTGCTGGACGCCGCCTTCCGCGACCGGACGGTGGAGCAGTTGATCAACACGACCACGCTTCCGGGCATCGTCAAATACGCGCTGGCGATGCCGGACTTTCACCAGGGGTACGGCTTCCCCATCGGCGGCGTGGCGGCGATGCGGACCGACACGGGGGTGATCTCCCCTGGCGGGGTTGGCTATGATATCAATTGTGGCATCAGATTGCTGGCTAGTCATTTAGAGCAAGACGAAATTGCACCCCACCTCCAAAACCTGACGTCCGCGCTGTACCGCTCCTGCCCTAGCGGTGTGGGAGGCAAGGGCCGGGTGC
>CAZOLN010000101.1:0-1787 GCA_964580565.1 uncultured Anaerolineales bacterium
GAAGCCCGTAGGCCAGGCCCCAGGGGTTGATGACCAGCGGGACCAGGACCACGGCCGCCAGCCCGGCTGTCTCGGCGATCCGTTCAGCGAGCCCGCCAGGTCGCATTGAGCCTTCGCTTGTCAATGGTTCACCACAGAGGCGCAGAGGGCACAGAGTTTATAATGTCCTTCTCTGTGCCCTCTGTGCCTTTGCGCTTTGTTCGTAAGCGCACAGAAGCAGACTCATGACCTGCCCTCTGCGCGCGTTACAGTCATGTTGTTCTGGTTATTGAATCAGGGCGATCTCAATGGCCCCGGCCCATCATTACGGCCAGAGCCGGGTGTTGGTCTCATCGTACGCCCCATTGACTGTGCCATCGCTCTCCCAGGTAAAGTAGAAGCGAGACGTGCGGCGCAGGTAGTCACCGAATGGATCAGTGCCTGGCCCAACCTGTGTGGGAGATGTGACCTGCGTGATCGTTACCGCGTTGTTGACCGTCATATACACATCGATTGCCGTCTGCACCATGTCGGCTTCTGCCTGGGCCGCTCGCTGCTCGGCATCGCTGCCCACATTGGTCAGCGCCAGCGCGGTCAGCCCGAACAGAACGGCTAGAATCGCGATGACCACCAGCAACTCGATCAGGGTGAAACCTCTCTCGTTCATTTGTCGCCTCCCGTTCAGGATGTTTTAGGTAGTATATACCAAAAAGGAATAAAAGTGTCGAGAAAACTGTTTCGCCTCTGTTACGTTTCCGTTAAGGCTCCCTTCATCCCCTCAACAGCCGTCGGAAATCGTCCGGGTCGGTCGCGTGGGCTTGAGCCTCCTCCAATGTGATCAACCCGCGCCGGTAGAGGTCGTGCAGCGCCTGGTTCATCGTCTGCATCCCGTGTTCCCGCCCCGTCTGTATCACGCTGACCATCTGGGGGGTCTTCCGCTCGCGGATCAGGTTGCGCACGGCGGAGGTCCCGATCAGCACTTCGCAGGCCGCGACCCGGCCGGCCCCGTCGGCGCGGGGGATCAGCCGCTGGGCGATCACCCCGGCCAGGGTCATCGCCAACTGGGTGCGGACCTGGGCCTGCTGGTGGGCCGGGAAGACGTCCACGATCCGATCCACCGCCTCCGGCGCGCTGGGGGTGTGGAGCGTCGCCAGCACCAGGTGCCCGGTCTCCGCCGCGGTGAGCGTCGCCGCGATGGTCTCCAGATCGCGCATCTCCCCCACCATGATCACGTCGGGGTCCTGCCGCAGGACGTACTTCAGCCCGACGGCGAAGGAATGGGTGTCGGAGCCGACCTCCCGCTGGGTGATCACGCTCAGTCGGTCCTCGAAGACGTACTCGATGGGATCCTCCAACGTGACGATGCGCCGGGCGACGGTCCGGTTGATCTGCTCGATCATCGCCGCCAGGGTGGTCGACTTGCCGCAGCCGGTGGGGCCGGTGACCAGGACCAGTCCCTGGGGCAGGAGGGCCAGGCGGGCGCAGACCTGCGGGAGGCCCAACTCCGCCAGCGTGGGCACCGCCCGGGGGATCGCCCGCAGCGTGAGGTAGATGCTCCCCCGCTGCCGGGCGACGTTGACCCGGAAGCGGGCCTCCTCCATCTCATACGCGAAGTCCAGTTCCCATTCCCGGTCGAAGACCTCCCGCTCGTGCGGACCCACCAGTTGGTCCAGCAGGTCCTCCATGCCCCGCTCGTCCGGCACCGGCCAGTCCGGCTGCGGGACCAGCCGCCCGTGGATGCGCAAGACCGGCGGGTGACCGGCTTTCAGGTGCAGGTCGGAAGCCGATCGCTCCAACATCCCTTGCAG
>CAZOLN010000101.1:1887-9967 GCA_964580565.1 uncultured Anaerolineales bacterium
CGGACGAGGACGTCGCCGTACAGGAGGACCACGGCCCCTCCCAGGGCCAGGAAGGGGCCGAGAGGGAGCGTGTCCCCCCGGCGGCGACGGCCGCTCGCCAGCAGCACGCTGCCCACGATCCCTCCGACGACGAAGGCTACGAACAGGGCGAACAGGACCCCCGGCAGCCCGGTCACCAGTCCGACGAACCCCGCCAGCCGCAGGTCCCCCCAGCCCATTCCGCCGGGGACCAGCAGGAGGATCAGGAGGATCACCCCCGCCCCGATCGCGCCCCCTGCCAGGCGGTACGCGCCCTCCGGCCAGCCCGCCAGCACCGCCCCGACTGCCCCGATCCCCAGGGCGGGATACATCACCCGGTTGAGGATCAATCCGTGCTCGACGTCGGTGACGGTGGTCACCACCAGCACTCCCAGGTAGATACTGAGCAGGATCAGGTCGAGCCACCCTCGCAGGCTCACCGGGGGCAGGCGGCAGGCAGCCAGCGCGAACAGCAGCCCCGTCCCGGCCTCGACGATCAGGGTTCGTCGGCCGATAGGCCCGCCGCACGACCTACACCGCCCCCGCAGGGCCAGGTAACTCACCACCGGCACCAGTTCCGCCGGTCGCAGCCGGGTGCCGCAGTGGGGGCAGTGGGAGGGTGGGGAGAGGAGCGACCCCCCGGTGGGGAGGCGGTCGGCTACGACGTTGAGGAAACTCCCCACCGCCGCGCCCACGAGTCCCCAGAAGATCACCACGAGCACGTGGCTCACGGCTTCTGCTCCGCCAGGATCGAGAACCGGACGTCCGGGGCCACGCCCAGCGGATCGGTGTCCACCATCGAGAGGATGCGGACGTTGCGGAACTCCCCGCTGGCCTGCAGCGCGCGGGCGTAGTCCAGCACCAGCGCCTGGCTTCCAGCCTCCCCCTGAATCGTCAGGAACCGGTCCTCCTGGGTGATGCCGGTGAGCCGGACGCCGGGCAACAGGGAGAAGACGATCGAGGTGATCCCCGAGGAACGGTCCGCCTGCCACCGGCTCAGAGCCTGGTACTCCGCCTGGAGTTGGTCGATCTCCGCCTGGACCTGCGCGATCTGCTGCTCCACCTCTTCCAGGGCCCTCTTGTTCACCTGGACCTGGGCCAGGGCCGTCTCCGCCTGGGCCAGGCGGGCCTGCACGCTGAGGGTGCGGGCCCGCTCGGCCCGGAGCAGGGAGATCGCCGGGGCCAGCCCCATCACCAGCGCCATCGCCAGGATGACGAGGAGCGCCATGACGAGGGTGAGCCGCCGGGGCTGGTACCGTTCGGGCAGGATGTTCAGGTCGATGTGCTGTGCTTTGGCCATCTTCCCCTCCTCACGATGGCAACCGCTTCAGCGCCAGGCCGAGGTTCCCCAGATAGGTCAGCAGGGGGAAATCCTCGGGGACGGAAAGCGGCGGGGCCGGATCGACCAGGGGCCAGAGGGCTCCCACCCGTTCTCGCACCCGTTCATCCTCCGCCAGCCCTCCGGTCAGGCAGAGGCTGACGGTCCATGCCGGCAGGCTCGCCGAAAGGGTGGTGTGGTAGAACTCCAGCGTGCGCTGGATCTCGGATACGATCAGGTCGATCCATCCCTCCTCCTCCGGGGAGACCGGGATGGAGCGGACGATGTAGGGGATGTCGTCCCGCACCAGCACCAGGCTCCCGTTCCCCCTTTCCAGATCGACCAAGAGCACGTTGGGCAGGTTGACCGCCCGCACCAGCGCCAGCGGCTTGAGGTCCATCGCCACCGGCCGCACACGGGCGGCGCGCAGCCCGACCATACAGGTGTCGATGATCTCCTTGGGGACCCCCACGGTGAAGACCCGCAGGCCGGAGGCGGTCTGGTCGTCGATCACCTGCCAGGAGAGGTACAACCCCTCCAGCGGGAGGGGCAACTCCCGCCGCGCCTCCCGCCGGACCGTTTCGTCCAGCAGTCGGGTGGGGACCGGGGGCAGGTCGAGGATTCGCACCAGGGACCTTTGGCCGTTCAGCCCGATCACCGCCCGTCGTCGGGGGCCCTTGACCGCGTCCACCAACTCGGCGACGATCTCCCCGAAGGCTTTGGGCTGGACGATCTGCCCCTGGCGCACCGCTCCCTCGGGGAGGAGCGCGCGCTCCCAGCGCCGGATGCGCTGCCCCTGGACGACGAGGGCGCGCACCTCAGCGGTCTCCAGGACCAACGTCAGCCGTTTCTCTCCGAACATCTCAATACCCCCGTCGCCAGTCCATGCGGATCACCACCGCATCGCACGAGGCCCGTGATTCCACGGCTACCGGCGGTGAGACGGGTGTTCCTCCTTCGTACAACTGGACCATCCACCGCTCCGCCCGCGGGTGATCGTCTAGGAACTGCTCGTATTCCCCACCGGCTCCTGTGGTCGTTTGTACCCCTTCCCATCCAGAGGCCCATATCCTTACCGTTATCCCGGGGACAGGATACCCATCGGCGTCGGTCACCTGCCCCGCGAAGCCGAACCAGTTGCAGCCGAGGTGGGGGTAGCGGTCGTTAGGCCCGAAACTCAGGCGGAGCACGTAGTAGGGGAACGTGGGAGTGGCGGCCGCGGTGGGGGTCGCTGCGGCGAGCGCGGGCGTCGGCGTGGGCGTCGGCGTGGGCCGGAGCGACTCCAGTTGCTCCAACCCCTCCAGCGCCTCCTCGTTCTCCGGCTCGATCTCCAACGCGGCGCGGAAGGCCGCCTCCGCCAGTTCGAACTGCCCGGCGAGCAGCCGCCGCTGCCCGTCCCGCACGTACGCCTCGACCAACTGCGCCTCCAGGTCCGGATCGTCGGGCCGGTCGGAGCGGAGGACCAGCAGCAGGCTGATGACGCGGGTCCAATCCCCCTGCTGCCGGGCCTCGTCGACCAGCCGTTCCAGTTGGCGTGCCCGTTCCTGGGGGGATAAGGTGGGCGGCAGGACGGAGGAGCCTTCCGTGCCCGCCCCCCGCGTGTAGACCTGGACAAGGAGCGTGGCCCGATAGAGGGGTGGGGTCGGGACGGGCGTGCCGGGGGAGGAGGACGGCGTGGGGGTCGGCGTCGGCCGGGCCTCTACCCGGATCTGGTCCACCACCAGCGTGCCGATGGGGCCGGATTCGAGCGCCGTAAGGAAGGCTGAGACCGCCGCCAGGTCCCCCTCGACCTGCACGTCGTACCCAAGCACCCAGTAGGTGGTCGCCCCAACGGTCACCGTCACCGGCTCGCGGGCTTCCACCTGACGGAGGTTGACCCCCTGGACGGCGGCGGTGGCGACGATGTGGGCCAGGACCTCGGTGCTGTCCACCTCGCTGGGGACGACGAATCGGATCTCGTCCCGCTGTGCCTGGAGCGTCGCCAGTTCCGCCTGGCGGGTGGGCAGCACGGCCCCGCCCTCTCGCTGGAGGGCCACCGCCGTCTGGATGGGCGCGATCTGCTGCTCCAGATCGGCCTGCCGTTGCCGCTCGGTGCGGATCCCGATCCCGATCGCGCCGTAGGCGGCCAACAGCAGGGCGAAGCCCAGAGAGACGCCGACGATCTTCAGGGTTCGTGAGTTCACGGCAGGATCTCCCAGGAGAGAATGACAGGCTGTCCGTTCACCAGCCGCACGCGGGCCCGGATGCGGAGCGGTCCCGCGCGGGCGACGATCACGTACTCCGGCCAGCCGATCTGCACGCAGGCCAGGTTATCGCGGGCGACCACGCCGATGCCCCCGCCGACCGTCACCCCGGCGCTGTTGCAGTACGTGCCCGCGCCGTTGCTGGAGACGGCCAGGAAGGTCAGCGTGGCCGACTGCCCGGCCCTCAACTGAGGAGGGGGGCGGCTGTACTCCCAACGGATGTTCCGTCCATTGACGGTTGTACTGTCCGGAAAGCGAATCCCGTTTGTGGAGAGGGTCGCCACATAGGCAAACCCGTTGGGTAGCGTGTCGGTGATCAACCAGACGTGCACGGTGCTAGGGCCAGCGTTGGCGATGGTGATGGTATAGGTGTAGGTCACCACCTGACCGGGAGTGTTCACCGTGGATGGCGAGACCCCTTTGTCGATGGTGACCTGCCCGGGGGCCGGGGTGGCGGTCGGTGTTGGGGTGTAAGTGGGGGGAGGGGTGGGGGTGTCGGTGGGGGGGGGGGGGCGGGGGGGGGGGGGTGGGCGGGGGGGTGGCCGGCGGCGTGGGCGTGAAGGTCGGGGTCGACGTGGGGGTGTCGGTAGGTGTGGAGATTGGCGTGGCAGTGTCGGTGGGCGTAGGAGTTGGCGTGGGAGTGGGACGCCGGCAGATCTCTACGCTCACCTCATCAACGTAGAAAGAGGTCACTAGTGACCTGTCTGTGGTCGCCAGAAAGTCGATCTGAATGGTCTGCCCGGCATAGGCACTTATTCCGTACCAGATGTATTCCGTCGGCTGCCAAGTGTCGCGCGTATCAGTGTTGTCCAAGTGTTGGATCGTCAAAATGGTCGATCCAGTCCCATCACGGATACGGGCGTAAAAGTGATCATAGGGCACGTACCGCCGCTCATCGGTACTCATCTGCCAATGGTAGCGGATGATACCCACCTCTGCATCGGCCGGCACAGCGATAGATTGATAGATTTCATCACGTGCCCGATTGCGTCCCCCGAGTCGGGCGCTCCATTCCCCTACGTAAAGGGGGTTGCGAACTCGCCGTGGGCTTCCCAGCCGCGTCCATCCGGTCCAGCGGTTCTCGAATCCCCCGTTCTGGGCATACTCAGGGCACGAGGGGGGCATCGTGGGCGACGGGGTAGGGATCACGTTGCACGTTACCACGCTGACATCGTCGATATAGAAATCGGTGACCAGAGAGCTGTCCGTCCGACTGTCAAAGTGGACTCGGATTGTCTGCCCAGCGTAAGCGCTGATGTCGAAGAAGGACCGGACGTAAAAGTCCCGCATGCTGGCATTGCTGATGGTCTCTAGGGTTTGCAGGACGTTGCCTGAGGTGTCGCGGATGGTGACTTGCAAGATGTCATAGGGAGGCGAGTTGATGGCCTCTGCACTCTCCACTTTCCACCAGTAGGTCAATCCTACCCATGCTGTACCGGCGGGAATGGTCACATCCTGATAAAGCTGTTCATGTAGATTGTTCTCTCCTCCCAGCCACGCATACCACTCCCCAGAGTGGGCCTCCCCCAAGTTATAGATCAACTCATAGCGGCTGACCTCCACCCAGGGCGTGGAGTTGGGGCCGTTCTCGAACCCGCCGTTGACGATCTGTTCGGTGCATCCGGCCTGGCGTGGGTGGGCCGCCCCAAGCGGGAGAGGGATCCAGAGGAGAAACGCCAGGACCCACACCGCTGTGATAACGAGGAGGGCGGTGCGCCGTCGCGCTTTCGCCAGGCCGTCGCGTCGTCTCATGGGCTCACCACCTGCGTCACCGTGATCATCACCGTCCGCCCGTTGACCGTGATCGTGTACACGATGGGCGAACCGGACGCCACCGTCTGCGTGAAGCCCGATTCGTAGGTCAGCCGCCAGATGGCGTGTTCCACCCCGGCGTCGGCCGCGTAGTGGTCGGCCATTGCCTCCTGCGCTCCCCGGCTCGTCCGCTGGCTGGTGCTGACGTAGTAGAGGAAAGCGGCCACCAGCAGGACCCCCACCGCCAGGGCGATGAGGGCGATCACCAGCGCCTGTCCGCTCTCCCCTCTTTCTCTCCCTTTCATCGTCACTCCACTCGCATCGTCACGGTGTAGGTGGCGCTGGCCGAGACCGGCCCCACGGTCACCTCCAGGGTCACGAAGACCTGCTCCCCATCGGTGGTGCAGGAGACGCTTTGGACGTGGCGGGCCACCGCCACCGTCCCACCGGACGAATCCGTCCGCTCGAGGACCGTCCCGTTCAGGGAGTAGGTGTACGTCTCTCCGTGACCTGTCTGAAAGGTGCCGCACGAACCGCCGGGGACGAAGGCCCGGCTCTGGTTGCCGTCCCGAACCAGCCACAGGGCGGCGTTGCGCAGGTCGCTGTCCACCGTCATCTGGGCGTTCCCCCAACGGGGGATCCGCCAGAACTGGTAGAAGATGGTCGCCAGGAGCCCCGTGAGGATGGCGATGAGCCCCAGGACGACCAGCAGCTCCGTCAGCGTGAAACCGGCCTCTCCGCCGCCGCGCCTCCGGCTCATCGGTCCACCTTGTAGTTACCCACCACCGCCAGCGTCTCTCCCTGGAAGGAGACGGTGACGGTGATCTGCTGCAGCCCGGTGTCGATCTCTGCGGTGGTGACCGTCACGGTGTAGCCGGGCGGTGCGCTCACTGTGGGATACGCGCCGGTCGGGTCGTAGGCGGCGTGCTTGATCACCTCGATCTGGTCGGCGGCCAGGTTCGTGGCGGTGGTCAGCCGGTGGGCGGTCTGGACCCCCAGCGCGCCGACGGCCAGCGATCCCACGAGGATCGCCAGGGCCAGGCTGATGATCCCCACGGCGACCAGGATCTCTACCAGGCTGGCCCCCTCCTCCGATGGTGGGTTCAACGGGATCGGCGCTCCATCCGCAGGTAGACGGCGATCCAGCCGCCGACGATGGTCACCGCGATCACGCCGAACACCGCAGGTATCAGATGATCCCGGGGCACGGTCCGCACGACCAGCCATAGCAACACCCATTCTGCTGCGAACAACGCGATCAGAAAGAAGACCATCCACAGCCCACAGCCGATCCGTCGCCTCACCGGGGCAGTTCCTCCCTACCGGATCGACGAGAGGACGGAGTACATCGGCATCACCATCGAGAGGGCGATGAAGCCGACGATGAGGCCGACGAAGATGGTCAGGGCCGGCTCGACGAGCGAGACGAGGAGCCGCATCTTCCGCTCCACCTCCTCCTCGTAGAAATCGGCCACCGTCTCCAGGTTCTCCTCCAGCGTCCCGCTCTCCTCTCCCACCCGCGCCATCTGAGCCAGGAGGGAGGGGAAGATGGGCTCTGCGGCGAGGGGAGCGGAGAGGCCCTGCCCGGTGAGCAACGCGACCCGCACCCGCTCCAGGGCCTCGGCCACCACCACGTTGCCGGCGGTGGAGACCGCCAACTCCATCACCTCCGAGAGCGGGAGTCCGGCTCGGATCAGCGTCGCAGCGGTCCGGGTGAAGCGGGCGACCTGTCCTTCCAGGATCACCTGGCCCACGATGGGCAGCCGGAGCGCTACTGCGTCGCGGAACCGACGGCCGGAGGGGCGCGTCCCCCACCAGGCCAGGCCGATCGCCAGCGCCAGCGCGCCGAAGAGGACGTAGAGCCCGTAGGCGGTGGCCCATCGGGTGAAACCGATCAGCGCCCGGGTGGTCCAGGGCAGGTCCGCGCCGAAGTTTTCGAACAACTGGACCATCGGCGGCAGGGCGACGGTCAGCATCAGCACGATCACGAAGATCGCCACCCCCAGTACGAAGACGGGGTAGGCCAGCGCCTCCCGGAGTTTCCGTGAGAGTTCCTGCGCTTGCTCCAGGTAGGTCGCCAGCCGGCGCAACACCTCCTCCAGGTTCCCGGTCCGCTCGCCGATGGCGATGGTCCGGGTATAGAGCGGGGGGAAGGCGTACGGGTGGGCGGAGAGGGCAGCGGAGAAGGATTGGCCCCGTTCCACGGCCTCGGCCACCTCGCCCAGGATCTCGCGCAGCGGCTTGCTGGTGGATTGCTCCGCCAGGAGCCGCAGCGCGGGCAGGATGGAGATGCCGGAGGAGAGGAGGGTGGCCAACTGACGGGAGAAGACGATCAGGTCCCGCCGCTTGACCCCGAAGAAGGTGGGGAGCAGCCGCCAGAGCCGCAGTTCCTGGCGGGCCGGGGTCAGTTGAGCGACCGTGAGGCCCCGTTCCCAGAGGGCCCGCTCGGCGGCGGCCTCGTCCGGTACGTCGAGCCATCCCTCGACGCGCCGTCCTTCCTGATCGAAGGCGATGTATCGATATTCCATCGGCTGGCCTGCTGATAGAGCTCGCGCGGTCCGGTTGATTTTACCACAGAGACACGGAGAGCACAGAGTTTCCTTGATCCTCAAACCAGCCACCTGACACTTTTGAAGGAGCCTCCCGCAGGTTCCCTACGGCGCACCCGAGCACGCCGTGAAGGGTGCCCTGGCCGGTCACTTGCGCTGTCGAGCCGTGCATTAACCTGCGGGAGGCTGGCAAACTGTCA
>CAZOLN010000102.1:0-1713 GCA_964580565.1 uncultured Anaerolineales bacterium
CGTCATCTCCGGCGGTACCGCGAGATCGTGGAAGTCATGGGCCGCCATGGCTTCGGGCAACTCGTGGACCTCCTTCAACTGCGGTCGTACCTGGCGCTGCCCCGGTGGCTGTTGCGTCGCGGGCGCTCTGCTCCCGCGTTGGGGGCCCCTCAGCGGCTGCGCCTGGCGCTGGAGGAGCTGGGTCCCACTTTTGTCAAACTCGGCCAGATCCTCAGCACGCGCCCCGATCTGATCCCCCCCGCCTACATCGCCGAACTTGCCAGACTGCAGGATACCGTTCCTCCGGAACCGTGGGAGCCCATCCGGGCACAGATCGAAGCCGAACTGGGAGCGCCGCCGGAGGAACTGTTCGCTTCCTTCGAGCGCGTCCCTATCGCCGCTGCCTCCCTTTCCCAGGTGCACGCCGCCACCCTGCCTGACGGAACGGAGGTCGTCGTCAAAGTGCAGCGGCCGGACATCCGGGAGACCATCGAGACCGACCTGGAGATCCTGTTCGACCTGGCCCGGCTCCTGCAGGAGCATACGCCGCTGGGAGAGATCTACGACCTGCCGGAGATCGCCGAGGATTTCGCCAGCACGCTGCGGGCCGAACTGGACTTTTATCGGGAGGGGCGAAACGCGGACCGTTTCCGGGCCAACTTCGCCGGCGAACCCTACCTCTACATCCCCAGGGTCTATTGGGACTACACGACCCGCCGCGTGCTGGTGCTGGAACGCATCCACGGGATCAAGATCGACCAGATCGAGGCACTGGACGCGGCAGGATACGACCGCTATCGCATCGGTCTGCACGCAGCCCGGATCATCATCAAGGAGGTGCTGGAGGACGGTTTCTTCCACGCCGACCCCCATCCGGGAAACTTCGTCGTCATGCCGGGTGAGGTCATCGGCGCGATGGACTTTGGCATGGTGGGCTACCTGAGCCGACGCGAGCGGGCCGACCTCATCCGCCTGTACATCGTCTCCGTGCGACTGGACGAAGAAGGCATCGTGGAGCAGTTGATCCGGATGGGGGCCGCCACCGGCCGGGTGGACCGGGCCGGGTTGCAGCGTGACATCGCCCGGCTGCTGCGCAAGTACCACGGCCTCCCGCTGAAGGAGATCCGCGCCCGGGAGGTGGTGGAAGAGGTGATGCCCATCGCCTTCCGCCATCACCTGCACCTGCCCTCCGAGTACTGGCTGCTGGGCAAGACGCTGGCGATGATGGAGGGAGTGGGGCTGCAACTGGCCCCCGATTTCGACATGTTCGCCGTCTCCGAGCCTTACGTGCGGCGGTTCGTCTGGCAGATGGCCTCTCCACACTCGTGGGGACCGTCTGTGCTCAGAGGGATCAACGATTGGGCGGAACTGCTGGGCCTCCTCCCGCGCGTCGGTTCCCAACTTCTGACCCGTGCCGAGCGGGGAGAGTTGGAGGTCACGATCCGTCACAAAGAACTGGACCAGGCGCTGGTGCGACTGGACCGGTTGGCGAACCGCATCTCGATCAGCGTGTTGCTGGCCGCGCTCATCGTTGGGCTCGCCCTGCTCGTTCCGGCTTTCAACCTGGCCCGGCAATGGGGGCTCGCGACGACGCTGGTCATCGCCGGGTTCGTCGGTGCCAGCCTGCTGGGTCTGTGGCTGATGTTCTCTATCTGGCGCTCGAGGAAGTAGGCTTGCCCTTCGGTGATCCGGCCTGGCGAACGGGAGCAGGCTTATGAGAAATCGGAAGCCAAT
>CAZOLN010000102.1:1813-9965 GCA_964580565.1 uncultured Anaerolineales bacterium
TCTTCCCCCAGGTACCCTGATCGTCAAGCGGAATGACTGCCGAGGGCCTCCCTCAGCCAGGCAGTCACCTCCCCGACGGTAGGGATCCGGCCGGTGCAGACCACGCGGTCGTTGACCATCAGGGTGGGAACGAAAGAGACCGGGTACTTTACGACCCGATCGTACTCCGTCACGTGCTGGATCGTTGCCTCCAGCGAGGGGATTTCCCTCCTCAATACCTCCAGCGCCGCCGCTACCTGTTGCTCGAGCCGGGCACTCATCTCGCAGCCAAGGCTCAGCACTTTGATATCGAGCATCGGCGGATCCCCTTCCGCTCTATACGGAGGAGCCCGGCGTAGATGCCGGACTCCTCCATCGTAGGGAGTTCCCCAAGCCCCGCTGCGACACAGGGCCTGTGGACGAATGTGGGTTCGCGCACACCTGCTCACTACTTCTTCTCCGAGACCAACTCCTCATAGTACCTGGCGTGGTGATGCTTGATGTACTCTTCGGGTAGCCAGCCGAAGAGCATGCCGTTGAGAGATCCCCTCATCAAAGGATGCGCTGCGCAGAGGGCAAAATGGATGAAGAAGAAACAGACGTAGGCAATGAAGCAGAGGTCGTGGATGAAGACGCTCCATAGGAAGAGCCAGGTGGGGATGGCGAACTTGCCGAACCACATCAGGAATCCGGTGACGCCAAAAAGCAACAGACAGACCGCGGTGACGATATAGAACATCTTCTGTCCAGCGTTGAACTTATCCTGAGGAGGCATCGCTTCTTCATCCCCCAGGAAGTAGTAGCGGGGGAAAGCCTTGAACCAGCCCACGTCCTCTTTCGTCCAAGTGAAGATGCGCTTGAGAGAATCGAACAGCCTGCGAGGGCTGAATATCAGGTAGATGAGCGGCACCAGGGCCAGCAGGATTGCCGCGATGCGGTGCAGGAGGCGCAGGGTCCATCCTGCATAACCCATCGCCAGGCTCTGGACGGGCGCGTACAACACAAAGCCGGTCAACGCCAGCACGGCGAAAGCCACCACGTGTAGCCAGTGGACCAGCCGTTGGACGGCGTTGAATACCTGGATCTCTCGCTGGGCCATCTCACTTCTCCTCTCCGATACGGACCTTGCGACGCACCACCAGCCAGTCGGCCAGCAGCCCTACCGCTGTCAGCCCGGCCAGGATGCCGCCGACCGGCTGGGCGATCTTCTGCCACAGGGTGACCATCGCCGGGTACTGCGGCTCGCTCGGCAGACCGTAGGCCTCGGGCTCGTCCTCGAGCACGTAGAGGACGTGGAGGCCGCCCATCTCGTGCTCACCGTACAACCGCGCTTTGCTTATCCCCTTGGCTTGCAGCACAGCCACCCGTTCCTTGCCCTGGGCGATCAGGTCCTCTCGCTCACCGAAGGTGATGGCGCCGAAGGGACAGGCCATAGCGCAGGCCGGCTCGCCACCGTTGGCAGTTCGCTGTATGCAGAAAGTACACTTGTGCGCCTTGGCCGCCCCCGTCAACGGGTCGAATACCTCCAACTGCGGGATGTGGAACGGGCAGGCCTGGGTGCAGTAGCCGCAGCCAGTGCACTTATCCTGATCCAGCACCACAAACCCCTCGGGGTGGTGATAAAGCGCACCGGTTGGGCACACGTCCACGCAGGGCGCGTCCGTGCAGTGGTTGCAGGCCCGCTTGATGAAGTACTGCCGCACGTCCGGGAACGAGCCAACCTCGTGGACTTCCATCCTCGTCCAGAAGATGTCCTTACCTACAGGCACGTCGTTCTCCCGCTTGCACTCGACGGTGCAGGCATTACAGTATAGGCAGTTTGAAGTATCAATGAGCATCGCTTTGGTCATTGCTTCCTCGCCTCCTGAGGTTCAATCCGACGACATAGGCGTGGTGGACGCAGACAAAACCGTTCGGGCCAACCGTGCCAGTTCCCGATAGAAGGGGATACGCGCTGCATCTTCCACGCGTTGGCAGAACGTGGGCAGCCACGGCTGCACCTGCTTTCGCAGAAACGCCTGCTGCTGGCCGATCCGCTCTTGCGCCTGCTTCTCGTCACCCGCCTCGTATGCTGCCACCGCCTGCTCGCCGAGCCAAGCCAGGAACTCCAGTTCCGCAGCCAGGTGGTCGGGCAGTTCGGGGTAGCCATCGGCCAGGACGAGGCCCGCCTGTCGGTAAGCCCGCAGTGCGTCCTCGGCCGGCTGGCCCATCAGCAGCCCCTCGTCCGTATAAGCGGAAGCGTAGGGCGGGGCCGGCACGTGAGGCACGGCGTTGATGAACAGGTAGGTATACTCCACCTGCAAGGCCTCCAACGCAGCTGCTGGCTCGGTGGGCAGGGCGTCAGTAGCCTGCAAGACTCCCTCGGCTGATATCCTCAGAGGTCTGAGCACAGCTGCAAGGGTCGAGGGCCAGCGGCCGCTGAGCAAGGCGGCTATCCAGCCCGCGTCTGGATACGTGAACCCTCGCGCTAACCCGCGTGCCGTCGCCAGCCAGCAACGACCGCTCTCCCCTGCCCACCACGCGACATCGTTCATGCCTTGTACACCCTTACCGCAATGTCCTCCCAATAGGCCGACATGCTGGGGTCCTTGTACTGGAGTTGCTCGTCAATGGTCGCGTTCGGGGCCAGCTCGCCGTCATTGGCACCTTTACCGTATGCGACGGAGAGCGCAGGGCTCCAGTGGCCGAAGCCGTGATCCACAGCCACACAGTCAGGACGGATTCCCTGGGTAAGCTTTGCCTTGACCTTAATCTTGCCCCATCTCGATTCGACCCAGACGTAGTCACCCTCGGAGATGCCCAACTCGCGAGCCGTATCGGCATGTAGCACGGCGCAGTTCTCCGGCCATAACTCGGCCAAGACAGGGTCGTTCTGATTCTGGGTCAGTCGCTCCCATGGTTGGCGATAGATGAGAAGGTGGAAGGGATACTCGTCGCTCAGTTCTGCGCGTGGCGGCTGCCAGTATGGGAGTGGATCGTATCCGTTCTCCTCTAACGTCGTCGAATAGAGCTCCACTTTTTTGGACGGAGTTTTGAACTCGACCGCGGGCTCTAGTTCCACCGGTTCTCCCCAAAGCCCGCCGCTCCCCCGTATCTCGGCCACGGTGGTGCCCAGCGCCTCCAGTTGAGCCTCCAAGATCGGGCCGCCTCCCATCCCATCGGGTGCATACTCGTCCAACCCCATTGCTCTTAGAATGGCTAGCGCCACACTGCCGAACGGCTTTGTGTCGTACAGGGTAGGCAGAGGCTCCTTCAGGGCCACTTGTGGGTACATGGCGTGATAAGCGCGGGGCACGAGGCCACCTGTTTCAAAGTAGGTGCTCTCAGGCAGTACAACATCGGCCAGTTGCACGATCTCGGTAGGCATGACATCGGACACGGCGATGAAATCGAGCGTCTTCAGAGCCTCGATCAGTCGGTTGGGGTTAGGAAAAGCGAGTACATTGTGATGCCAGACCACGGCGGCCTTAACCGGATATGGCTTGCCGCTCAGGATGCCCTCGGCCAGAGTGGTAAAGGAGCCCATGTTCAACTTGTACAGAATGGGGGCTTCTTCCAGGCCGTCAATACGAACGCCGCTCGCCGATTCCGGGTAGGGAGGAAGGTCAAACACGTCCCATAGACCAGGAAGAGCCGGTTTGCGGTCCAGGATGCGGCCGCCGGGGCGATCTATGCTCCCTACCAGAGCATTTAGGATAAGGAAGCAGCGAGAGGTACGCCAGGAGTTGGCGTAATTAGGGCCGCCAGCGTCCCGCTTATGCGAGGCAAGTACGGAAGGCTTGGTGGTAGCGAACTCGCGGGCAATGCGGGCGATGGTCTCGGCTGGCACCTCACAGATAGAAGCCGCCCACTCCGGAGTGTATTCTTGGACTGCTTCCTTAAGTTGCTCAAAGCCATAGGTGTAGTTCTCAATGAACTCGTGATCGTACAGGTCCTCGTTGATGATCACGTGGATCATTGCCAGCAGCGCAGCGAGGTCCGTGCCAGGCTTGATGGGGATCCACTCGTCCGCTTTGGCCGCGGTGATAGAGAGGCGAGGATCGAAGACCACCAACTTGGCCCCGTTGGCCCGGGCGCGATTCACAGCCCGGCCCCAGTGGTTCTTGGCCTTGCCCAGGCTATCCCAGCCAAAGCAGAGAATGTACTTGGAATGCTCGAAGTCGACCGTCCAAGCCATACACCCGACGGTTGTCACCCATGCCAGCACCTGGCTTGCGACGCACGTGTTGTGGTGGGAAATCAGGTTGGGTGTGCCGATGGCTCTGGCGAAGTGCTTCTGCCACGGCTTGGCCATGGAGATCATAATGATGGCCTCGGGGCCATAGGTGTCGCGTATCTGTTTCAGACTGCTGGCTGTCAACT
The DNA here is from genome assembly GCA_964580565.1 of uncultured Anaerolineales bacterium. GTDB lineage: Bacteria > Chloroflexota > Anaerolineae > B4-G1 > DUEL01 > DUEL01. The sequence goes on from CAZOLN010000102.1 coordinate 6,155, forward strand.
CGATCGCTTCGTCCCAGGAGATGCGCACCCACCTGGGATCCACACCGATTCCCTTCTCTGGGTTCGTCCGCTTCATAGGGTACTTGAGCCGATCGGGGTCGTACAGCAGCCGGATGCCCGAATAGCCCTTAACGCAGAGCTTCCCCTCGGCGATCTGGTCCTTAGGGTTGCCGCTGAGACGGACGATACGGCCATTGCGGAGATGGGCAACATAGGCACAGCCCATTCCGCACATTCCGCATACGCCGTAGAGTACTCCCTCTTCCTCAGGCGCTGCATAGGTGGGGGTTGGAACGAAAGCCGTCAGCCCGCCACTCAGTACGGCCGCTGCGCTACCCGTCCCGATGAGTTTGAGGAACTCCCGTCGCGACAAGGTCCTGTCTAGTGAGCTCATGGGGATGTATCCCTCCTCACACAGATGATTGAAACGGCGCCCGCGCGTAACCTTGTGGGATTGAATCGTCGCCCGCGATATCGAGGCAACAAAAAGCCCGTCGCAAGGGAACAGAGGTTTCTCGCCTTGAGCACGAAGAGTAACAGTCCATGGTCACGTCAGATAGTGTGTCCCTTCTCCCTCGCACGGGTTTATTTGGGACCAAACATCATTCTACCACAAGCGCCGCTCCTGCTCATCGTTCTATCCGGCGACCCTTGAGTGCCAATTCGCGCAACGCTTGCGGTCGTTTCTCCGCATTTCACGCGCAAAAAGGATCGGTATTTCGCGCATATCTCCACCTTCATGCGCCCTCCGTGTCGCGTGCGCTTTACCTTGCCAGCGGCACGTGCTATAATCGTCTGCAGGGGGTCGCGGAACAGAGCCGTATTGCCTATGGAGGGATCGGGATGTCGCCGATTCGCGTTCTTTTGGCAGACGACCACGCGCTGGTGCGGGAGGGGACCCGCGAACTGCTGGAGCACGAGGGCGACATCGAGGTCGTGGCCGAAGCCGGTGACGGACAAGAGGCCGTGCGGCTGGCGGCTGAACTTCGGCCCGACGTTGTGATCATGGATGCTGCCATGGCAGGGATGGACGGTGTTGAGGCCACGCGTCGGATCAAGGCTCGCTGCCCTGATACAGCCATCCTCATCCTCAGCGCGTACGACAGCGATGCGTTTGTGTTTGCGTCGCTGGAGGCCGGGGCCACAGGGTATCTGCTCAAGAGCTGCCGGGCCGGCGAGTTGGTCCAGGCGGTGCGCACGGTGCACGCCGGAGGCTCTGCTCTCCACCCGGATATCGCCCGGAAACTGGTAGATCGCCTCGCGCGGTTCGGCAGTGCGGTTCCGGCCGAGCAGCCCGCCACGGGGGCTGGCCAACTCACCGAGCGGGAGTTGGAGGTGCTCAGGCTGACCGCTAGAGGGATGACGAACCGAGACATCGCCCACGCCTTGAACATCGGCCTGCGGACAGTGCAAGCACACCTCAGCAGCATATTCGACAAGACTGGCACGCGTTCTCGGACCGAGGCAGTGGTAGCGGCCCTCCGCCGCGGCTGGATCAGCCTGGAGGAATTGGAAAAGGCAGGGCAAGATTCGCTCTGTCCTGAGATTTAGTAGGGCGTTTGGTCGAGGGTGGGATCTTTGGCTCGCTGGCCCGGTGCTGGGTTTCTCGCTGCGAAGAGGGCCCGGAGGGAAGGCCGTTTGTCATGGGAGATTCTCGGCGTCTTCTGTGCCTCAATCGAATGCCCTATGGGAGAGTCCAAAGGATCAACGGATCATGCCCATGGAAAGCAGACAACTGCGAACGTTGGTTTGTAGGAAGGACTTCTGGGCCTGGCTGGTCACCCTTGCCCTCGTCACAGCGGTTCATCTGGGTGGCGACAATCCATTGCGCCTCTTGCTGTTTCGGGTTCCTCTGCAATTGACGCCTTGCTTCGTGGAGCGGATCTCCTTCTTAATACCCGTGATCATTGCATCCTGCCTGTTCGGTGTCGCCGGGGGTGCACTGACGACAGCCTTCTCTCTTCTTGCCATGACCCTGCGTGTGGTGAACGGTTCATGCCGGCCAGAGAGCGCCCTGGGAGAGATCATAGGTGTGCTTGTCCTGGCGGTCTTTCTCACCTGGACCCTCTCGCGCCAGCGGGCTCAACAGGAGGCACAGCAGGCTTGCCTGGAAAGGCTCGGTGCCTCGGAGAAGCGGTACCGGGAGCTCTTCGAGAGCGCCAGCGACGCCATCTGGCTGCAGGACGATCAGGGACGGCTGATAGAGGCCAACGCCGCCTGTGCCCGGCTCACCGGCTACGAGCGGGACGAGTTGGTGGGACGTTCTGTCAGCCGTTTCCTGCCACAGCCCGTGACTGCCGGCCGCCATGAAACTGCCCTGCGCCGCAAGGACGGTTCGGAGATCGTGGTGGAGATGGTGGTCACCCCACTCCTGGCAGGGGACCAGGCGCCAGCATGGCAGTGCATCGCGCGGGACGTCACGGAGCGGCAACGCAGGGAAGAGGCCACCCGCCTCTTCGCCCGTCAGATCCTCCGTGCTCAGGAGGAGGAACGTGGCCGTATCGCGCGCGAACTGCACGATAGTACGGTACAGGCATTGACCACCCTGCTTGAGCACCTGGAGGTTCTGGCATCGGATCGGGAGACCGATCCGGAGGAGGCGGTCCGGCGCATCTGTCAGATGCAGCATATCGCCAGCGAGGCCGTCGAGGACGTGCGGCGTTTTGCCCAGAATCTGCGCCCCCCGGCGTTGGATGTTCTGGGGCTGGTGGCTAGCCTAGAGGACCTGGCCGCCGACCTCCAGCGGGAGTGCAGCATTGCAATAGAGGTTCTGGCCCTGGGCCAGGTACGGCGGCTGGAGCCTGAGGTGGAACTCGCCCTGTTCCGCATTGCCCAGGAGGCGCTGACCAACGTGTACCGGCATGCGCACGCCTCCGAGGCGATTCTCATTCTGTGGTTCAAGGAAAGATCGGTACGGCTCACGATCCGGGATGACGGAGTGGGGGCTCGCCTGCCCGACCGCTTGAGCGATCTGGCGGCTACCGGCCGGATGGGGCTGGTCGGCATCCAGGAGCGCGCTCGACTGCTGGGCGGCGTGGCCGACATCCGTTCCGAGCCCGGGCGGGGCACCACGGTATGCGTCGAGTTGCCGGTCTGAGGAGCGCCCGCTCTATCCCGCCGCTCTCCCCCGGATGATGACGCCCACGGCTGTCCCCTCGTCCAGCCCCCAGGCCATCAGCGTCGCCAGTTCCTTCCGGTTCACTGTCCCGTACAGCCAAAATCGGCCATAGCCGTCGACATAGGTGGTCAGTTGTGCCGATGAGATCTCCGCCCGATTGGGATACCTTGCGGCCCGATCCCCTTGATGCCTCCTCGAGTGCCGCAGTCGGAAGGCAACGGAGATACGCCAGTTTCCGCTGCCCCCCAACAGGGCTGTGACGCAGAAGCCTCGGGCAAATTGTTCTCCGCCGATGGCAAGTTGGCGATGACTTCGGCAACCCTGCTGATCAACGTGCTGCTTCTGCAGCGGGCCTTTTCCATTCCTGCTGGTGTAAAGGTTGTTCGCCGAAATCCGACTCAACCAGAGTGCACAGGGCCCGGAAGGCTTCGTTCGCGTCGGCACCTTCGGCGGTCACTTCGATCTCGTGCCCTTTTTCCACACCTAGCGTGAGCACGCCGAGGATGCTCTTCGCGTTCGCCCATGCAGTGTTCTGGGTCAGATTGCGGATCCGGATGTCGGCCGAGAACTGACTCGCTCGCTTCACGAACTCGGCAGCCGGGCGCGCATGCAGCCCAACCGGATTCGTGACTTTCATCACTACCCGTTGCATAATCCCAGTTCCCCGCGCCTGCTCCAGCGAATCCCTGCTAG
>CAZOLN010000103.1:0-9965 GCA_964580565.1 uncultured Anaerolineales bacterium
CGGGTGGGGGGTGAGGGCCCAGAGGAAGAACTCGCCCCGAAATTGAAACGCACCTATCCAGCGCACGACGGCATGAAGCACCGGCGCGGGATCGCTCCCTCTGCGATGGGGGAACGCCAAGAGGACGTACTAAAACAGAAGGGGGAGCCTCGTCCGGGCTCCCCCTCGCAACTCTGGTCCGTTCACTCCGTCGGAGGCGGTTCCTCCGCAGTCTCCTTCGGCTGCGGGCCCAACAGCGGGGATGCGGGCACGGGCTTCTTCTCCGGCGCGGGTCGGACGATCTCGACCCCCTCGTAGGAATCGATGCCGCCCCGGTAGCCGGTCCCGGCCGGGATCATCTTGCCGATGATCACGTTCTCCTTGAGGCCGTACAGGCGGTCCTCCTTCCCCTCGATGGCGGCCTCGGCCAGCACGCGGATGGTGTGCTGGAACGAGGCGGCGGAGAGGAAGCTCTCCGTGTTGAGCGCCGCCTTGGTGATCCCCAGGAGGACGGCACGCGCCTTGGGCGGACGTCCGCCCTCTTCGATGATGCGGCGGTTGATCTCCTGCAGCTCCAACCGATCCACCAGGTCGCCCGGCAGAAGGTCCGAATCCCCTGGGTCCACGATCTCCATCTTCCCCAGCATCCTCCGGATGATCACCTCGAAGTGCTTATCGTTGATGTTCACGCCCTGGGACCGGTAGACCTTCTGGATCTCCGAGAGGATGTACATCTGGGTGGCCTCGCGGCCCAGGACCTCGAGGATGCGGTGGGGGTTCTTGTTGCCCTCGAACAACTGGGTGCCTGCCTGGATCTGCTGGCCCTCCTTGACGAGAAGGCGGACGGTGGAGGGGATCTCGTACTCCCGAACCTCCTTGCGCTCGTAAACGACCTCGACCTTGCGGTCCTCCCGGCGGACCCGGCCGCTGTGGCGGCAGAGGATCTCCTTCTCGCCGCGCTTGGCGATCAGGTCGCCCGCCTCGACCTCGTCCCCGTCCTTGACCTTGATGCCCCAGTTGCCGGGGATCTCGTACTCGTCCACCAGGACCTCGCTCTTGACGATGCGGACCCGGCGCTGCCCGTTGGTGCGGATGACGTGGACCACGCCGTCGATGTCGGCGATCTCGGCCTCTCCCCTGGGCTTCTTGCGGGCCTCGAACAGCTCCTCAACGCGGGGTAGACCGTGGGTGATGTCACCGCGGTCGGCGGCGACGCCGCCGGTGTGGAAGGTCCGCAGGGTCAACTGCGTGCCCGGCTCGCCGATGGACTGGGCGGCGATCAGACCGACCGCCGTGCCGATGTGGACCATCCGTCCCCGCCCCAGGTCGCGCCCGTAGCAGAGCACGCAGATCCCTCGCTTCAGCGCGCAGGTCATCGGGGAGCGGACATACACCGCGTCGATGCCGGCCGCATCGATGGCCTCCATCGCCTCCTCGTCGATCTCCTCATTCCGATCGACGATCACCTCACCGGTCTCCGGATGGACCACCGGTGCGGCGGCCACGCGGCCTATCAGCCGCTCCGCCATCGTCTGCCCGCCCACGTCGTCCTCGCGGCGGACCCAGATCCCGCTCCGGGTGCCGCAGTCGTAGGCGTCGATGATCACATCCTGGACCACGTCCACCAGCCGCCGGGTCAGGTATCCCGCGTCCGCCGTGCGGAGGGCGGTGTCGGCCAACCCCTTGCGGGAACCGTGGGTGCTGATGAAGTACTCCAGCGCGGAGAGGCCCTCCCGCAGGTTGGACCGGATGGGCAGGGGGATGATCCGACCGGAGGGGTCGGCCATCAAACCGCGCATCCCGGCCAACTGGGTGATGGGACCGAAGCCGCCTTTGGACGCGCCGGACTTGGCCATCACAGCCACCGGCCCGCCGGGGTCGAGGACGCGCGAGACCGCCTGGGCCACCCGCTCCCGGGCGCGGCTCCACAGGTCGATGGTGCGGGCGTACTGCTCCTCCTCGGTGAGCAGGCCGCGCCGGTACTGCCGTTCCACCTCCGCCACCTGAGCCGTAGCCTCCTCCAGGATCTGCTGCTTCTCCGGCGGGATGGTCAGATCGCCGATGGCGATGGTCACCCCCGACCGCGTGGCGAAGTGGAACCCGATGTCCTTGATCCGATCGACCAGGTCGGTGGTCGCTTCCGGACCCAGTTGGTGGTAGCAACGTGCCACCAGGTCCTGCAGTTTCCCTTTGTCCAGCGGCTCATCAACGAACCGAAGTTCGTCGGGGAGGATCCGGTTGAAGAGACAGCGGCCCACCGTCGTCTCGACGGGTTGGGGTGGGGCGGGGCGGCCCTCGTAGACCTGGCCCACCTTGATCCGGGCATGGAGGTCAACTCGCCCTAGATTGTAGGCCAGTTCCACCTCGTCCAGATCGGTGAAGATCTTCCCGTCCCCCTTGTGGGGCCCCCGGGTGTCCATCGTCAGATAGTACACCCCCAGGCACATGTCCTTGGTCGGCCCAACGATGGGTTGCCCGTCGGCCGGCTTGAGGAGGTTCTTGGTGGAGAGCATCAGTTTCCGGGCCTCCTCCACGGCCTTCTCGGAGAGGGGGATGTGGACCGCCATCTGGTCGCCGTCGAAGTCGGCGTTGAAGGCAGCGCAGACCAGCGGGTGGATCTGGATCGCCTTCCCCTCGACCAGGACCGGCTCGAAGGCCTGGATGCCCAGCCGGTGCAGGGTGGGGGCGCGGTTGAGGAGAACAGGCCGGTCCTTGATGACCTCTTCCAGTACCTCCCAGACCTCCGGCCGCTGCCGCTCGATGATCCGTTTGGCCGCCTTGACGTTCCCGGCGTAGTTGTACTCCACCAGTTTGCTGATCACGAAGGGACGGTAGAGTTCGAGCGCCATCTCCTTCGGCAGGCCGCATTGGTGGAGTTTGAGTTTCGGCCCCACCACGATGACGGAACGGCCGGAGTAGTCCACCCGCTTGCCCAGCAAGTTGCGGCGGAAGCGGCCCTTCTTCCCCTTCAGCATATCGCTGAGGGACTTCAGTTGCCGATGACCGCGGCGGGAGACCGCCTTGCCTCGCTGGCTGTTGTCGATGAGGCTGTCGACCGCCTCCTGGAGCATCCGCTTCTCGTTGCGGATGATCACGTCCGGCGCGCCCAACTCCCGCAGTCGCTTGAGCCGGTTGCTCCGGTTGATGACCCGCCGATACAGGTCGTTCAGGTCGGACGTGGCGAACCGGCCGCCGTCCAACTGGACCATCGGCCGCAGGTCGGGCGGGATGACCGGCAGGACGGTGAGGATCATCCACTCGGGCCGGTTGCCGCTCTTGCGGAACGCCTCGACGACGCGCAGCCTGCGGGTCGCCTTCTTCCGCCGCTGCTTGGAGGTCCCTCGCCGGACCTCGTGCCACAGCTCCTTGGAGAGTTTGTCCAGGTCCAGATCGCGCAGGATCTCGTAGAAGGCCTCAGCCCCCATCCCCGCCTTGAAGACCTGCCCCCACTTGCTCTTCAGTTCCCGCAACCGGGCCTCGTTGAGGAACTGAAGCGGAGCCAGCCCCAGCAGTTCCTCCCGGTCGGCCTCGTGCTTGACCCGCAGGTTCTCCAGGTCCTTCCCCAACTGCTCCTGGATGTGGGCGATCTCCGCCTCCGTGGCCTCCTGCCAGTGCTGGAGGTCAGCCATCAACGGCTTGAGTTCCTCATCCCGCTCAGCCTGGATGCGGGTCTCCAGCGCCTCCAGTTCCTCCTGGACGGTCTGGTTGAGCATCGTCAGATGCTCGCGACCCAACGTCTCTCCCTTCTCGGCGATGACCGTCCCGGTGGGCTTGAAGACGATGGGGGCCCGGATCGTGCTGCCGCGACGATCCTCCAGCCGCTTGCGCAGGGACTGGGCCTCTTTCATCAATCGCTCCGTCTCGCCCGCCAGCCGTTCCTCAAAGCGAGCGCGGACGGATTCGATCTCCTCCTGAATACGGGTCTGCTCCTCCTCCAGCCGTGCCTCCAAGGCCGAGATGGCCTCCTGGGCCACCCCTTCGATCTCGGCCTTCCGCTGCTCGTACTCCTCCTCCAGCCGCTTCAGGGCCTTCTGGCGGGCGTCCTCGTCCACGGAGATGATGACGTACTGGGCGAAGTAGAGGACGCGGTCTAGGTTCCGCTTGGAGATGTCCAGCAGGATGCCGAGGAAACTGGGGACACGGCGGGTGTACCAGATGTGGGCGACGGGAGCGGCCAGTTCGATGTGCCCCATCCGCTCCCGACGCACGGAGGACCGGGTGACCTCTACACCGCACTTGTCGCAGATGATCCCCCGGTAGCGGATGTTCTTGTATTTACCGCAATAGCACTGCCAGTCTCGGGTCGGGCCGAAGATCGCTTCGCAGAAGAGGCCGTCTTTCTCGGGGCGCAACCGCCGGTAGTTGATGGTCTCCGGCTTGGTGACCTCACCGTAGGACCAAGAGCGGATCTCTTCTGGGGAAGCCAGCCCAATGCGCAGGGCGACGAAGTCCTTCGTCTCGCTGTCTGTGCCGTCTTTGTACATCCACCCCTCCCTGTGATCGGGCGATCGACATGCATAAATGAAGCGCCTGAGGGACCCTCAGCGCTTCATCGTTCTCTGGATCGATCGGCGGGATAATTATAATCGATTGCTTGTTTTTGTCAAGTTGGCGAAGTCTGCTATACTATCGAGGTTAACACCGCAGAGGCGTGATCCTTCCGGCGGTCCCTCCGCATCTTATGCCCCTCTGCGGTAAGCGCTACGGAGGAATCAGCATGCCTTGCTACATCGCCGTGGACCTGGGCGGGACGCAGATTCGGGCGGCGCGATACGGGGCCGACCAGGCTCGACAGGCACGGGCAAACCTCCCGACCCAGGCGAAGGAGGGGCCCGAGAGGGTCCTCGCCCGCGTCGAACAGGCCATCCGCCAGGTGTGGCCGCCGGACGGCGGGGTGACGGCCATCGGGATGGCCGCGCCTGGCCCCCTCGACCCCCGAGAGGGGCTCGTTTACTTCGCCCCCAACCTCCCTGGATGGAAGGACGTGCCCCTCCGAGGGTGGCTAGAGGAGACCTTCGGGGTGCCCGCCTTCGTGGGGAACGACGCGAACTTGGCCGCCCTGGGCGAACATCGGTACGGGGCCGGTCGAGGGGTGGACGATCTGATCTACCTGACCATCAGCACCGGCATCGGCGGCGGGATCATTCTGAACGGCCGCCTCTTCGAGGGGGGTGGGGGGCTGGGCGGCGAGATCGGGCACATCACCGTCGACGCAGAGGGTCCGTTCTGCGCCTGCGGCAGCCGGGGATGCTTGGAGGTCCTGGCTTCCGGTTCGGCCATCGCCCGCGCTGCGCGGGCGGCCATCGCGGCAGGCCGCCCGTCGATCTTGACCGACAGGGTGGGGGGGGATCCCTCCCGCATCACCGCCAGGGAGGTGGCGCAGGCCGCTCGCGAGGGGGACCGCCTGTCCCAGGAGATCTTCCGGCGGGCCGGGTTCTACATCGGTGCGGCCCTGGTGAGCCTGATGTACCTCCTGAACCCCGCCCTCTTCGTGATCGGCGGGTCGGTAGCCAAGGCAGGGGACCTCCTTTTCGGCCCGATCCGCGAGACGGTGGAGGACCGGGCTCCCGAGGTCTACCGACGCGGCGTGTCGATCCGGCCCGCCGTCTTGGGCGACGACGTAGGACTGCTGGGCGCGCTGGTCCTCGCCCGCGATAGGGTGGGGGAGTGATCCGAAACGCTCCCTCCCCAGACGCCATGACCTATGTCCTGGGATACGCGACGGATCGTTGACCTGCTGCGGGGAGGGCTCCGGCTCTACTACCGCCGCAAATACGGCGTGCTGGCCCGCAGAGTTGGGCGACCCAGCGTCGGAGAGGACGGCCAGCGCGGGTTCATCGTCATCCAGATCGACGGCCTGGCCTACGATCACCTCCGCCACGCCCTCCAGGTCGGAGCGATGCCCTACCTCCGCCGCCTCCTCCTCGAGCGCCGATTGAACCTGTATCCCTGGCAGTGCGGCCTCCCCAGCACCACCCCCGCTGTGCAGGCGGCCATCATGTTCGGCAGCCGGTACGACATCCCGGGATTCCGCTGGTACGACAAACGGAACCGATTGGCCATCGTCGCCAAGCGGCCCGATCAGATGCGGCTCCTCCAGCGCCGTCTCCGGCGTAACGGCCGGGGGATCCTCGTCGGAGGATCCAGTTATGTTAACCTCTTCGACGGCGACGCTGACCTGGCCCTCTTCACCCTCTCCGCCTTCCATCCCCAGCGGTTCTTCGAATCGGTGCGCGGGATGGGGCTGCTGCTGCTCTTCCTCCTGAGTCCGATCCGGTCCCTCCGGGTGGTCGGCCTGACGCTTTGGGAGTACCTCCGCACGCTCCGCTGGCGGCTGGTGGCCTTCTTCCGCCCCAACGTGCTCCGGCCCTACGACATGGTGAGCCCCCTGCTGGCGTCGGCCGTGAACGCGCTGTTCACCGAGGTACAGACCTTCGGCGTGATGCTGGATATCTACCGCCGGGTCCCGGCGATCTACACCAACTACAACACCTACGACGAAATGGCCCACCTGTGGGGGGTCACCCATCCGATGGCCCTGGCCGCGCTGCGGGACATCGACCGGCGGATCCGGCAGATCGACCGGATGCGGAGGCGATACCCGGCTCGCCCCTACGACCTGTTTGTGCTCTCCGACCACGGCAACACCCCCTCGGTCCCCTTCTCCTGGCTGACCCGCCGGAGCCTGGGCCGGTTCATCGCCGAGCAGTTGGGGGAACGGCTCTCGCTGGACGAGGTGTTCGATCAGCCTGGGTATTCGCTGGCGAAAGCCCGTTACTTGCTGGAGGAACTGGAGGTGGTGGAGGACCGACTGCCCAGGGGGCTGTGGCGGGTCGCGCGGGCCCTCCACCGGTACGTAGATCGACGCATCCCGCCGGATCGGGAGGCGGAGACATACGACTTGGAACACCGGGAAGATGTGGTGGTGCGGGTCTCCGGCCCGCTGGCCCATGTCTACTTCAACGTCGCTCCACGCCCGCTAGATCTGATCGAGGTAGCGTTGCTCTACCCGCACCTATTGGACCGTCTTCTGCAGGCGGACGGCATCGGCCTGTTGGCGGGCCGGGGGGGCGACCGGGTGATCGTGCTGGGGTGGGAGGGAGGGACAGCCGTTCTCGGCGACGGACGATTGGAAACAGAGGGGGCCAACCCGCTGGCTCCCTACGGCGACCCGGCGTGGGTGGCCCGCGAACTGCAGCGGCTGTTCTCCTTTCCCCACACCGGTGACCTGGTGATCTTCGGCCGGATGCTGGAGAACGGCCGGACGGTGGCCTTTGAGGAGCAGGTGGCGACCCACGGTGGAATCGGTGGCCCGCAGTCGGAGCCCTTCATCGCCGCGCCCACGGAGATCGGTCCGATCTCAGCCGACGGCCCAGAAGCTCTCCACCACCTCTTCCGCGAGCGCTACAGCCGATGAAAAACCACAGAGGCACAGAGGGGCACAGAGAAACCTCAAAAACCGAGAAACTCTGTTGCCTTCTGTGCCTCTGTGGTGAATTACTCCTCACCACGCAGCGTTGGGGAAGGTGCAGATGCCGGCGTGGATCCCCACCCGCTTGTACATCTTCACGCCGGTGAAGGGCTCCCCCAGGATCCCGTCGTGGATGGCCCAACTCCGCCCGCGCACCGTGGCCTCGGCGCCAGGTTGACGGAAAGGGGTGGAGCCGTCCAGCCGGCGGTGTAGGATGCCGCCAGAGCCGAACTCCTGATGGATCCACTCCATCTTGCCCTGGCCGGTGGTGTAGGCGAAGCCGCACCGCTCGAAGAGAATAGCGGTGTGATAGGCGAGGGGTTGGACGTGGAACCGGTCGTGGCCCAGGCGGGCCACAAAGGTCTCAAACCGGGGGATCAGCCGCCGGGTCAGCCGGGCACCGCGCCGGATCTGACCGGGGGCCAGCCCGGCCTGCATAGCCCGAATCTCCTCCTCGATGTTTCGGGCCTCTGTGCCGAAGTGGGTCGGCCGCCCGTCGGGCATCCGGTCGACGTTGAACCGCTCCGACTTGGGATCGTTGACCACGAAGAGGAGCACCTCCAGTTGGTTGTGGGGAGTGTCCGCCATCTCCAGGTAGAGAACGGGGTCCTGGGCGTTCCACTCATGCCGCAGCGCCAGAGCGACGGAACAGGTGCCCGGCTCGCAGACGCAGGTCAGAAGGGGACGGCCCTCGGGGTCCTTCAACGAGAGCGGGATGCCGAAGCGGAGCAGGGCTTCCGGTGGCACCAACTGGCGGTAGACGGCCTCTTTCTGCGGAGGAGGCAAATTGTTGATCTGACGGATCGAGACGATCCGTCGCCCGTTCACCACAAGCGGCTCTACATCCATCAGCGCGGCCTCCGTCGCTTCTTCCACGCCCTCCGGATCTCCCGCTCCGCGTCCCGCTTGGCGATGGCCTCCCGCTTGTCGTATTTTTTCTTTCCTCGGGCCAGCGCGATCTCCACCTTCGCCAGCCCTCTCTTGAGATACATCCGCAGGGGGACGATGGTGTATCCCCGCTCCTGGGCTCGGCCGATGAGGCGGTTGATCTCTTTCCGGTGCAGGAGCAACTTGCGCGGGCGACGCGGGTCGTGGCCGTGCTTCCCGGCCGGTTCGTAGGGGGCGATATGGACGTTGACCAGCCAAAGCTCCCCGTTGCGAGGAAGGACGTATCCCTCCCGCAGGCTGACACGCCCGGCGCGGATCGATTTGATCTCCGTGCCGGTCAACACCAGCCCGGCCTCGTACCGGTCCTCGATGTGGTAGTCGTGCAGGGCCTTCCGGTTGGTGGCGACGACCTTGACCGGTTCCACCTCACTCTCCCGTCAGCAGGTACTCGATGGCCCGATCCAGTTGCGGGTCCTCATCCGGCCCGACGTCCTCGGGGAACGGAACCTCAACGTCCGGCGTCAGCCCCTGCCCGTGGATAGCGACGTCGTTGGGCGTGTACCAGCGGGCGACCGTCACCCGCAGTTCGGAGCCGTCGGACAGCCGGTAGGGGCGCTGGACCGATCCCTTGCCCAGCGTCCGTTCCCCGATGAGGATGCCTCGCCCACGGGCCTGGATCGCCCCGGCCGCGATCTCGGAGGCGGACGCGCTCCCGCCGTTGACGAGGACGACCAGAGGGACATCCTCCGCCAGGTCGCCGTCGTAAGAGCGGAAGATCTCCTCGCCATCGTAAGACCGCTCGATGAGGATGACGCCGTCGTCGAGAAACAGGTCGGCTACCCGCACCGCCTGGTCGAGCCAGCCACCGGGGTTGTTCCGCAGGTCCAGGACAAGACCCTTCGGGTGCTCGGCGAGGATCTGGCGCAGGCTCTCCTCCAGTTGCTCGGTGGCCGTGGCGCTGAACTCCCGGAGGTGGACGTACCCGATCCCCTCGTCCAACATCTCCCACTCGACCACCGGGATCTCGATCCGAGCGCGGGTCACCGTGATGTCGAACGTCCCCTCCTGTCCCGGACGCTCAATGGTCAGCGTGACCTCGGTCCCTGCCGGACCCCGGATAAGGATGATCGCCTCGTAGAGGCTGTAGCCGACGATGGACTGACCGTCCACCGCAACGACCAGGTCGCCGCCCTGGAGCCCCGCTGCCTCGGCGGGCGAGCCCTCGATGATGCTGACGATCTCCAGTTTCCCATCCTCCCGCATCCGAACGAAGGCGCCGATCCCTTCGAACGTGCCGCTGGCATCCTCCTCGAGGATCGCCGCGATGTCTGGCTCGATGAAGGAGGTGTACTCATCCCCAAGGGTCTCCAGCATCCCCCGGATCGCCCCGTAGGTGACCGTCTGCATATCCGGCAGGTCGCCGTAGTAGTTCTCCTGGATGATATCCCAGACCTCCCAGAACAGTTGGAAGGTCTCCTCCTCCGGGCGGGTGGGAGGCGGTGGCGTGATGGATGTCGGGGTCGACACGGATGGGGTGGGGGACGGCACCGGGGAAGGGCTGGGGCTTGTTCCCATATGCTGCTGGACGAGCAGCGAGGCCCCATACCCGGCGACGAAGGCGGTGGTC
>CAZOLN010000104.1:0-9960 GCA_964580565.1 uncultured Anaerolineales bacterium
TCCTTCAGCCGCGCCTCCCACTTGGCGTAGAGCCGGTTGTAGACCTCCTCGCTGATCTCCCCGGCCGCCAGCCGCATATCCAGGTTGTCCAGCATCGCCTGGACCTCCTCGGCGGTCTGGGGGGTCTTGGGCGCAGCAGCGGGCTGCTGCTGCTGTTGTTGCTGCTGAGGCTGCTGCATCGCCTGGGCCATCATCTGAGCCATCGTCATCCCCATCGCCGCACCGGCTCCCAGGCCGACCCCTGCCCCGGCGAGGCCACCGCCTCCCTCCTGCTGGGCCGCGTCGCCCATCGCGATCGCCGCCTTGTACTTGAGGTAGGCGTCCATATCGCCGATCGCCCCCATCGCCGCCGCCTGGTCGATCGCCTTGGCCGTCTCCTCCGTCGGGCTGATCGACTCGATGTAGATGTTGGTCAGGTTGACGCCCCGGGCGGCGAAGTCGTCCGCCGCCTTCGCCCGCACCCCGGCCGCCAGTTCCTCCATCATCGCCGGAATGTCCAGGATGGACCGGCCCATCTCCCCCAGGAGGTCGGTCAGTTTGGTGACGATGATGCTGCGGAAGAACCGCTCTACGTCGGAGGTACGATAGAGCCCTTGCGTGCCGACGATCTTGTTGACGAACAACTGGGGATCGGCGATCTGCATCGCGTACGTGCCGAAGGCCCGCAGCCGAGCCATCCGCAACACCGGATCCCGAATCGTGATCGGCTCCGGCGTCCCCCACTTCATATCCAGCAGTTCCCGCAAGGTGACAAAGTAGACCTCCGCCTTGAAGGGAGTCTCACCGGAGAACGCTTTGCCGATCAGATTCACCAACAAGGGGACGTTGGCCGTGGTGATCGTATGCCGTCCTGGACCAAAGACGTCCAGCGCTTTGCCGTCGCGGAAGAAGACCGCCGCTTGGCTCTCACGGACGATCAGTTGGGAGCCGATTCGGAAATCACCGGAGCCCCGCTCGGGGAACCGGTGGACGATCTCCCGCCCCGATTCATCCACAAACTCTATGATGTCGAACACTCTCGCCATTTTCCTCCCTCCTCCTTAAACTATTCAGCCGCCAGGATGACCTGCTCCCGCTCGTCGAAGGTGCGATTCGCCTCGGAGCAGATGGAGAGCACTTGCCGGACCGCCTCGGCCAGCCCTTCGCCGCTGGGGATCGCCGTCTCCAGCGTGTTCAAGGCGGCCGAGAGCCGCTCCACGTACTCCAGCAGACGGGCGTCGAAATCGTAGAGCCGGTCCAGTTCCTCCTCCTTCACCCGGACAGCGTCGAAGAGCCCGGCATACCCATAGGTCGCCTTCCGCACCCGGTCGATGAAGGTCTGCAACTTCGTCACCGCGTTCCCCATCTCGTCCAGGTACTCGAACCGACCGGCGGTGATCAACTGCTTCTGCAGTTCATCCATCCGCTGGCGCTGCTGCTCCATATGCGTCGCCAGCGTCTCCCGCAGGAGTTTGTCCGACTCCCGGCGCATCTCCTTTTCCTTGTAGCCCTTGTACCCGGGGATCTGGCCGATCAGTTTCTCCAGCCCGGTCCGGGCCTCGCTCACACGCTCGTATAGGTCGCTCATCCTCTTCCTCCTTTCAAAACGTTGCCGTCAACTCACGAAACGCCGTCAACCCAGGAAAATCTCCGTACCACAATACGGGCACTCCACAACCCCCTTTCCTGCCAGTTCCAGTTGCCCTCCGCAATAGGGACATTTCGTCTTATCCATCTTGGCTGCGTCGACGGAGATGAGATCGCCGTCGTCCCAGTTGATGTAGCCGGTGAACAGCCCTTTGTTGACCAGGTCGTAGACCCACTCCTTGACCTGATCCCGGGTCACGTCCAGTTCCAGGGCGGCATCCGCGATGCTGACCCTCCCCTGGGCGCGGATCATCCCCAGAAGTTTCTTCTGCTGCTGGACGACGGACATCGCTTTAGCTTCCTGCATCCCCCGTACGAACAGGAAGATCCCCACGCCGACGAAGGGAGCGGCGATCAGCCCGGAGAGCGCAATCCCCAGCACCTTCCCTGCGACCGTCTCCGCCGCCGTCCCGCTCACAGCAGCCCCCAACCCACAGATGAATATTCCTACGACGACAAGGATGATGCCCAACACACGCCCAACATTCATCTAGCGCCTCCTCCACTCCACGGATGTGTGACTCACGAACCCCCAATCACCCAATCACCAAGCCACCAAGTCACCCAACCACCTACCCAAACCCACCTCCACCTCCACCACCGCCTCCACCGCCCCCGCTGAACCCTCCGCCGCTCCACCCGCCGCTGCTCCAACTGCTACTGCTCCAACTGGTGCTGCTCCTGCTGCTCCACCTACTGCTGGCCGAAGTTCGTGCGGGCGCGGGCCGACTGGTGAAGACGGTGGACGCCGTGTCCAGCATCCTGCCAAGCCCCTTCGCCATCCGATCCAGTCCCCCGCCCAACCCCTGGCTCAAGCGATCCAGCGTCGGGGCCTGAGCGGGCGCCGCCTTCCCCGGCGGCCTTCCAGAAGCACCGACGCCGCCGTCCCCGACCATCGCACCCCCCTGGGCTGGGGTGTACCACGGGATATACCATACAGGAGCCTGTACCCCCTCCACCCGCTGGAACTTGCGGATCAGGGACCGGTCGATGCCGAAAGCAACAGCATAAGCCAGGTAGTCGCCAAACCGATCGGCCGCCTCCTTCAGGTCGGTATACCGCTCGATCTGCTCCAGATACCGCTTGAAGGCCCGCCACCGGGCCGCCTCCTCCGCCCCCTTGCGCGTCTTCACCGGCATGTACCGGGCTACGACCAACAGAGCCACCGCCGTCCCCACCAGTCCGATGGCCGGGCAGAAGGCCGCATCGGTAAGGCCGGACATAAGCAGGGAGAGCGCACAGCCGAGGACGACGGAGACGACCAAGGAGGCGATGCCTATCGTCCTGTACCGCCCCCGCACGCGATCCGGACGGGCGCGGAAGAACCCCCGCTGCACGACCTCGTCGTACAACTTCTCCTTCAGATCGGAGATGTGCCGGTAGAACTTGTTGCGCAGCCGAGAGAGGTCCTTTTCTTTATCCGAGCCCATCAAAACGCGGAGCAGTTCCTTCTCGAAAGGCGTGAGATCCTCCAGCGGCTTATCCGTCCGCCGGAGGACAAAGTCGCTGGAGGACTCCTGGATCGTGATGTAACCACGCCGGGCGAGGTCGATCACGGTCGCCAGGATGTCCTGCAGGTCGGCCTGCTCGTCGAGGAGCGTCCCGACCACGGCGGGCGGCACGTCCGACGGCGGTTCGGTCAGGTAGTCGGTGGGGAGCGCCGCGCGCGGGTCGCGCCCACGGAGGAACCAGAGAAGCAACACCAGGAGTGGCCCCCCGACCAGGATCAGCAGCCCCAGCAC
The DNA here is from genome assembly GCA_964580565.1 of uncultured Anaerolineales bacterium. Classification (GTDB taxonomy): domain Bacteria; phylum Chloroflexota; class Anaerolineae; order B4-G1; family DUEL01; genus DUEL01. The sequence goes on from CAZOLN010000104.1 coordinate 3,369, forward strand.
GCCGACCGCCAGGTTGATCGCCGGGCGATAGTCCTCCTTGATCTGCCACCCGCTCGGCCCACCGGCGACGACGCCGTGGGGGAACTGGACCCGCACCTCGAGTTCGCGGCCGGGGTCGATGACCTCCGTGGCCTCGAAGACGACGGTGTTCGTACCAACCCCGGAGACCGTCGCCTCGGTGAAGTAGGCAGCCGCCCTCTCGGCGACCGCCCCGTCCGGCAGATGGACCGTCACCCGCGAGTCCATCACCGGGAACGAACGCTCCGGGAAGACCGCCTTCCACCACAACTGATCGCCGCCCTGATAGTAGCGGAGCCCTCCGTGGACCACGTACTGCACGACATAGGTGTGTTCCGATTCCTGACGAGGCTCAAGCAGGTACCACCGAATGCGGAGCTCGCCGCCTACCTCCTCCACCTCCACCCGGCACGGTTGACCGTCCTCCCATACCTGGACGTCGGTGATGCGGGTCAGGCGGTCGGTGGGGATGGCCCGGTAACCGTAGGTGAAGGTACCGAGGAGAAACGAGATGACCTGCGTCTCTCGGACGACGAAGGTGCCATCCTCCTGCACCGTGATGTCTACGTCCAGTCGCTCCCAGACCAGCACCTTGGACTCGGCCTGGGCGATCGGAGGCGCAGCCGCCAAGAAGAGGATGGCGAGCACCACGAGGAGGCCGACAGGGAGCAGCAGGCGCGCGGTTCGACCTCTTCCAACACACCCGACAAGATCCACGTTCATCCCCCCTTTCCCCAACCGACTCTATCCGAATCCGCCGCCGCCGCCACCGCCGCCGCCACCGCCGCCGCCACCGCCGCCGCTGAACCCTCCGCTGCCCGAACCGCCGGGCCGGCTGGCGAGCGTGCTACCCGCGGTATCCAGCATCCGTCCCAGACCCTGCGATAGCGCATCCAGGCCACCCCCCAGGCTGCGGCTCATCCCGTCCAGCGACGGGCTCGCCGCACCGGACGGAGCAGGCGACGCCAATCCCGGCTTGCCTCCCCCAACAGATCCCCAGGTCGGACGCCCTCTGTGGACCGCCATCGGCACGTACCACGTTGGCATAGGCACGGTCTCGATACGGCTGAACTTGCGGATCCAGCTCCGATCCACCCCGAACGCGACGGCGTAGGGCAGGTACTCCTCAAACCGGTCGGCAGCCTCTTTCAGATCGGTGTACTGCTCGATCTCCCGCAGGTACCGCTTGAAGGCCCGCCACCGGGCCGCCTCCTCCGCCCCCTTGCGCGTCTTCACCGGCATATGCCGCCCGACGGCGAGCATCGCCACGGCCGTCGCCCCCAGGCCGACCATCGGGCAGATCATCGCCTCGGCGACATTGAGGACCGCCGCAGCAAGGAACCCACAGAAGAACAACAAGAAGAGCGTAGAGACCCCGATGCCTGTGTAGAAGTTGCGGACCTTGTCGGGGCGGGTGCGGAAGTATCCCCGCCGGACCACCTCGTCATAGAGCCGTTTCTGGATCTCCGGGATGGCGGTGTAGAACCGATTGCGCAACTCGGACATCCGCCGCTCGCCGCGTCGCCCCACCAGTCGACGCAGGAGATATTTCTCGTATGAGGCGAGGTCGTGGGTCGGTTTCCCCGTGGTGCGGAAGACGAAGTCGTAATCCGTCCCGAAGAAACCCCGCTTCCTCACCTCCTCGATCTCCAGATACCCCCGCCGCGCCAGATCGACGATGGTGGCCAGAATGTCCCGCATGTCCGCCTTCTCGTCCACCAGCGTGCCAGCCACGGCCGGGGGCGCATCGGACGGAGGTTCGGTCAGGTAGTCGGTGGGCAACTCGACGTGGGGGTCCCGCCCACGGACGTACCAGAGCAAGAGCACGAGGAGCGGCCCGCCGACGAAGAACAGCGCTCCCAGAGCGCCCATCACCAGGTTGATTATCGGCTTCGCGTCCTCCATCCGCTGCCAGGCCGCCGGGCTGCCGGTCACGATCCCGTGGGGGAACTGGACCCGCACCTCGAACTCCTGGCCCGGGTCGATGGTCTCCTGCGCGGTGAAGACCACCGTCTGCGTGCCGACGCCGGTGATCGTCGCCTCGGTGAAGTAGGCCTCCGCCTTCTCGGCGGTCGCTCCCTCCGGCAGCCGGACCGTCACCGTCGACGCCTGCACCGGGAAGGAGCGGTCCGGAAAGACCGCCTTCCACCAGAGTTGGTCCCCCTCATCGTAATATCGGAGGCCGCCGTGGACGAGGTAGCGAAGGACGTAGGTATGCCGGGAATCGCTACGGGGCTCCGGCATATACCACTTGATCTGGAGCTCCCCGTCGCTCTCCTCGGCCTCCCAGTTACAGGGAACGCCGTCCTCCCACACCTGTATGCCGGTGATGCTGGTCAACCGATCGGTGGGAATCGCCCGGTAGCCGTAGGTGAACGTTCCGGAGGTGAACTGGATGACCTGGGTCTCCTGGACGAGGAAACTCCCGTCGGGCAAGATGGTGATGTCCACATCCAGCCGCTCCCAGTAGAACGTCTTGCTCTGAGCGCCGACCGGGACGGCCAACAACAGTACCAGAAGGAGAACTGCCGTTAGGATCGCTTTTCGCCGCATCGCCTATCTCGCTTTCCCTTGTTTCCCTTTGGAAAAGTGTACCTCAATCCGACCCCTCAAGGGTGAACTTGCACGGACAGGAGGCTGACAAAAGGCTGACATCGTCACCGCTCGTCGTCGAAGCCGATCCGTCGGGAGACGGTGTAGAGAGGCCTCCCGCGGACCTCGTCGTAGATACGGGACAGGTACTCGCCGAGGATACCTACGAAGACCAGTTGCACACCGGTCAGCAGAAGGGCGACGGTAAGCATCAGCCCCTGCCCAGCTAGAGGGCTCATCCCTGCAAGTCGCAGCCCCAAGAGGACAACCCCCAAAAGCACCCCCAGCCCCAACATCGCAGCGCCGCACAGCCAGGCCAACTTCAACGGGAGGTCGGAGAAGCCGGTGATGGCGTCCAACGCCAGGCGGAACATCTTGCGGAAAGGATACTTGGTCTCTCCGGCGAACCGAGGATGGCGGACGTAAGGGACACCGATCTGCCGATAGCCCACCCAGGCGGTCATCCCTCGGATGAAACGTCGGCGCTCCCGCATCCGGCGCAGTTCCTCCACCACCTGCTGATCTAACAGGCGGAAGTCCCCCGCCTCCATCGGGATCTCCACATCGGTCAGGGCAGCGATGATCCGGTAGAAAAGGCGGGCGGTGAACAGCTTGAACCAGGTTTCCCCCTCCCGCTCCGCCCGCACGCCGTAGACGACCTGATACCCCTCTTTCCATCGCGCGATGAGGTCGGGGATCACCTCAGGCGGGTCCTGCAGATCGCAGTCGATGGTGACCACCGCATCTCCGCTGGCGTGGTCCATCCCGGCGGTGATGGCGATCTGGTGGCCGAAGTTCCGGGCGAACTCCACGATGCGGACCCTTGGGTCTTGCTCGTGCAACTGCCGCATCACCTCGCCGGTCCCATCGGTGCTGCCGTCGTTGACCAGGATCAACTCCCATGGCTCCCCCAGCCCGTCCATCACCTCCCGCACGTGACGGTAGAACTCGGGTAGGGTCTCTTCCTCATTGTAGGCCGGTGCAACGATGGAATATGTGGGTCGTGGCATCTCTCCTTACCCGCGTGCCAAGATGACAAACAAGGATGGATCAACGAACGGGAACAATGGATGTCATCGACTTCATCCGGTTCCACTGCCTCCTATAATACTCTCTTTTGCCGGACCAGGCAAACAGGTGACCGGCAATATGAGGTGCGACGCACCTTAAAGGCGCGTCGCACCCCACTCCCTCCCACGTCGTGCGCGTAGGGCCTTCGCCGCTACAACGACTTCAACAAGCCCGTGTGCTCGTTGAACTCCTCGATCAGCGCGTCGATCTCCTCCACCTGCCGGTGGATGCGGTCCCAGTAATCGGGATCATACCACTGGGCCTGAATCTCCTCGTAGGTCTTCCCCTGCTGCTCGACCCAGGTGTAGTACTTGAGGTTGTGGATGCGGCGGCGGTCCCAGTATCCCAACTCCTCCACATAATCGGTGGTGCAGCCCAGCAGGTAGCGATGGTAGTCGGCGGCGGCGTCCAGTTCCGTATACTCGCCCCGCTCCTCCCGCAGTTCCCGCAACCGGCTCTGGTACAACTCCATCGAATCGGTAAACACCGTGAGGACCACATCGTGCTCGCCCAGTTCGTACCACTTGGCGAACTTGATGGCGGAGAGGACGTTGGCGATGCTGGAGATCCCCAGGAGGTCCAGTTTCTCCACCAGTTCCTCCGGCACCCCCTGCTTCACCAGGTAGGCCCGGCCGGCTGGCTCGTTGAACAACCGGACCAGGCTCATGCACGCCTCGTCGTCGATGGCCATCACCATATCGGTGTTCTTGACGTTGTGGATCCAGGGAACGTGCTTGTCGCCGATCCCCTCGATCCGGTGCCCGCCGAAGCCGTTGATGAGCAGCGTGGGGCACTGGAGCGCTTCGCTGGCAGCCACCTTGCTGGCGGGGAAGACCTCCTTGAGGTAATCGCCACAGCCGATGGTACCCGCCGAGCCGGTGGTGAGCACCACACCCCGGTAGGTATCCTTCGGTCCCAATTCCTGCTGGAGGACCTCCTCCATCGCGTGGCCGGTGACCTCGTAGTGCCAGAGGTGGTTGCCGAACTCCTCAAACTGGTTAAAGACGAAGATGTCCTCCCGGGTCCGCCGGAGTTCCCACGTCTTATCAAAGATCTCCTTGACGTTGCTCTCACACCCCGGCGTGGCGATGACCTCGCCAGCGAAGCGGGAAAGCCACTCGAACCGCTCCCGGCTCATCTCCTCTGGCAGGATGGCGATGGACTCACAGGCCAGGAGGGTGGCATCGTAGGCCCCGCCCCGGCAGTAGTTGCCGGTGGACGGCCAGACCGCTTTGTGGTACGTGGGATCGAACTGGCCGGTGACCAGACGGGGGACCAGACAGCCGAAGGTCGCCCCCACCTTGTGCGACCCCGTGGGGAACCACTTGCCCACCAACGCGATGATCCGGGCAGGAACGCCGGTGAGGGAAGGGGGAAGTTCGAGATAGTTCACCCCGTTGAAGCCGCCCCCGAAGGGGACAGGCTCGTTCTTCCAGGTGATCCGGAAAAGATTCAGCGGGTCCACGTCCCACAAACCGATGTTCTTCAGACGGGCCTTCACCTCGTCGGGGATCAAGGAGGGATCCTTCATCTGCGCGAAGGTCGGGATGATGATCCCGCGCTCCCGCGCCCGCTGCACCGTGCGTTTCAACTGCTCTTCATGGACACTCAGATCAATCATCGTTCTCATCTCCTTGGTTCATCGTTTTCGCCACAGGACACGGAGAGCACAGAGGGGCTCACGGGAACTCTCCCTATGCCCTCCCTGCCTCTCCGCAGTTCTCCTACCTTTCCATCATCCACGCCAGCGCGGTCATCGCCTGAAGGGCCTGGTAGACGGTGGGCATATCCTCCCCCGTCCACTCGACGGTGAAGCCATCCAGCCGACGACTGCCCGGCATCATCGCCGCCATATCGGCGTGGATCGCCCGCCGGAAGACGATCCGCAGCGTGATCGGCGGGGACACGACGAAGGGGGGGACCTCCAGCCGCATCGCCCGCTCCGCCGCCTGGCGGATGCGCTCCTGGGCCACGCTGGGGTGGAGGCATCGCGCCGCATATCGACTCACCCCCACCTTGACCGCCACCGTCTCGATCTCCCCCAGCAACGCCCGGGCCTCCTTAGCGACCGCCTGGTCGCCGGTAACCAGCACGACGGGGGCGCCGAAGGAGCCCGCCAGCGCAGCGTTGAACCCCACCTCGCCGACCACCTGCCCGTTGAGGGCCACCTCCCCCACCACCCGGCCGCTCCAGGTGTGCTCCATCACCGCTGCGCCGGTGCCGGAAGCGGCGTGGTAGCCCACGAAGAAGACCCGATCCACGTCAGCGTCCATCCCCTGCATCATCCCCAACGGCTTGGGGCTGCCGGAGATCAGTTCTGCGGCCGGGTGCAGGTCCTCGATCAGGATGTTCGCCATCCCGCCATGGCTGTCGTTGACGACGATCTGGGTCGCTCCGCCAGCCAACGCCCCTTCGATCGCCGCGTTGGTCTCCGCCGTCATCAACTTACGGAAGCGCTGGTACTCCTTCTTGTCGGAGATCACGTGGGACATCGCCACCACGCCAGCGACGCCCTCCATATCCACCGAGATCAACACCTTCATCCCAACACCTCCTTCACCGCTCGCCGCACATCCTTCAGATCCGGCGCGACGACGCGGGCCTGACCAACCGCCTTCATCACGCTGGCGACGTCCTTGAGGCCGGAGCCGGTGGCGAGGACGACGACGCGGTCGTCCGGGCGGACCAGCCCTTGCTCCACCGCGCGGACGAGGCCCGTGTAGGCGGCGGCGGCGGCCGGCTCGGCGAAGACCCCCACCCCCTGGGCCAGGGCGGGAATAGCGGCAAGGATCTCCTCGTCGGACACGCGGAGGAACGCCCCATCGGTCTCCCGCACCGCCCGCAGCGCCTTGATCCGGTCGCGCGGCAACCCCGCCACGATGCTGTCGGCGACGGAGTGGGCCTCCACCGG
>CAZOLN010000105.1:0-9840 GCA_964580565.1 uncultured Anaerolineales bacterium
AGAGCCGCCCCATCGGTGGGCGGCTCGTTTCTTTATTCACCACGGAGGCACAGAGAACACAGAGAAAAGATAAATTTAGAGAAAAAGAGAGAACTCTGTGTCCTCTGCGCCTCTGTGGTGAAAACAAAGAACGAGGAGGCCGAGGATGCTCAAGACCCATCAGTGTGGTGAACTGCGGGCGGAACACGTCGGTCAGGCCGTCACCCTGGCGGGGTGGGTGAACCGGCAGCGGGACCACGGCGGGCTGGTCTTCATCGACCTACGCGACCGCTCCGGCATCGTCCAGGTGGTGGCCGACCCGGGCCACGCCCCCCAGGCCCACGAGGTCGCCTCCCGCGCCCGCCAGGAGTACGTCCTCCAGGTGCGGGGGACGGTCCGCCGCCGCCCCGAGGGATTGGTCAACCCCCAGATCCCCACCGGCGAGATCGAGGTCCTGGCCGACGAGGTGGTGATCCTCAACCCGGCCAAGACCCCGCCCTTCTACATCTTCGAGGACGTGCCCGTGGACGAGGCGCTGCGTTTGAAATACCGCTATCTCGACCTGCGCCGGCAGCGGATGCAGCGCAATCTGATCCTGCGCCACCGGGTGGTCAAGTACATCCGCGATTTCCTCGACGCGCGGGGCTTCCTGGAGATCGAGACGCCCATCCTCTTCAAGAGCACCCCCGAGGGCGCGCGGGACTACCTGGTCCCCAGCCGCATCCACCCCGGCAAGTTCTACGCCCTCCCCCAGTCCCCCCAGCAGTTGAAGCAGTTGCTGATGGTGGCCGGGTTCGAGCGGTACTTCCAGATCGCCCGCTGCTTCCGCGACGAGGACCTGCGCGGCGACCGGCAGCCGGAGTTCACCCAGTTGGATCTGGAGATGAGTTTCGTCGAGCGGGAAGACGTGATGGCGCTGGTCGAGGAACTGATGATCGGCATCGTCGAGGAGTGCTCCGACCGGCGACTGGTGACCAAGCCGTTCCCCCGTCTCACCTACGCCGAGGCGATGGACCGGTACGGGACGGACAAGCCGGACCTCCGGTTCGGGATGGAACTGGTGGAGATCACCGACCTGGTGGCGCAGAGCGGCTTCCGGATCTTCCGGCAGGTGGCAGAGGCGGGGGGACAGGTGAAGGGGATCCGCGTCCCCGGCTGCGCCGCCTACAGCCGACGCCAGATCGACGAACTGACCGAGTTGGCGAAGAAAGAAGGGGCGGCCGGGCTGGCCTGGCTCGCGCTGCCCGAGGGGGGAGAGATCCGTTCCTCCTTCACCAAGTTCCTCTCCGAGGGGGAGATCGAGCACATTCTGGACCGGATGGGGGCGGAGCCGGGCGACCTGCTGCTGTTCGTCGCCGACCAGCCGCCGACGGTCGCCGCGGCCCTCTCCGCCCTGCGGCTGGAACTGGGGGAGCGGCTGGGGCTGCGCGACCCCGAGGTGATGGCCTTCTGCTGGATCATCGACTTCCCCCTCTTCGAGTGGAACGAGGAGGAGAACCGGTGGGACCCCAGCCACCACCTCTTCACGGCCCCGATGCCGGAGGACCTGCCTCTCCTGGATACCGACCCCGGCGCGGCGCGGGGCCAGCAGTACGACCTGGTCTGCAACGGCGAGGAGATCGCCGGAGGGTCCATCCGAATCCACCAGCGGGAGGTCCAGGAGAAGATCTTCGGACTGATCGGGCTCGACCTGGAGACGGCGCGGGAGCGGTTCGGCCACATGCTGGAGGCGTTCGAGTACGGCACCCCGCCCCACGGGGGGATCGCCTCGGGGATCGACCGGCTGGTGATGCTGCTGGCGGGGGAGACGAGCATCCGGGAGGTGATGGCCTTCCCCAAGACGGGGCAGGCGGTCGACCTGATGGCCAACGCCCCCTCGCCCGTCGAGCCGGAGCAGTTGGAGGAACTTCACCTGCGCGTGGTCCTTCCCGGCGAGGGAGAATAGCCCGCGACCGGCGGGGAACGGCGGCCCTCGGGGTAGCCTGAGGATGAGTGCCCAAACTCCCACTCGACGGAAGGTATGGCTTGGCGGCCTCCGCGCCCTGATCGGCGTCGGCGCGCTGGCCTTCCTCCTCCGGAGGATCGGCCTGGGGGAGACCCTGGCCGTGTTGCGCGCCGCCGACCTCCGCCTGCTGGGGCTGGCCTTCGGCCTGTTCGTGGTCAGCCTGGTCATCCGGGCGGCCCGGTGGGCGGTGCTCCTGCGCGCGCTGGGTCTGCGGGTCCCGTTCGGTCGACTGGTCTACCTCTACTTCGTCGGCGCGTTCTTCAACAGTTTCCTCCCCAGCGGCTTCGGCGGGGACGTGGTGCGGGCGCTGGAGTTGACCCAGGACGCGCCGACCACGGCGGCGGTGGGGACGGTGCTGGTGGACCGAATGACGGGGTTGTTGGTGCTTCTGGCGCTGGGGCTGGGCGCGCTCCCCCTCAGCGCCGGTCGGTTGGCCCCGTGGCTGGTCTGGCTGCTGGTGGGGATCGCCGGAGGGGGGCTGCTGGCCGGCGCGCTGCTGTTGGAGGGGCGTCTCCTTCGGCGGATCACCGCCCGGCTACCCGAGCGGTTCTCCCTGAGCGGCTCCGGCTTCCTCGGCCGGCTCTACGCCGCGGTCACGGGATGCGGCTGGCGGGCGATCGCCCAGGCGCTGGCGATCTCGCTCCTGTTCAACCTGGTCAACATCCTCATCAACTTCCTCTGCGGGCGGGCGGTGGGGATCGACCTTCCGCTGGGATATTTCTTCATCACCGCGCCGCTCATCTCCATCAGCCTGATGATCCCGGTCTCCATCGGCGGGGTGGGCGTCCGGGATTGGACCGTCGTGGCGCTCTTCGGTCCGGCGGGGGTGAGCAGCAACACCGCGGCCTCGATGTCGCTCTCGATGTACGCCGTCTCAGCGGCGGCGGGGCTGGTGGGCGGGGCGATGTACGCGGTGGAGGGGCTGCGGGCCGTCCGACGACGAGGCGGGCCGATCCACGCAGGTCAAAGGGAAAACCACAGAGGCACGGAGGACACAGAGGCCTTTCTCTGATTTATGGGGAGCCTCTGTGCTCTCTGTGCCTCCGTGGTGCAAACAACCCCGCTCAGGAAGGTTTGCGACAGAGGTACAACACGTGGGGATACGGATACCCGGCGTCCAGCCGGGTGATCTCGATCTGGAAGCCGATCATCTCCAGAAGCGCCAGCAGGATCGGCGTGTCGAGGCAGTAGAACGGCAGGTTCCGGTTCCGGATGAAGTCGTGCACGTAGTTCCAGATGTACTTCCAGGCGGTCACCTTGTCCACGTCCTTGATGATCAGCAGCCCGCCGGGAGGCAGGCTCTCGTAGCACTTGCACAGCAGGGGGATCTGCCGCGTGTGCGGGATGTGGTGGAGGACGTCGTTCATCACGATGCATGTGGGGTTCCCGAAGGGAACCTCCAGGATGTCCCCCTGGAAGAAGCGGACCGACTCCCCTGGCCTCGCCGCCTCGCGGGCGATCCGCACCCGTTCCTCCTGTAGGTCGATCCCCACGACCTCCCGCCGGTTCGACTCTCCGACCAGGAGGAGGCTCAGCAGCCCATAGCCGCACCCCAGGTCCAGCACCGATCCCTCAGGCGGCACCAGCCGCGCCACTTCCTCGAAGGGGCAGATGCGCAGCCGCAATCCCAGTTCTAGCCGCACGCCGGGCGACACCTTCTGGTACCGTGCGAGCAGCCGACGCGCTGCTGGGCCGTTGAGCCAGGGGCGCAGCAACCCCGCCCGCAGGTTCAGGAACGACTTCCTTTCCGCCTCAACGGCAACGGAGACCTGGGCTGAGCCATCACATTGGGGCATGTTCTCTCCTCACAGGATGCATGACGCAGGATGCAGGATCAAGGTACAGGGCAGCACCCAGCGTTTCACGGGAGGCCCTCCAGCGTCGTCAGTTCGAGCCGGTCGCTCCCGTCGGGGAGGGGGAGCCGCTCTCCGGTCGCCGGGTCGTACAGGCCGACCCACACCCGTATCCGGCCGGGCACCTGCGCCGGGAGGAACGCGCCGTGCCGGTCGAACACGGCCTGACCGGGCTCCCAGGTGGTGGTCGGGCGGGAGCCGCTGCCGGGGATGCCGTCGTGCTGGGCCAGCAGTGCGCCGCTTTCGTCCGTCAGATGGACGAAGACCTTGTAGTCCGTCGACACCGGCTCCACCGCCTCCCACCGCAGTTCGACGGCGAACACCCCGCCGGGCTCCACCTGGGGCGTGAACCGCGCGGTCCGCAGCCGGATGAGCCCTCCGAACAACGCGTCCGGCGCCACCTCGGCCCACCTGTCACCGGGGACGGCGTAGGCCAGGTAGAGGGTGTCCTCCTGCCACTCGCCCCCGGCCGGGAAGAACTGCTCGTCGAGCCACACCTTCAGGTCCCCGTTCGGCCCGAAGGTGCCTTTGTAGAGCACGAACCATAGCCGCGGGTGGTGCTCCGCGTCCCGGCTGATGCGGGCGGCGATCCGCTCCATCGGCTCGATGATGGGGTCCCACCGCATCGCGTACGACCAAGCGGGGTCGCCCGGCTGCCGCAGGTTCTCGTACCACCCGGCCTTGCTGAGCACGTTGAAGTACACCAGATCGTCCGGTCCGGCACGCTCGCCCAGGTACCGGTAATCGGCCGTCGGATCGAAGGGGTCCACCACCTCCAGCGTCTTGGCGTACACGAACCGGCTGCAGGTGGGCCAGTAGGCCACCGTCAGGGCGATCAGCGCCAGTGGGAGCAGCGGCCGCCAGCGCGCCCGCAGGCCGTCGAGCGCCCAGGCCACCAGCAGCCCCAGGAAGGGGATCGCTGGCACGAGGTGCCGCACGGCGAACCAGCGGGAGGACTGGCTGACGTAAGCGATGCCCAACACCGTGGTCCCGACGACCAGGGCGGGCAACAGGAACCGGAGGGCCTGCTCGCGGCGGGGCGGCCGGACGGCGAACCCGACCAGCAGCGTCAGCCCAAAGGTTGCGGTGGCGACCCAGCCGGAGCCGTAGGGGAAGGCCAGCCCCTCCAGGGTCGGCCCCAGGTAGGCGAGGGTGCCCCGCAGCGGGTCGACCCCTGCCGCCGGGCCCGTGGCCATCCGCGCGCGGACGGTGGGCCAGGCGTAGATCAGCCACGGGGAGTAGAGGAGCACCGCCCCCAGGCCGACGAGGATGAGCCGGGGGAGTCGACGCCGGTCGGCGATGGCCCCGTAGAGGTACAGGCCGATCAGCGGCCAGAGGGTGTGGTAGAGGGTGGACATCGCCCCCACCGAGGCTATGGCCAGCCCCAGGTCGTACCGCCACCCGCCGGGGAGGCCCGCGCCGCGCAGCAAACAGTAGCCCGCCAGGAGCACCATCACGGCCGCCAGCGGGTACATCCGGGTCACCTGACCGTAGTACACCAGCAGCGGCGCGACGGCCACGAAAAGCGCCGTCAGGAGGCCGATGCGCCGGTCTCCCAGCCACGCCAAGGCCATCCGATAACTCAAAGGAACCGCCAGCACGCCCAGGAGGACCGAGAGGTACCGGATCCCGAAGGCGGTCTTGCCGGTGACCAGCCATATCTTGAGCAAGACGGTGTAGAGAGGGGGATGCCAGTCCTCCGAGGCTACCTGGAAGAGGGCCGACCAGGGAAGGCTGGCGTGGGCCAGGCTCCAGCCCTCGTCCCAACGCAGAACAGGGAGGTCCAGTTCCACCATCCGGAGCACGAAGGCGAGCCCGACGCAGGCGACGAGGCCGATGTACGTCCCAATCGATCTCCAAGTCGTTACTTTCATCCGTCAGGTGTCCTCACCACAGAGACACAGAGGCCACAGAGATCTCTACTTTGATTTCTCTGTGTCCTCTGTGTCTCTGCGGTTTTTTATTCAGCCGACAAGTATGCCCATTATAACCGCGCTCCACCCTCTGGTCAATCGCGCAGCCCTGCCAACAAGTCGTCCTCCACCCCCTCCGGCCAGCCGACGGTGGAGTGGGCGAGGACGAAGTTCTCCTGACGGAACCAGGGGGCCTGGACCACCATCTCGGGGGCGGTGAAGAAGGGGCTCTGGCGGCCGATCTGGGTGAGATGGCAGCGGATCCCCTGGAGTTTGGCCTCTACATAGTCGTCGACGTCGATGACGGTGGTGATCTCCTCCCGCTTCCACCCGACGAACCGGAAGGGAACCCCGTCCCGCATCACCGCTGCGGGCCGCCCGTTCTGGGCCATCATCGTCAACTGCTCCTCCGCGATCACGCGGTAGTAGAGTTTGGCCACCTGATGGGGGCGACCATCCTCGCCCACCTCCTCGGGGAACCAATCCGGATCCGCCGCCAGGTCCACTGCGGTCACGGTCCACCAATGGACAGCGATGTGATCGTAATGGCCGTAGATGCCGTCCGGTCCGAAGGTGACGACCACGTGGGGACGCAACCGGCGGATGAGGCGGACCAGTTTCCCCACCGCCTGTCCCTGGTGGACGAGCGGCAGAAGGCCATCGGGATAATCCAGGAAGATCGGCGGGTGGATCCCGTAGGTCTGGCAGGCACATCGGAGCTCCTGTTCCCGCACGTGGGGGAGAGTGACGGGGGTGGCTGCGTCCGGCTCGAAGATCTGCCCGGCCTCGCCCCGCGTGGCGGCGACCACGTAGACCTCGCACCCCTCGGCGCCGTACCGGGCGAGCGTGCCTCCCAGCCCCAGGGCTTCGTCGTCCGGGTGGGCGGTGACGACCATCAACGTGAACGAACCCATCTGCGTCTCCTCCTGCCGTGATTTGTCCCCCGAATTATATCCCATCCCTCCAAGAGGGCGAATGTCCCCCGGCCCCTCGGACCAGCCCCCCACACCCCACCATCGAAACACGCCCCCGCCTAGGGCAATCGCATTTTCCTTAACCGCAGAGAGCGCAGAGTTCAACGTTTTTCCCTTCCATTCTCCGCGTTCTCGGCGTCTCTGCGGTGGAATCCGTCTGTCACCTCTTGCTCCCTAGAAAATGCGATGGCCCTGCGCCCCAGCCCAAACGTGCTTGGATTTGCTTGGACAGTGTGCTATAATTTTCACAGATTCAGAGTTCACCGACAGAAGAGGGGGTGCCGGCTTGGAGGCGACGATTCTTATTATTGAAGACGACTTTCTGGCGGCCCGGCTCCTGGAGCAGCAGTTGAGTTCAGAGGGATACCGGATCCTGGTCGCCCACAACGGCCTTCAGGGCCTCCAGACGTGTCAGACGGAGCGGCCGGACCTGGTCCTGCTGGACCTGATGCTCCCGGGGATGGACGGCTTTGAGGTCCTGAGCCGGCTGCGCTCCGACCCACGGACGGCGGAGATCCCGGTCGTGGTCATCTCGGCCAAGACCGACCCGGCAGACCAGGAGATGGCGACCCGGATGGGGGCCAACGCCTACCTCACCAAACCGTTCAGCCGGGCCGAGTTGTTGGAGACGGTCCACTCCCTCGTGCAGGCAACCCCGGAAGAGACGTTCCACGGCACCGGCGTGCTCCTGGTCGGTGCCTACGGGGAAGAGGCCACGCAGGTAGGCACACGTCTGGGGGCAGCCCTGGTCTCGGAAGGGACACCCGCGACGCTGGTGGACCTGCGCCCCTTCTCGGTGGAGCCCTTCCTGATGCTGGAGGTCCCCGCCCCACCCGAACCCCTGCCCCTCTCCGACATCGGGGCGGGGGCGGCCCTCCTTGCGGCGGCAACCCGCCATCCCAGCGGCCTCCGCCTGCTGGGGAACCTGAAGGGTCGAGGGACAGCGGGGCAGATGGAGCCGGAGGATGTCGCGTTCGTGCTCGACCTGCTGCTGACCGAGCCAGGGTGTGTCCTGGCCATCCTCCCCCTGTACCCACTGGAGTTGCTGCTGGCGGCGATGGAACGGCTCGGAGGCGTGCTCCTCGTCGCCCGGAACGATATGACCTCTGCGGCGGCAGCCCGTTCCGCCCTGAAATTGATGGAACAAGCGGGGGTGGACCGGGAGCGCATCCACCTGGTCCTCCTCGGCTCCCCCTCCTCGGAGTTGCCGAAGGGGCTGGACCGGCCGGTGCTGGCCGTGGTGTCGGAGCGAGGCAAGGAGGACGAGAGGTCCTACCGCGCCCTCGCCGAGCGGCTGAGGGGATTGTTGTGTCCTACAGGGGAGGCCGACGACGATGGTCGATGAGTCCTCGCCGCGGGACCTGGGCCAGATACTGGTAGAGGCTGGCCTGGTCAGCCCGGAACAACTGGAGGCGGCCCGGGCCGCGGCAAAGGAGGGGGAAAGCGTCGTCGATGTGCTCCTGGCGCAGGGGGTGATCACCCCCCGCGACGTGGCCGTTGCCCGGAGCCTCCAATTGGGCCTGCCCCTGATCGACCTCAAGCGGCACGTGGTGCAGCCCCGCGCCCTGGCCCTCGTCCCAGAGGAGATCGCCCGCCGCTACCACGCCATCCCGCTGGACATCATCGGCGGCGAGTTGATCGTCGTGATGGAGAACCCCCAGGACATCCGGGCCCTGGAGGACATCTCCCTCCGCGCCGGGATGCGGGTCCGGCCCGCCCTGGGCGTGCGGGAGGACATCGACGAAGCGATCACCCTCTACTACCGAAGCCGCAGCGAGATCGAACGGCAGATCGACCAGATCGCTCCGGAGCCGACGGCGCTGCCGGAGGCCCCCCGCCTCACGCCGGAGGAGGTGGCCGAGAACCCGGTCAGCCGGGTCGTCGAACTGATCCTCCGACAGGCCATCCGCGACCGCGCCTCCGACGTGCACATCGTCCCCGACGACGGCATCCTGCGCATCCGGTACCGGATCGACGGCATCCTCCACGACGCCCTGGAGGTCCCCCTCTCGGTCCACGCCCCCCTGATCAGCCGCATCAAGGTGCTGGCCGGAATGAACATCGCCGAGCGGCGGCGCCCGCAGGACGGCCAGTTCGTCTTCGTGGGGGGCCACGGCGAGGTGGACGTGCGGGTAGCCACCGCGGAGACGATCCGGGGAGAGATGGCGGTCATGCGCATCCTGGATAAATCCCTTTCCCTGATGGAACTGGACGAGTTGGGCTTCCTCCCGGAAGCGATGGAGGCATACGAGCGCCTGTACTCCCTCCCCTTTGGCATGATCCTCGTCGCCGGGCCGACCGGCGCGGGAAAGACCACCACCCTCTACGCCACCATCAACCGGCTCGATCGGGAGGAGTTCAACATCATGACCATCGAGGACCCCATCGAGTACCAGTTCGAGCGGGTCAGCCAGATCCAGGTCAACCGGCAGGCGGGGATCACCTTCGCCACCGGATTGCGGGCGATCATGCGGATGGACCCCGACGTCATCATGGTCGGCGAGATCCGCGACCAGGAGACGGCCCGGATCGCGGTGCAGGCCGCCCTCACCGGCCACCTGGTCCTCTCCTCCATCCACGCCAACGACGCCGTCGGCGTGCTCTTCCGGCTCGTCGACCTGGGCGTGGAGCCCTATCTGGTGGTCTCAGCGCTGGTCGGCGTGGTCTCCCAACGGCTGGTCCGACGGGTCTGCGAGCACTGTCGGATGCTGGCCGAGGCGTCGCCGGAGGAGAGCCGAGTGTACGAGGAGGAGATGGGAGCCCCCCTCACCCATTTCTACAAAGGCCAAGGGTGCCACTTCTGCGCCAACACCGGCTACCGGGGGCGCACCGGCGTCTTCGAGGTGCTGACCCTCAGCGAACCGATCCGCCGCCTCCTGATGGACGGGGCCAGCGCCGACGAGATCCGAGAGCAGGCGGTCCGCGAGGGGATGATCACGATGCGGCGGGACGGGATGATCAAGGTGCGGCAGGGGATCACCACCCCGCGCGAGGTGATGCGCAACGTTTACACCATCCAGTGACCACAGAGACACAGAGGACACAGAGAACTCGGAAAAATTTTGAGCGCTCATGTCTAGCACAGTGTACATGCTGAGTTATGAAGCGTCCCGATC
>CAZOLN010000106.1:0-9719 GCA_964580565.1 uncultured Anaerolineales bacterium
ATCACCGCCGAGGCGGTCTATGAGAACCTGAACGACGGTGACGAGACCAACGATCCGCTCATTCTCGACATTCGGAAGCCGGAGGACTACGAGCAGGGGCACGTGCCTGGCGCGGTGCACATCGGTGCTGCGGAGATCTTCACCCCTGAGGTTCTGGCGGCGCTGCCGAAGGACAAGCAGATTGTGGTGTACTGCTACACGGGGCAGACCGCCGGGCAGGTCGTCGGCGCCCTCAACATGCTCGGCTTCGACGCCTACTCCCTCAAGTTCGGTATGCCTGCCTGGGCGATTGTCTCCGGGCCTCGCTGGTCCGACGACATGAGCATGGGCTACCCCCTCGACACCGAAGCCCACGAGGCCACCGAGACCTACGACCTCCCCAGCCCCCTGGGCGCCACCGTCGAGGAGGCGGCTGCTGCCTACTTCGGCGAGGGGATGAAGTTGATCACGGCGGAGGCGGTTTACGAGAACCTGAACGATGGGGACGACACCAACGATCCGTTCATTCTGAGCATCTGCAAGCCGGAGGACTACGAGGCGGGTCACCTGCCGGGTGCGGTGAACATCGGTGCCGGTGCCCTCTTCTCCGAGGAGAACCTCTCCAAACTTCCGTCCGACAAGCAGATCGTCGTCTACTGCTACACCGGTCAGACCGCCGGACAGGTCACCGCTGCCCTCAACATGCTCGGCTACGACGCCTACTCTCTGAAGTTCGGCGTGGCCTCCTGGGCGATTCGGGAGGGGAACCCGCGCTGGAACGACGACATGAGCATGGGCTACCCCGTCGACACCGAGCCGCACGAACTGCCGTGAGGGCGTGAGAGGTATAGGGGGCGGGCGGCCCCTGGGCTGCCCGCCCCACCTCCCGATCCCATAGGTTGGTGGAGAGAACGCTGTGTCCTCTGTGCCTCTGTGGTGATACAGGATAAGGAGGGCGTGTATGAGGAGCACCAGAACGCTGCTAGCCTTAGGAGGGCTGCTGGTCGGCCTGCTCCTGGCTGGATGCGCGGCTCCGCCGGAGATCACCCCCGCCGTCCCGCCGCCGACCCCGGTCGTCGTCGTGGGCGCGGAGGCCGGCCCCGAGGCCGCGCCGGTGGAGACCGTAGCCGCCCGCTTCCCGCTCCCTCCTCCCGAGCCGGAGATGCGGGTCGTCAGCAGCGATAACTGCATCGCCTGCCACACCGACCAGGAGAAACTCCAGGAACTGGCCGTTGAGCCGGAGCAGGAGGAATCCCTCTCCGAGGGGGAGGGTTGAGGGGGAGCGTTGCCTCCGTTGGAGGCATGGGAAAAGGTCTTCATCGGCGACGAGGGGTTCCTGGCGACCTACCACGCCAAGTTCGGCTGCATCGCCTGCCACGGTGGGACCCCCGGGACCGACGATATGGAGGCGGCCCACGAGGGGATGGTGCGCGATCCCGACCCGGAGCAGACCTGCCAACTCTGCCACGGTGAGATCGCTCGGGCCCACGTCGACAGCCTGCACTACGATCTGCAGGGCTACCTGACCGTTTTGGCCGAGCGGAGCGACGAGGCCCACTGGCCCCAACTGATGGAGGCCTACAACACGCACTGCACCAGTTGTCACGCCACCTGCGGCCAGTGCCACGTCAGCCGGCCCACCAGCGCGGGCGGCGGGTTTCTGGCCAACCACAACGCCAAGCGGACCCCTCCGCCCTACCTCACCTGTACCGGCTGTCACGGTAGCCGCGTGGAGGACGAGTACAAGGGGAAGAACGAGCGGGAGGAGGGCGGTCACTACCCCGCCGACGTCCACTACAACCCCGGCGGGATGATCTGCGAGGACTGCCACACCGCTGGCGAGATGCACGGCACGCTGGGCGACTTCAACCATCGGTACGACGGGCCAGCCACGCCCTCCTGCACCCAGGCGGGATGCCACGACGACGTGGCTCCCGGCGACGGGATCGAACAGCACGACGAGATCCACCTGGAGCGGCTTCAGTGCCAGGTCTGCCACTCGGCGGAGTACAAGCACTGCTACAACTGCCACGTGCAGAGGGCGGACGATGGGACGCCCTTCTTCCGCACCGATCCCGCGCAGATGATGGTGAAGATCGGGCGCAACCCGATCCAGAGCCCGGAGCGGCCCTGGGATTACGTCGTCCTGCGGCACGTCCCGGTCGCGCGGGACACCTTCTCCTTCTACGGCGAGAACCTGTTGCCGAACTTCGACGCCCGTCCCACCTGGACCTACGCCACGCCCCACAACATCCAGCGGGTGACGCCGCAGAACCGGTCCTGCGATGCCTGCCACGGCAACGCGGAGATCTTCCTCACCGAGGACGACGTGGCCCCGGACGAGTTGGAGGCCAACCGGGAGGTCATCGTTTCTCCGGTCCCATGATCTCTCGACGTCGGCAGGGGCGACCTCCTGAGGCCGCCCCTGCCTTTTTTTACCCCTCGCCATCGCCCCTTTGACGTCGCTTCGTTGAACTGGCGTGCTCTCTCAAAATCGCTATAATGGGCCCGAAACTTCGCGCCAGAGAGGTGCAGCGTGCGCTATCTCGTTATTTCGGACATCCACGCCAACCTGGCCGCCTTCGAAGCCGTCCTCAACGACGCAGGCTCCTTCGATATGATCTGGTGCCTGGGTGATCTAGTGGGATACGGGCCGGACCCCAACGAGTGTGTGGCCCGGATCCGGGAGTTCGAGCACATCTGCATCGCCGGGAACCACGACTGGGCGGCGTTGGGCAAACTGGATCTGAACCAGTTCAACCACGACGCCCGGGTGGCCAACGCATGGACCCAGGCACAGCTCACCCCGATCGCCAGGGCGTACCTGGAAGCCCGCCCCACTCGTATCGAGCAGGAGGGCTTCCTGCTGGTCCACGGCAGCCCGCGGGAGCCGATCTGGGAGTACATTCTGGATATGGAGCAGGCGGTCGCTAACTTTGCCCATTTCGAGGCCCCGGTGTGCCTCGTGGGGCATACGCATATTCCCATCGGTTTCGTCCTCGACCAGGAGCATCAGGATTACTACCGCCTGGTCCCCCCGTACCCCGAACCGGTCCGGCTGAGCAACCCCAAGATGCGGATGATCCTCAACCCGGGGAGCGTCGGTCAACCGAGGGATGGGGACCCGAGGGCCAGTTATGCGATTCTGGACACCGAGGCCGGGACGTGGGACGTGTATCGGGTCGACTACCCCGTGGAGGTGACGCAGGAGCGAATGCGGGCACAGGGCCTCCCTCGTCGTCTGATCGAGCGATTGATGGTAGGGCGGTGAGGGAACCAACGGGGGCTGGCGGTCGTCCTCAGGGTAGAGAGTCTACCCTGTGAGGAGGTGAAAGATGAGAGGAAGGATGTGGAAAGGGGCTTTGTTCCTGGTGATATTGGCCCTCGGTCTCTCCGGATGTGCGGTCGCTCGCCGGCCGGCCCGTGGGGAGGAGGGAATGCCGGAGGTGGCGGTGATGGAGGGGGCGCCTGCTCCGCTCCCGGCTTCTGTGGACATGGGAGAGGATCTGGCGGTTGCTTCCCTTCCTAGCATGGCGGAGCGGATGGTCATCCGCACCGCCGACCTGGACCTGATCGTCCCGGATACGGAGGAAGCGCTGGATCAGATCAACGCGTTGGCCGAGGAGTTGGGAGGGTACGTGGTCTCCCTCAACACCTATCAGTATCAGGAGGGGGTCCAGGCCTCCGTCACCTTTCGGGTGCCTGCCGAGTCCTTCGATGTCGCGCTCGATCGGGTAAAGGAGATCGCGACCACCGTTCGGCAGGAGTCCATTTCCGGGCAGGACGTCACCGAGGAGTACGTAGACCTGGAGGCCCGCTTGCGGCACCTGCAGGCCAAGGAAGCGCAGTTGCTGGAGTTCCTCGACCAGGCGGAGGACACCGAGGCGGTGATGCAGGTGTACGCCGAGCTGAGCCGCACCCAGGAGGAGATCGAGGTGGTGCGCGGGCGGATGCAGTATCTGGAGAACCAGACGGCGCTGGCGACCATCACGGTCAACCTGACACCGGATGAACTGGCTCAGCCGCTGGAGGTAGGCGGGTGGAACCTGCCCGGCACGGTTCGCAACGCCTTGGAACTCCTGCTGGACGTGCTGGAGTTTACCGTCAAGGCCCTCATCTATCTGCTCATCGTCGGCCTGCCAACGGTCCTGGTCGTCGCCGCTCCCGTCGTCGGCCTGGTCTTCCTGGTTCGCTGGCTGGCCCGTCGCTCCCGAAAGCCCCGCCAGTAGCCGATGAACGTCGGGCGGGGTGGGCCGCGCCCAACCCCGCCCGACGTGCTCCGATCCCTTTCCCCTACGGGTAATTCCGCAGCGTCAACGGCAAGTAGGTGAAGGTGATGAACTCGTCCGCCCCGATGTCCGGCGCGCCGATGCGGCGGTCCCCGTCGATGTCGGTCGCCACCCCGGCGTCCACCCCCTTGCCGATGGCGGCCGAGCCGGGGCCGATGTGGTAATCCCCGCCGTCGGGATCCGCAAAGGCCGGGTCGCCCCGGAAGTTGAGGGTGCCGGTGAGGATCGTGCCAGAGCCGGCCCAGTCGAGGACGTTGGCCCAGGTGTCGGTGCCCCAGAGGGTGGCCGTCAGAGTGGCCTTACCTCCTACCGCCAGGCTGATCCCCACGTTGTGGCTCACCAGGATGGTGTTGGTCAGCATGGCGATCCCGCCACTGCTGAGGTAGATGCCCTCCTCGCCAGCGTTGCGGGCGAGGGTGTTGTGGGCCATACGTGTCGTCCCTCCGGAGATGTGAATCCCGGCCCCCTTTCCAGAAGAGATCTCGTTGTCAACAACGATGTTGTTGGATAGGGAAAGCGAGACGTCCATGTTATTCAAATATATCCCTCCGCCGCCAGTGGCCAGGTTGCCGATAAGGAGGTTGCCGGAGACGACGCCACCCTGAGCCCCCTGGAGGTACAAACCTCCGCCGTAGGTGGCAGTGTTCGAAGAAAATACGTTCCCTGCGAGGAGGGGGGCATTGCTCTCAAGGTATAGCCCTCCTCCTAAAACGGCCGTGTTGGAGGTAAAGGTCGAGGTGGCGAGCCGGGTTCGATCCGAGCTAATGATCGTTACCCCACCGCCCCTCGATGCTCGATTTCTGACGAACTTGCTTCCCTCGACCCTCGAGCCGTCGGCCCTTTCCAGGCACACTCCTCCGCCGTCGCGTGTGGCAACATTGCTCACCACTTCCGTATTGCTTAAGGCGAGGGTGGTGCTATAGGCATATACTCCTCCACCGTTGATCCCACAGATATTGCTGACGAATAGAGAATCCACTATCGTTACGTTTTTGGTTTCGAAAAGGGACAGCCCTCCCCCGAAGCTGGTCCTTGCCTTGTTCATCCCGAAAGTGGCAGCGACGATCTCGACCCGGTCCGCGTACTTGATCGTAGCCCCGCTGCCTCCACTAGCGTCGTTATCGAGGAACTCGCACTGCTGAACCGCCACGGTCTGGGTCCTCGTCAGGTACAATCCGCCGCCCTCTTCCACTGCATCATTGTTTATCATCCTTGTGCCACTCAGAACAAAGGCGGTAGCGTAGGCGTAGACCCCTGCTCCGATCATAGCCCGGTTGCCGGAGATGACGGCGCTGGAGACGGTCACCGTGGCAGCGTCCCAGGCGTAGATCCCCCCGCCCGGGTCGGTCCCGGCGTTCCCGTTGGCGACGGTCAGGCAGTTCAGGGTAACCGCGGTCCCCGCGCTGATGCTGACCACCCGCCCCGCGTCGAGGCCGTCCAGCACCGTCCGGGTGGGTACGCAGGTGGAGCGGTTCCAATAATAGAAGAGGCCTGTGTACGTGTAGTAGTAGCCTCCGTCCAATGTTACATCCTTATCAATTGTCACGGTGCCGGGGTAGGTTCCCTCGGCGATCAACACAATGTCTCCATCCCTCGCCTGTTCCAGGGCGTACTGAATCGTCCGACAAGGGGGGGCATACGTTGTGCACTTGCCGTTGTCCTCACCCGTTGGTGCTACATAACGGTAAGCACCCGCAGGCGCGGCCTGCGCGGGAGCCGGGCCTGTCAGCAGCGTAATCAGCACACACACACCCACCACCGCCATCAGTGCGGCAGCGAAGGGCCAGAGGTTGCGCAGTTTCCCGTTCACCGTTCACCTCCTCGTCTGATGCCAACTGTTGGATCTTGCCTCCTCTCCCGTAGGGGGAGGAGGGGAAGAGGGTGGGCTCCCCATCATGGTGCGGGCTCCAGGTGCACGACCACTTCACATCCCTCCTCGGGCGAACCCAGCGTCACCTCCATCGGCAACCCCTCCAGTTCCTCCGGCGTGATCACCTCTCCGACCTCACACACCGTCTCCCATTCCTCCCGGTGCCCCGCAGGGAACTGGTACTCCACATCGACGTCGTACAGGGTTGCCGAGAGCTGGAGGTCGTGGCCGGGCCACACCGGGATCTCCACCCAGTCCGTCTCCGGTGCCGAGCCCTGCTCCGCCAGAGGGCCGCAGATCTCGTCGTAGAGCTCATCCTGAGATGGCCAGTCGTCAACGAGCCCAAGGAAGCAGGGCATGTGCGCGCCCTGCCACCTTATCGCCATCTCGGGACAGGTCTCCGGGCGGATGGCGGGGAAAATCTGATCGCCGAAGTCGTACTCCTCCCCGAGGCAGATCGAGATTCCCTCCTCGTGGGGGTCGTAGATGCCCATATCGCCGAAGATGGTGGACTGGGTGACGTAATCATCCCGCACTGCGCCGTCGAAGTGGATCCAGCGGCTTTCCCCACCGGTCCTGGCGTGGAAATCCCCGGTCAGGCCGATGAACCCACCCCGCCGCTCCTCGTGCCCGTAGGCCGTCATCCTGTCCAGCACGACGCGCACCCGGTTGGCGGTCGCCTCGTAGACGTTGTTCTCCTCGTTCAGTTCCGCCACCGTGTTGGCCGGATCGACGACGACCTGGAAGGACGGCTCCAGGTCCTCCCGAACGTCCTCCCGCCACCAGGGCCAGAGGACGTAGACGGTCCTGCCGGGGGACAGGAACCCGGCGTAGTCGGACGGGCTGGGGTGGGAGAGGACCCGGCCGTCTGCCAGCCGGATCTGGAGTTGGCCGTCCCACGACCACACCGGCGCGTCGCCTGCGTTGTGGACGTAGATGCGCATCACCTCCTCGACGGTGAAACCCCTCACGAGCCGGACCACTGGCTCGACGCGGGTGATCATCAGATCGGGCTGGGAGGGATACCATTCGACGGGGTACGCCACGTCCTGCCGGTAGAACACCTCGCCGTCCTGGGAGACCATCACCAGCCGAAGGCCGTCGGTGGTGTGACGTTCGGAGCCGGCGTAGTAGAGGGCGACGGTGGTCTCCCCATCCTCCGCCCCGCTGACCGTCGCGCTGCTCCAGAAGAACGAGGGATCCGGTTCTCCCCCCTTCAAGGGGTAGGCGAAGATCGACACCCGGTCGCCGTGGTCGCCGATGTACCGGTACTCCAGGTCGACGTACATCCGCGCCCGATACCGGGTGGGTCCCCGCGTCTCCTGGATGGCGAGCCGGTTCCGGCCCGCGCAGGCGGCGGAGGAGGCGGACCAGACCGGGTTGCTGGGGAGGGATTCCTCGATCCCGTCCTCGGTCTGCCGGAATGCCCGGACCTCGAAGCGGTAGGTCTGGCCGCAGGGAGGTAGGAGGGTGTTCCGACCGACGACGACGCCCTGAACGGTGGCAATGTCGATCAGGTGGCAGCGTCCGGTCCGGCCGAAGCACCGGTACACGTTGAAGCCGTCGATCTGTTCCCGGTCCCCCCGCCACTGCCAGCTGAGCGTGCGGACGGTCGTGCCGCCGACCTGCTCGGTGCGCAACCGAAGGCCGTAGGGCGGTGGGATCACGTCCTCGTCGCACCCCCCGGCGCAGATGCGGTAGGTGACCTCGAACCAGTTCCCCCCGGCCTCGGCGCGGGCGACGAGGGGCTGACCGTTCCAGTCCTCGGGGCCGTGTTCGCGGACCAAATGGCCCAGGTACTGGGGCTCCGCCACCGGATCGTCGGTCCGTCCCAGGCACTCCATCTCCAGCCGCAACACTTCTCCCTCAAGGAGGGTAACGGCCCGGCCGTGCTCACCCCCCAGGAAGGGGGCGATGTCCCAGAACCCGCCCGCCTTTGGATAGAGGGATTGCTGGCTATCCGGGACGGCCGTCCAGTCCTCGCCGGTGAAACGGACATAGCAGTAGACGCCGCTCCACCCCTCGGCGGTGCGCAGTTCGGTTGCCTTCACCACGATCACGATGCCGGAAAGGGCCTCGTCGCGGAAGCCCTCTTCTTCCTCTTCCTCCTCCCGCTCCATCAGGTCCTCCAGCAGAGGGCACAGGGGGCAGTTCCTGCCCACGGCCCAGTCGCCGGGCGGCATCCGCCGGTCGAACCACGGGGGAAGCCCTTCCCCTTCCTCCTCCTCCCCGGCCCCCTCCTCGGTGGATTCCTCCTCCGAGGGGATCTCGCCCTCTTCGGCGGTCTCCTCCTCGCCGGGGAGGGAGGCTTCCCCGATCTGCTCCTCGTCCGTCCCAGGGGGCACCCAGCGGTCGACGATCTCCTGGATGTCCGGATCTCTGGGGTCTCCGGCGTCGGTCACCCCCGGCGGACAGCCGTTCTGCTGGAGCAGGCCGGCCTGGTCGGGGCAGGCGTCCGCCTCGTCCGGCACGCCGTCCTGGTCGGCGTCGGCCGTCTCCACCGCCCGCACCCGCACGGCGGCGACGCCCACCCTTCCCTCTGCGTCGAAGGCGCGGGCGACGAGAGTGTGGTCGCCGGGAGAGGTGACCAGCCAGCCCCACGAGCCGCTGACCGCCTCTGCGTCCGTGGGCATCTCGCCGACGAGGACGCCGTCGGCCCACACTTGCAGGAGGGTGATCGTGCTGCCCTGGACCGTGGCCCCGATCTCGACCGGGACCGTCGCGCCGACGGCGACCTCGTCCCCGTTGGTGGGGGCGTGGAACCAGACCGTGGGGAGCGAGTCGCTCTTAGCCCAGATCGGCAGCACGTACCGGAACAGATAGATCCCCACTCCTGCGACGAGGGTCAACAGACACAGGGCAAGCATCACGGCGATCAGAGTCACCCATCGCCTGTTCTGTCTCTTCTCCATCCTTCCCTCCTCTCTCGCTTGCCGTCCTATGGGATGGGGATCTCATAGTACAGGTACTGCGATGGCGAACTGCGGTTCCTGGCCCCATCCTCCGCCTGCACGTTCCAGGCGTAGAGCGCGTAGCCGCACAAATTCGGATCCCCACTGATCTCCAGTTCGGTGGCCGTGAGGCCGTACCACGATCCCACCAGTTCCCAGTTCCCACCGTAACTCTGCCGGATCACCGTCACGTTGTAGACGACGCCGCTGGGGTCGGAGACGGGGTTCCACCGCAGGGTCAGCGGGCAGGAGGTGGATTCGGGCCTGTTCTCGTCGGTGGTTCCGGGGCCGATGGGCTGGGGGACCGGCGGGGGGACGGTGTCCGGTGTCGGCGTGGGGGTGACGCAGGAGCCGGTGACGTCGATGGTGAGGGTGCGCACCTCGTGGCTCCCGTCCCGCAGGATCACCTCCAGGGTGTGGGTCTCGGGGGTGCAGGGGCAGACCTGGCGGGAGCCATCGCCGGGGACGCCCTGACCGTCGAGGTAGACGGCCTGCACGTTCTCGGTCTCCCAACGGATGGTGGTGCAGGAGCCGGCGGGGACGGTGGTGGCGTCGGCCCAGAAGGCGATGTGGGCGGCCGGGGTGGGGGTGGCGGTGGGCGTGGGCGTGGGGGTGGGGGTGACGGGCGTG